>JBAYWJ010000132.1:0-9547 GCA_041674125.1 Kiritimatiellia bacterium
GCAGGAGGATATCGTTTTCGGCATGGTCCCCGCTGGCGTTGTTGCGCGCCTCGCAGAAGGCCAGGAGCACGCCCTTCTGCGTCATTACCATGGACGGAATGCGATAAAAAGGCGGCTCGTAACTTTCCTTGGCAAAGACATCCGTTTCCCATTTTTCAGCATTGTCCTGCTTTACTGCCATTATATTTATCCTATTTGTGACTTTTGTGCATCTTTGTGGCTACTTTTGAAAATATTGATTCTTTAATCCGGTATTTTAACCTTGGCCAAATAGACCTCCCAGATGTTCCTATGGCAGGCGCTCCCGACATAGGTGACCCAGATCATGCCGTCATGCTCGGCCAATCCGGGATACGAAGTGCCGTCCATCTCGGCCAGCATGGTCATCAACCCCTTAGCGGGGTCAATCAGGAAGAGAGTGGCGTGCCCGTCATCGCGACCGGGCCCGAGCGCCCGGCCAGCCCCTATGAGGCGGCCGTCTTTAAGGCAGATCAAGTTCGGCCCGCCTAGCCCCACCCTTAAAACTTCAGTAATGGGACGCGCACCGCCATGGGAAGCCCCGTAGTCGCAAAGCGGTTGCTTCCATTCCCACTCCTGGTAGTAAGGCGCCTTGCCGATGCCGATAAATGCCTGTGTGCGCGAACTGCCGCGCAGCAGGCAATACGCGGTTCCATCCGCGCCGAACGCCAAAGCACCCTCGCCGCCGTGCCCCTTTGGTAAAAAGGCATCTTTCAACAAACGCCAGCTCTTGCCGTCGCGCGTGCGGTATAGCGCACCCATCATGTGCTTGCCCCACTGGGCAATGCTGTATCCCATGCCGTTGTGCCATGCAACATCCCAGCGCCAGGTATTGATCCCAGTATGGCAGGCATAGGCGCCGCTCCAGTTCACGCCGTCCGGGGAAAGCCATGTCATTGTCTGCTGGGCCACATTCTTTTCCAAATCATTGTCGGAAAGGTTGAGCGTGGTCCCGAGCCAGTCCAGCTGGTAGTGCTGGGCGTTCTCCTTCGCCTTCAGGCCCTCGGGCGGGGTGTAACCGGCAGCTCCCTTGTTCTTAAACATGGCGCAATCCATGCGCGGCTCCCGGGAAACAAAGTAAACGGAAGTGATGATCATCAGCCAGCCTTCGGCCGTGATTGAAAACTTAGGCTCGCGCACGTCCCCGCAATCCCATGCCAGGAACCTTACAGTCTCCCATTTTTTACCGTCGTGCGAGCGTATGATCCGCGCCCGGCCGGATGGGTGGTTGTTATGTATCTCGGCTTCGCGGAACGCGCAGTACCAGTGGCCCTTGAACCTGATCAGGTCCGGAAACTCAATCCGGTCGCCATTGCGGTCCGTGATGCGCGTTCCATCCCATATTTTCGTGATTGATTCGCCACGGAGCGAAGCCTTGAAATGCTCGTGCGTTTGCTTTGATTTTGCGGTCATATTCTATCCTATTATGATTGCTTACTTCTTCATCTGTTTTTTTTCTTTCCATATGTGTCGAATTTGGTTCGCAAAATGCGGCGGCGATTCCGGCCCATCTATCCCGTTGCCACCCTCGCGCATCCGCGAGGATAGCGCTCCCGCCTTCGCGAAGCTCCGCTACGGCGGGCGAAGGAAGGTCGGGCAGCGCCGGCCTATCTGGGCCGGACTTACCTTGCTTTTGCGAATCCGTCAGCTGACGGAAACCAAATTCGCCACTCGCTAACATCCGGCTTCGCTCAGAGCTACGCCGGAACAAATTATTGCCGTACCAGCCGCCTTCGAGAAGAACATCAAGCGCTCCCCGCAGGTAGGCACATATTCGCCGTTCCTGTCTTCAACAGAACATAATTTGGAAAACCTACAAAAACTCAACTTTTCTTTAACTTCTTGTAAATAATCCCCAGAAAGTTGCATTATTCTTTTTCGCGTGGCCAGTCGTCGGTCCGGAAAGGCACGGCCGGGAGCTTTTCGCGGTTATACAGGTTCACTTCAGGATTATCGGCCCAGGCGTAGCGCACCGCCACCGGATCCTTGACGGCGTCACATGTCAGGATAACAGAATCATTTGTTATTCCGGCTTTGGCCCAGTGCCATTTTTTATCCACCCCGGCCGCGGCAAAGCCCTTGGGCGCGCCGCCGTCAGAGGTGACCAGGCCGCCCGCGGCATGCTCAAAATTTATCTTCAAGCCTTCCTTTGTTTTATCCATCGACTTGAAAACCGGCCCGGAATATTCCACTTTCTGCCCGTATGTTTTGGCCAGCGCGACCAGCGCCAGCCGAAGACCGACATCCTGCTTGTTCTTGTAATGAACGTTTTTCGCCTCGCCGAGGTCAATCGTGTTGGCAAAACCGGTGTTTGCAGTCGCATTTTGGACCCCGAACTGCGCCTCGCGCAGCCGCGCCCAGCCAGAATCTCCGGGCTCTTCCGCCCGCGCCAGGTAGTTGGCCAGGCCGACCACGAGGAATGGAAAGTCGCCCTGCCCCCAGTATTGGCGCCAGTCGCCGATCAGGATGCCGAGCAGGTCCCGGTAGCTATTCGCACGGTCAACGTTGGCCTCGCCCTGGTACCAGATGGCGCCCCGGATGCCGTAGGGAACAAGGGGGTGGATCATACCGTTGAAAAAGCCGGAGGGCAGCTTCTGCTTGAATGTTCTGTCAATTTTCTGGTGCTGCTCGAACTCAACCAGGTATTCCCTGGACATCGCCTTCAGCGGATCCTTTTCGCCTTTCTTCCTTAACTCCCCCCAGCGCTGCGTGTAATCGGCCAAACCCTTCAATGATTTTTGCCAGTATTCACAGGCATTTTTTTGCGGGTCGGGATAAAGAGTAAGATTCCATCTGGACAGTTCGTTTTTCCAGTTGCCCAACACCGGCGTCAAAGACCCGGCTTTCTCGAGCGCCCGTTGCGACATCCACACCTCGGCCGAAGTACCGCGGATGCTGGCGTGCACCAGGCCGACCGGCACCTTGAGCTCCTTGTGAAGATGACGGCCGAAATAATAGGCCACGGCCGAAAAATCACCGACTGAATCCGGCGAGCAGACCGCCCACCGTCCCGCCACTTCTGTCCTTGGCTCGCCGGCGGCCGCGCTTGGGACCTGAAAAAGGCGCAGGCCGGGATGGCTGGCATCCGCAACTTCCTTCTGCCCGTTCAAGCACTTAAGCACCGGCCAGAACATGTTGGACTGCCCAGAAGCCAGCCATACCTCGCCCACGAGAACATCCTTGATTATGACCTTGTTCTTCCCAGAAACGGTCATCTCCCTGGATTCCGACGAGGCCGCCATGGGTTTTAGCCTTGCCATCCAGAATCCTTTTTGATCGGCGACCGCCGAAACACTCTGGCCGGCGAATTCTACCGTCACCTTTTCATTGGGCTCCGCCCTGCCCCAGACCCGCACTTCCAAATCGCGCTGGATGACCATGTGGTCGCCAAACAATGAATGCAGGCTGACGTCGGCGCGCGAAATGACGGCACATGAAAAAAACGCGATCAATACAATCGATGGCAGACAATGTCTGAAAACAACCTTCATCATATGTCACTCTCCTGCGAATGTTTGTGCACCACGGCAGCTCAACCGCTCACACCACAACCAGCTCAACCGGGCCTGGCCGGGGACCAATTTTTAATTCTCCGCGCTGAGCATCATATGTCCAATCCGCGCCGGATAGCGGGCGGCCGCCGGCGGAAACGCTCCGGGGCGTGAAGTCAACGGCAACGGTCAGCGCCCAGCGGCGCCCGGCCGCGGTGCGGGCATAGGCGCCTCGCGGCCGTCCGATGGAGATCTCAACCCGGCCCGGCGCGGAACTGGCGCTGATTGTTGTCAGGGCATATTTGCCCTTGAGGTGGTCAAAAGAGACGCCATCGTCATCGTAAAACTCAAAGGTCGACTGAAAATTCCCCGGGAAAATATAAAGCTCAACTTCATCGAGATGCTTCTCGCCGCGGTACTGCATGACCGGGCCCATGGGAATGATGCCGCCCTCGCGCACGTATAGCCCGCCGCCGCGCTGCGCCGGCCAGGCTATCTTGAGAGAGCGCCCGCCCCTGACAACCGCGCCAGTCCAGTAGTCCTTCCAGCGCCCGGCCGGGAAATAGGCCTGGGGTTTGAAGGCCGCAACCATCAGGTCGCGCCCGAGCAGGTACTGGTGAATGATCTTGCGGCACTTGAGGTCGGACTGATATTCAAACGTCAGAGGGCGCATCAGGGGAACGGAGCTGCGGGTGGCCTGGTATGCCCAGGAATACAGGTAAGGCACCAGGCGGGCCCTGAACCGCGCGTAAAACCTGTGCATCTCCAGCAGTTCCCGGCCCTGCACCCAGGGCATGCGGAAATAGTTCCAGCTGTTGATCTGGCTCCACGGCTGCAGGTAGCCGAAATGAATTCCGGCCGGCGTATGCACTTCCATGTCGTTCGTGATCCACGAGTGGCCGAGCAATGCCAGGTTGAGCATGCCGCCGACCGTGTCCAGGCCGCCGCCGGTATCGCCGGCCCAGGTGCCGCACCAGGCCTGGAAACCAGCCCAGCCGGCCACGGTGAAAACCACTGGGCGGCGGCCGGCATGCGCCGCGAAACCCTCGTGCATCTGGCGCGCGTAGAGCAGCGGGTAGAGGTTGTGGAGCTCGGCATCATGCATGCCGTTGGCCGCCAAACGGTCCGGGTGCTCGAGCACCTGCAGGGCGCCGTCCTGCTTGAAAAAGTCAACGCCCTGATCCACGAATTTTTTGAGGTGCTCAAACCAGGGCTCGCCGGGCCGGGTCACCTTGTCGAGCATGTCGCGCCCCTGCAGGTGTTCATCCACCTCGTTCCCGGCGCTGCTGGTTCCGGCCCCATGGCTTGCATAAGCCGGGTTGACGCGGCGAAGGCGGCGCTCCTCCTCCCAGGTCAGGTCGTAATTGTTGCAGAGCCAAAGCTCCACCTTGAAGCCCATGCGCTTCAGGGCGTTGAGAAAATTGTTGGGCCCCTGCCAGGCGTAGGAAGGAACCGGGAAACGCTCCCGGCTCCATTTCTTTTCGGTGCTGTAGTCATAGTATGTTTCCATCCACCCCGGCTCAAACCCAAACACGTCGCATGGGATCTGCTCGCGGCGGAAGTTGCAGGCGTCGTTAACGGCCTCATAGGCATCAGCCTGGCTGCGGCAGAGATACCAAAGCCCGAAGGCCCACACCGGCGGCAGCTTGGGCTTGCCGGTGAGTTCAGTGCAGGCATCAACCATCTCAGCGAAATCGGCGCCGGCAAAGACGTAATAGTCCACGGCTCCGCGCGGGTCATCCCAGAAATATTCCCCCTTGCGGCTGCGGCACATGTCGCAGACCAGGTGATGGGTGGTGTTGACCAGCGTGCCGGCGCCGCGGGTGGACATAAAGAAAGGCACCGGCAGGTATGACTTTACATTTCGCACCCAAAGGTCGGCCACAGTGCCGCGGTGATACAGCCGCGAGCGGGTCTGGTCGCCGAACCCGATCCAGTCCTCACCCGGATCCGCCTTAAAACGCACGCGCGCCGATCCGGCGCTGAATTCAGCTCCCGTCTGGCGCATTATTTCCCGCCGCCGCCGCTTGTCATATACCCGCAGCCTGCCGCCGCCCGCCGCGAGCTCCACCCGCAGCGCCGCGGTTTCAAGCTTCAGGCCACCCCTGCCGCGCGTGAGTTTGACCTTTGGCGCGGCACCGGAAGGCGGCTTGATGAACCCGTAGCGGTTCAGGCCGCTGTCGCGAAAAACGCCGTCTGGCGCGATCTGGAACCTGAACATCTTTTCGCCGATAAACGTTATGCGCGCGGCCTGTCTTCCGAAAGACTGCTCAAACATATTCACGCTTGATTTCTTCATTTCTTCCTCTCTAAATTATCTTTCCAATGCAGGCATATCTCAGGGATTAAAAACAAAATCCTTGAAAGCCTCCGGCTGCAAGCCGATACCCCGCTTGACCACTTCGGGATCCGTGGCGAAGAATGAGCTAAAGTCAAGCTTCAGGCCGGGATCCATCATCCTGTCAGGCGCATACCCGGATTTGTCCTTGGGGTTGCCCTTGACGCCCGGGTCGCCGGCAAAGAGCGGGTCGGCAAAGAGAGTGCGGGTGTCGCCGAACTCGGCATCGAAATCGCCGATCGTGTAGCTTTTCGTGACCTTGTGGATGGCATGGTCGACGTCACAGAAGACAATCCGCTTTTCGGGCGGAAAGCAGCGGAAGAGGAAGCAGTTGTCCCTGAGCTGCAGCGAGGAGGCATTTTCAAGCTCGGCAAAATCTATATTCATTTTCGCCTTCTTCTCGAGCATGTCGGTGAAAATATTGTTTTCGATGAACATCTTCTGTTCGCCCGTGTTGTTTAGGCCAAAGGAACTGATCATCGGCCTGGCAAGAATGTTGTTTTCAAGCCGGATCCCGGGGCAACGGCCAAAGGACATGGCGCCCGACATCTTGTTCATGGTGACGCAGTTCTTTACCAGCAAATTCTCGACGTGCAGCGCAGTGATGGTTCGCGCGGTATAGCCTCCGCGCCCGTCGGAAAAGCAGCGGGATATTTCGATGTTCTTGCAGTTGTAGAGCTTGAATTCCCCGCACTGATAGTGAATCCAGCCGCCGAGCCGCTCGCGGTTTGAGCCGGCCAGGTAAAAGCCGTCAAAGCGGAGGTTGCTTTTGCCCAGGACAACGAAAGATGAATTCAGCGCCTTGCCGTTGCCGTCCATGACGACTTTTTCTCCGGGCAGGCACTTGAACGTGACGGGCGCGTTGGTTTCACCCGTCGCCCGGATTATGACCCGCTCGCAATACTTGCCGCCGGCTATCAGGACCGTGTCGCCGGCATTGGCCTTGTCGGCCGCGTGCTGGATCGTTTTCCAGGCGCTTTTGCGGTCCAGGCCGCTGTTTGAATCCTTCCCGTCCGGTGCAACATAATATGCAACCGGGGCCGGATTTTCTTTCGGCGTGGTAAATGACAAGGGCTCCCCCTTTAACTCGATGGGGCTGGCGTCAATTTCCTCATCCGTTGCCAGGCCGAGCCACCCGTAAGCGCTGGGCGCGCGGAGAGACTTGATCCGGAAATAATAAGTTTGCCCGGGCTTGAGGCCCGTCAGGCTGAATGCTCCGAAACGGTTGACATCATATTTTTGCGTTTGCGCGCATCCGGGCGTGTCGCCCCAGGCCAGCTCGCATTCGGCCGGCAGCGATGTCATCCATTCGATATTGGCGGTCGTCGCGCTGAGAGAATGCACCTTCGGCTGTTCAACCAGCTCCAGGGCGCCGCTCTTTTGTTCATCGCGATACAATCCGATTGGTTTACCCAGCGGACCCAAAGCCGCAAACGCCTGCTTGTTCTTAAGAACCTTCACGCCACCCTCATCGGCAAAAACAGGGACCAGCTGCCTGGAGTAGTTCTCCCGGATGCTGGCAAGATCGCGATAGCTGTTATAATCCGAGTAATTGATACCATCCTTGCCTTCAACCCTGAGAGCCGGACACCCGGCGTTGTCAAAGATATTGCCGCTCATACAGACGCCCGTGCAATCCTTGATGTCCAAGCCGGCCTTTTTAAAACCGGCGAACACGCAGTGGGTCAACTTAAGCCCGGATAGTTTTTCGGCCGCCAGTGCCGCATCCATGCCGCCAAACTGGCAGTTATCAAAGGCTATTTCTTTCCCGCCTGTTATTTGAACATCTCCATTAAAAATCAGGCGCTGCATTTCCAGGCCGCCGCTTTCCTTGACCGCGACAGTGCCGCGGATTATTACCGGGCCATGCCCGCGTCCCCTGATGCAGACCGGCTTACCTGCGGCGCCTTTCAAGCTTAGCTCAAAACCTCCCTCATAAACGCCCGGCAGGATGTAGAGCGTGTCGCCGGGCCGGAGCTCACGCGAAGCGCGTGATAAAGTTTTCCAGGCGCGGCCGACCGATAGCCCGTCGGCCTTGTCGTCGCCTTGAGCGCTTGCGTAAAAAATATTCTTCCCGTATTGGAACGGTCCACGATCCTTCCCGCCGGGGGCGGATTTCCTGAAACGCGAGGTCGCCTGGAGCCGGAAGTCGTAATTCTCCGGGTCGGCAAACTCTTTTTGCATGTCCAAATCTTTTTCTTCATCGAGCTTGATATTATCCGGCGTGCGATCGATCTTCCACTTTCCGATCAGGCAATAATCAGAGCGTCCTCCGCCGTTCAGGCTCCACTGCCCCAGGCCGACGCAGCGGTCGGCGAAGTGGACGTAGCCAAACCCGGTCTTGATCTTGTAATCGCACATGTTGCCCCAGGCCAAATTGCCGGCCATCACGCTCATGTAATTCTCATTCGATCCCCAAGGCCCGCCACGGATATTTATCCCGTATTCGCCGTTCAGGAATGAAATTGAATCACGAACCGCATCTCTCCGCGGGTCTATCAGCGTGAACCCTCCTCTGTCTCCCGACCCGAACTGGGTGGCGTTTGCCCAGGCCGAGCACTTTTCGATCATGTTATCGCCGCACGTTTCCGCAGTTGAATTAAAGGACATGCCCTGCCCGTTCATCCAGGCCTGGCAGTTGCGGATAACGCAATTCTTCCCGTTCACGACGATAATGCCCCAGACGCTGCCGAGGCTGTGTTCACTGGAGGGCATCTCCTTGATTGCATTAAACCCCGTCACCGCCAGCCCTTCAAGGATCACCCGCCGGGCGTTGGACAAGTAAATGCCGTGGGTCGCAATCACCGTAGCCGTATAGCGGTGCGTATCCGCGGGATGCATGTCCGAGGTTGATATGTAGATTTTGCCGGCGGCCTGATCCTGGTAAAACACCCCGGGAATGAATTTGAGCTCGACCTCGTTCGGCATGCGCTCAAATATCTTAAGCGTGTCCAGCTCGTTCACAACCGCCACCGCGCCCGTGACGGCGATATCGGCCATGTAGATAAAGCGGGTGCCATCAACTTTTTTCAATCCTTCCAAAGGAATATCGCCGCGCAGGACAGCCGTCCCCGGAATTTCGGCGCGGATAGTGGTCGTTACGTCGTTGCTGCCCAGTCCATCGCGGCGCACGTTCTCAAGGTATTCGCCCGGCAAAACCGTGAGAGTGTCGCCGGGCTGGAGGGCGTCCATCCCCTTCTGCACCGTCAGGAAGGCCTTTTCCCGGCTCAAGCCGTCATTGGCATCGCTGCCATTCTTTCCGGTGAAATATTGAGACGCTTCCAGAACGGACGAAAAAGCCATGAGTAACATTATTACAAACCCTGATTTGATTTTTTGTGACATAATTATCCTTTTATTTTATTGGAATTTTAGCCAGATAGATTCCCGGCTGGTCGCCCCAGTATGCAAGGTAAGACACCCATATCCTGCCTTCATGCTCTGCAATCCCGGGATAGCTGGTGCCGTCGATCTCGGCAAAGCGCGTAAAAAGTCCCTTGTCCGGATCAACCCAGAAAAGAACAATGCGCCCATCTTCTTTCCCCCGGGGATCGGAGGGATCAACCCTCCAGGGACCTCCGGGCCGCTCCGGCGGCAGAGTGCGCCCGGCTCCGAGCAGGCGGCCGTCTTTAAGCGTGATGATGGTCGGGCCGCCAAGCTCCACCCGGAAAACATCCCCGGCCGGAAGCGCCTTGCCGCC
>JBAYWJ010000133.1:0-9467 GCA_041674125.1 Kiritimatiellia bacterium
GGCAAGCCGCGCTCGATGACCTGCCGGTAAACATCTTCCGAAACGCGCGTGCCGACCGCGCGCGTTCCATCCTCGTTCAGGACGTTGGTGGCGATGCGGAGGTCATCCTGGAAAATGGTGGCGTTGCCTACGTCCTTGCCGTCATACTTGGCGTCCTGGAAGACGATCGCCTTAACCCGGTCGACAATGGCGTGCCTGCGGTTCAAGAGAGTGCCCCCGTAAACCACGCCAATGAGGCGGTTTTCATAATCAAAGACAGGGCAGGCGGCCCTGATCATCATGCCGCCGGTCAGTTCAGGCTCGTCGCCCGGCTTGGAGCGCGGGGTGTCAATTGCCCTGATGCGAGCCTGTTCCGCGAGCTCGGGGCTTTCCCGGGCAAGCTCCGCGGCGGGGACGATCACCGTTCCGCTGACAGGTTTCCTGTGCGCCAGCACCCGGCTTACCATTTCGTCGCCGGACTGGTCATCGCCGGTTGCGGCAGGATTGCGCGCCCGGGCGATCACCACACCGCGGGCGTCAGTCAGGCTGAGAATGTCCAGCGATTCCTCCTGCCTTGTCATGCCGAACCTTTCCAGGACCTCTTGCGCCGGATCGTTTTTGATGAGCGCGTCCCTCAGGAAATAACGGGCGGCGGTGAAGCGGACAATATCGAAGACGTTGTTCACCTCGCCCTGGTAAATTTCGCGCGCGAAAAACAGGTTGTTCCGGACCTGGTTTTGGGCGCGGTCGATGACATCCTGCTTGATGGTGCGCCACCCCAGGAGGCCGATCGCCAGGGAGAGCATGACGATGACCGCCAGGAAAGAGAGGAATATTCTGGTTTTAAGGTGACGGCTTTGCACGATAACCCGGCCCCGCTCAGGCGTTTGTTGAATCCAGCGCCTTCACGAAATAAATTATGTTTTCAAGCTCCGTGACAAGGTTGATGTTTTCTATAACGCAGCCCTCGCGATCCTTGAGGCGGATGGGCGCAAAGTTGAGGATGCCCCTGATACCGGCTGAAAGCAGGATTTCCGAAACCTGCGGCGCTGCCAGGACCGGTACGCAGATGATGGCAAACTGGACCGAGTTCTTCGCGATAAAATCCTTGACCTGTTCCAGGGGCAAAACCGGCGTCCCGGCATTCGGGGCAAGCTTGGTCTGGTCAATGTCGAAAGCGGCAATGATCCTGATCGAGTTTTTTTCAAAGCCGGGATAATTCATGAGGGCCTTGCCCATGTTGCCGGCGCCTACCAGTATGAATTTCTGGACCTTGTCCTTGCCGAGGATTTTGTCCAGCTGGGCAATCAGCTCGTCCACGAGGTAACCCCCGCGTCTGTTGCCGGCCAGGCCGAAAATGGAAAAATCCTTCCTGACCTGGGCGGAAGTGGCTCCGGCCGCATCTGCAAGGTTGTCCGAAAAAACCCTGTTGAAATTGAGCAGTTTAAGGTTGGTCAGGGCGCTTCTGTATCGCGATAGCCTCATGATGCAGTTCTTGTTATGCATGTCGCATCTCCTTGTTGCTGGATGGTCAGTAAATAAACCTTTTTGGCAAACCAAGCTCCTGTTTTGCTTTTCCAACCAATTAACTTAAACAATTATCATGATAAAATATATTGTCAATTAATTATTGTGAAAATATTCACAAGCATTTTAATGCAATTCCAAGGTCTATGAAATGTGATTAAGCCTGGGCAAGTTTCAACAGTATTTATGCCATCCCTGCGCAGAGGTATTACAATCATTGCGGGAATGAGTTGTGCTTATTTGAGGCTTCTTAGAAATAATCTCGGTCAGCATATTAAGTTTTTCGCAACTGTGATAATTCTGTTTTGCCTCTTGATGGTATTTTGCGTCCCATGTTAGCCTTGGATTTTTGCCTAAATATGTTCCGGGCTCCACCAGGCCGGACGCAGAAGAAATATTGGATATTTTTTTTGCGGACCGGCAAAGCTCCGATGCGTTCCGGCTGGCAGCAGAACGGTTCAGTGGCTGAGGGTGCGGCCGTTGACCATGCTGGGCATTATGCCGAAGTGCCGCCTGAAGCTGTTTGAAAAATAAAACTGGTTTTGCCACCCGGTGAAGGCCGCGACTTCCTTCACCGTAAATTTGTTTGTCTGCAGCTGGCGGAACGCGCGCTCCAGGCGGATGCGGATGAGCTTGCGCCGGGGGCTCACGCCGGTCAGGCGGCAGAAAACAAAGGAAAGGTACTTTGGCGATACATTCAAAATGCCGGCGATGCGTTTCATGGTCAGCGTCGAGTCGTGCGCCATGTTGTTCAGCAATGCAATGGTGCGCGTTACCAGTTCGTGCTGCGGCGAGGATGAGGTCGCCCTGGTAATGACGTTGAGCATCGAGGCAAAGAGGAGGTAAAGCCAGCCGCTGGCAATCTGGCTTGTGCCGGAGCCGGCGCGCGAGCCAACCATTGCCATGTGATCGCAGTATTCGTTGGGCGAGGTGCCCAGCATGATGCTCAGCTCAGATTTTTGCCCAGAGGAAAGCACGTAGTGTATAACGGTTTTTGCCTTGCGGTCCTTGACCAGCGCCAGGTGTACGTCCCCGTTTTCGAAGAGACAATTCAGCCAGCGGCTGCAGCGCATGATGTCCGCGTGGTTGGTTGAAAAGTGGATGGATTTGGGCGCGATGAGCAGGACGGCGTTCTGGCGAACGTCAAGGTTAAGGTCGTTAAACCTGCAGTGGAGCGTGCCTTTAAGCGGGATTTTAAGCTCCCATGCCTCATGGCAATGTGCGCCGGAACCTTGCCTTGACTGAATCGGCTTGGGAAAGTTGCGAGCGTCATAAGTTTTGTGGCGGAGAGCACGGCTGCCCAGCGCCGAAATAATCTGCGACAGCGCGCCCGTGAAAATATTTATTTGCCGTTGCATAGGGAGAAAATATATACCTTATTCTGCAAAATTCAAAACAAATAGAATTCTATGGCCATTTTTCCTCCGGGCGCCGGTTTTTTTATATATAATATTACTTTTTTATATGCATTTTTGTTGGGATTGTGGTTGTGCATGATATATCTTTTCCATCATACAAATGAAGGAAGAGTCTCCATTCGAAGCCGGTGTTTGCGAGGTAGACTATACCCCTGAAGCCGGGCTGCCCCTGATGGGAAATTTCCGCAATGATTACGCCGCACGCGGGGTGCATGACCGGCTTTGCGCACGGGCTCTTGTTTTCCGCGACAGGGGCGGGATGACGGTGGCGCTTCTTTCGGTTGATATTTGCATGCTGCACGCCGAAAATGTCGCCTTTATGCGTGAGCGCATATTCCGCCGTGCGGGGATTCCTCCCGAGCACGTGCTGGTTGCGGCAACCCATACCCACAGCGGCCCGGCCGTATTCCAGCGCGGGGGCCGCCCGGGTTCGCCGCCGGAAGCGATGGCCCGTTTCCTGGCAAAAGCCGCGCAGGCCGTTGTCCTGGCCGCTAAACGCATGCGGCCTGCCGAACTCAGGGTGGGGCATGCACGGGAAGAACGGCTCGCCTTCCACCGCCGCCTGCTCTGCCGGGACGGCCGGACACATATGAACTGGGAAAAGCTGGCCCCGGGTTTTGTTGTCAGACCGCAGGGCCCGGTGGACCCCGAGGTAATCGCGCTGGCGGTTACGCGGGGCGGAAGGCCGGCGGCCGTGGCGGTGAATTTCGGCCTGCATCCCGCCGTCCTGGCCGGGGACAACTGGCTCTATTCAGCCGATTTTCCCGGATACCTTTCCGAGGCTTTCTCGAAAATGTGCGCCCGGGGCAGGCGCCTCTGCGTTCCTTATTTCAACGGGTGCTGCGGCAATATCAATCACATTGACCACGCCGATCCGCTCCAGGGCCGCGGCTACCAGATGACCCAGCGGATTGGCTATATGCTGGCGGCTGCGGCGCAGGAAGCCCTCGCCGGCGCCGTTGCAATCGGGGCGGGGCCGATTGCCGTCAGCAGCACGATCGTCAGGGCCAGGCGCTTGAAAATCAGCGCCAAATTGCTTAACTGGAGCGCAAAAGTTTTGCAGGCCGAGGCGGCGCGCAAAACGAGGGGGCAGGTGGACGGCGTGCCCGACGTTTTTTATGCGACTATTTACCGCGAAATGTCAGCAGTGCAGGATCAGGATGACCGGATCGAGGTCATGGCAATCAGGATAGGCGATTTGGCCATCGTGGGGCTGCCGGGCGAAATATTCTGCGAGTTCGGGTTGAAAATCAAAAAAAAATCGCCTGCCAGGCACACGCTCGTAATTGAGCTTGCGAACGGGGCCGCCGGGTATTTTCCGGTCAAACAAGCTTTCCGGAGCGGCGGGCATGGCGCCACGCCGGGCACGACCCTTTACAGACCCGGCACCGGCGAGCAGCTGGCGGATGCCGCGCTCGGGCAGCTGAAAAAGCTTTTTTAGCCGCAATTATAAAGGAAAAAAATGAAAAAAGGCAAAACTCTCTATGCCCATGCCAGGATGCGCATTCCCGGCGGAACCCAGCTCCTTAGCAAACGCCCGGAAATGTTCGCGCCCGAACAGTGGCCGGCCTACTTTGAGCGTGCGCGCGGCTGCGAGACATGGGACATTGACGGCAAGCATTACTACGACATGTCCATCAGCGGCATCGGGGCGTGTCTCCTTGGTTTCAACGACCCGGACGTGACCCGCGCCGTCTGCGAACGGGTCAAGAAGGGCAGCATGTGCAGCCTGAACCCGCCGGAGGAGGTTGAGCTGGCAGACCGCCTCTGCAAAATTCACCCCTGGGCCGAGCAGGCGCGCTTCGCGCGCTGCGGCGGCGAGGCGATGGCCGTGGCCGTGCGGATCGCCCGGGCCACGACAGACCGCTCCCTCGTGGCCATCGGCGGCTATCACGGCTGGCACGACTGGTATCTGGCCGCAAACCTTGGAGAATCCGATGCCCTGCGCGGGCACCTTCTGCCCGGGCTGCAGCCGCTCGGGGTTCCGGGCGAACTGCGGCATACCACCTTTCCTTTTCATTTTAATCACCGCGATGAATTCCAGGCCATTATTGACAGGCACGGCGCGCGCCTGGCGGCAGTGGTGATGGAGCCTTGCCGCGGCCGCCACCCTGACCCTGGATTTCTTGAATTTGTGCGCGGCCAGACTGCAAAATGCGGGGCATTGCTTGTTTTCGACGAAATCACCATCGGGTGGCGGCTGTGTTTCGGCGGGGCGCATTTGAAGTTCGGCGTGACCCCGGACATGGCTGTTTTTGCCAAGGCGCTCGGCAACGGCCATCCCATGAGCGCGGTCATCGGAACCGCCAAGGCGATGGCCGGGGCGCAGGGCTCGTTCATCAGCAGCACCTACTGGACCGAAAGCGTCGGGCCCGTGGCCGCCCTGGCCACCCTGGATAAAATGCAGAAGACAAACGTATCGGGGTATATCGAAAAAATCGGCAAGTTAATCCAGCAGATCTGGAAGGATCAGGCCAGGCGCTGTAATTTGCCGGTAGTGGTGGATGGCTACCCCTGCCTGGCGCATTTCAAGTTCGACCATCCCCAGCATAATGAAATGCGCACGCTTTTCACCCAGGGCATGCTGGAACGGGGCTTCCTGGCCGGCTGCGGTTTTTATACCACCCTGGCGCATACCGAGCCGGTCGTAGCTTTGTATGAAAATGCGGTGGCCGAAGTCTTTGCCGACATCTCCCTGGCATTGTCCCAAAACAAAGTCAGAGAAAAGCTCAAGGGGCCGCCGGCCCATACGGGCTTCCAGCGCCTGATCTAAAGGGGGCATGATGAAAGTCGTCACATTGCGGGCATTCCTTGCAATTATTCTTCTTTCTGTATCCGCGCGCGCGGCTGAATATTTTGTCGGCCAGCAGGGCGATGACGCCAACACCGGGCTGAGCCGCGAAAAATCTTTCCTGACAATCCAGAAAGGAGTGGAGGCGCTCAGGCCGGGCGATACCCTCACGATCGCTCCCGGGGAATACCCGGGAAATGTGCACAGGGACGGCCTGGGAACCAACACCGCAGTAACCACTATCCGTGCGGAAATCCCCGGCACTGTTATTTTGCGCGGCGATATTCCCGTAGATGGTTTCCGCAAAACTGATGGCAGCCGCTTTACCTATGTGGCCCAACTGGCCTGTACCGGCAAGGTTGTGGCGGTGAACGAACTGGACACCCTGAAGGTATTCGATAAAATGCCGAACGCTGCCGAACTTGATTTCATCCCGGGGGTCTTTTTCCACGACCAGGCTGCCGGCAAGTTATATATTTCAACCTCGGACATGCAGCCAGTGGAAAAGCATCGCTACACGGCCGCCGTGATCGGGACGCATGGCTTGTATCTCAAAAACCCGCAAAGAGTTGTCGTTGAGGGACTGGCGGTCACCGGCTTTAACGCCGGGAACGAGTTTCATTACAGCTGGGGCACGCTGGGGGGCGTGTGGGGCATATTCATTTTCAACGGGAAGTCATGCGTCATCCGCGACTGCCGTGCCTGGCTTAACGGCTGGGGTATTGGGCTGAACTCCGGGGCCGTTTGCAGCGGTGACAACGTCATTGAAAGGTGCGTGGCGTGGGCGAATAGGTCAAAGTTCTGGTCCGGCGATATGGGGGGTCTGACGGGCTTCGCCGTCCGGCGCGACGTTGTCCGCGATTCCACGTCTTTCATGAACGGCATGTACGGAATCAACATCTACGGCACCGGCACCGACGGCGGGACCTATGGCGACTGGCAGGTGCCCGGCAACGAACCGGAAAACAAAAGCCGCCTGGTAAACAACCTGGCCTGGGGCAACCCTTCCTCGGATTTCAAGATAAAGACCGGGGTGGCATATTTCCATACCGTGGAGCGCGGCATCGGGCTTGGGGCATGGAGCGTTAGAAGCAATAACATCTCGGATTCGATCGTGGGCCGCGGGCACGGTGTCCCCTCCGACAGCATCCTGCTTCCTGACAATCTGGATCCGGCTTCAGAGTTCGCGGACCCCCTTAACCATGATTACCGCCTCCAGGCGACCTCGCGTTTTCGGGGCGCCGCCCCCGACGGTAAGGACCAGGGGCCTTGTGAGTTCGATGGGAATGTATTTTTCGTCTGGCCGGGCGGCCGTGACTCCGCCGACGGCCTTTCCGTGAGCAATGCCTGGCGCAGCCTGGCGCGCGCCGCGAGCGGTTTGAAACCGGGCGATACGCTTTATATCGCCCCGGGCAATTATGCCGCATGGCAGGATTTCAGTTTGAAGGGAGAAGCCGGAAAGCCCATCCGCATCAGGGGGCGCGGGCGCGATTTGGCTGTCATCCCGGGCAGATGGCTGGCGGAGGAATGCGCCCATGTTGAGTTTGAGCGGCTTTGCTTCCGGGAAGACGCAAAAATCAAAAAGGCTGAAAATGTTGTTTTCAACAACTGCCAGTTCCAGTCTCCAGCCACCGGACTGCAGGTTGAAAGGGCTGCAGGCTTGCGAGTGACGCATTGCGTCTTTACCGGGTTTCAGGAGTCGGGCCTGATGATAGGCGCGCCTCCGGACCAAAAAAGCATGTCGGATAAGCTGCGCTACATTTTGAAACACGAAACAACCACTGCCACTTTAAGCGGCAGCTCCGGGGTATACTTAGGCGGAAATTTAATAGATAACGCAAAAGGGGCGGGCCTTTGGCTGGATGGCCGCGGGGCGGTGCTGTACAGCGATTACAACATTTATCGGAATCCGTCCGGCGCCTGGAAAATCGGACCTGGTTTTGTGCCGGCCGATGAAGTGCGGCAAAGCCACGAAAAGCATTCGCGCTCTCTCCAGCCGGAGTTCGCCAGCGAAAGCGGCATATGGGGGCTGAAAAACCCGGAGCTTTTCGCGGCGGCCGGCCCGTGCGGCCGGCCGGCTGGAATGTATCGGAATGAAAAATCAGCGGGGCCAGTCCTTGCCCTGGCGGATAGACCTTTGGTTCATTCGCTGAGCGCCACCACCGCCGATATCGAGTGGATGACAACCCTGCCGGCAACCTGCGAGCTGGTCTGGGGCGAAAAGTCCTCTGGCGGTGTTACCAATCTCTTTGATGTAAATTATTTCGGATCATACAGTTTGACCGGCCTGAAGCCGGGACAAACCTATCATTTCAAGATAAAGTCGCTGCGTGTGCCCCGGGCAATGGAAGAAAAACTTGGCGCCAGTAAGGTTGAGCTTGCCGGCGAGATCTTGGAGCTCACAACCCGGAAGGAGAATCCGGGGCCCTTGACATATTACGTGGCCACCAATGGCAACGATTCCGGCTCGGGGCTGAGCCGGCAAAACGCATGGAAGACCATCCGGCACGCGGCCGGCAAGGTCAGGCCGGGGGACACAGTCCTGGTTGCCGGCGGGACCTACCGGGAGCGGGTGCGGATCAGGGTTACCGGCGAAACCAACGCGCCGATCACTTTCAAATGCGCTCCCGGCGAGAAAGTCGTCATGGACGGCGGCCAGAAAGGGCTTGAGCAGTGTTTTGTGGCGGCCGGCAAAAAACACCTGCATTTCGACGGTTTTTATTTCCGCGATTTCAACATGGATTCGCCGGAGGGCGTGGACTCGATGAGTGCCGGGGAGTTCAACCTTTACCGGTGCGAGGATGTTGCCGTCACGCGCTGTTTTTCCGACGGCCGCAGCGGTTATACGGCGGTTACCCTGAGCGCTTTTTACGTAAAGGATCTGCTGGTAAAGAACTGCGTGAGCATAAACAAGATGGGCGGATCGATGTATTTCTGGCGCTGCCCCGATTTGCGGGTGGAAAACACCGTGTTTGCCTCGCCGATGATCGCCAGCTTCATCCACCGCAACGAGAAGGAACAGAAGGCGCTCATGGAAAATTGCATCTTCACCGACATGCTTGCCAAGAAAGCCGCCCTGAATATCGGCCTCCTTTGCTGCGACGGACACATCGACTCGTTTCTGATGCGCAACAACTGCTATGTCCTGCGCGACTGCATCCCGGTCGAGAAGCGTGCCTTGATCGGCAAGGCCACGATTGGCGAGCTGGGTAAATACATTGTTGATCCGGTTTTCGCCGACCCGCTCTTTGCCGGCGACCCCGTGGTGGCCGGGCTTTCCACCAACACGGCCGGCTTTCCGCCCGACCGTATTTTCAAGATTACCAAGCTGGATTTTAATTCCTATTTCGCCACCAGCCCGGAACTGGTCCGGCGCGGGATCGGCCTGCAGCCGGAGGCGTTCAAGGATTTTAATTTCACTTTGACAAATTCGCCTGCAAAATAGCCCGTGCATAAAAAATCAAACATGAATCCGGTTCGGGGCAGGCTTATCTGGCCGGCGCCGAAGCCTTTCAACCTGAGCTCAAAGGTTCCGGATCCCGGCAAGATACGCCTGGAGTTTCCGCACCTCGTCCGGTTTAAGGGCGCCTGGTATTGCGGCTTCCGCGAGGCGCTCATTCATGAAAATCATCCTTCCGGCAAGGGACGCATAATCCGCTCGCCTGATGGGCGCAAATGGGAGACCGTAAAGCTGATTGAGTGGGATGGCGCCGATGCCGGCACGCCACGGTTTTCTGTTACCGCCGAAGGAC
>JBAYWJ010000134.1:0-9466 GCA_041674125.1 Kiritimatiellia bacterium
CCGAAGCCGCGCTCGGATTCCACCGCCCCGCCGCCGGGGCGCGCGTCATTCCTTCCTGCATATTCACGGCCCCGGAAATAGGCACGGCCGGCCTGAGCGAGCAGGAAGCCAAAGCGGGCGGCATCAGCGTGATCACCGGCAAGTTTCACTTCGCCGCTCTGGGCAAGGCGCTTGCCTCGGGCGAAACGGCAGGCTTCGTCAAGTGGATTGCCGATCCCGCGACGGGCCGCCTCCTGGGCGCGGCCGTCATCGGGGCGCACGCGACCGAGCTCATTGCCGAGGCCGCACTTGCGATCCAGTCCGAGCAGACTTTCGAGGAACTCGGCCGGACGGTCCACGCCCATCCGACCATGTCGGAAGCCTGGATGGAGGCCGCGCATGCCGCCGGCGGGCATTGCATCCACCAGCCGCCCCGCAAGCATTAATAAGCACGAAATCCGAATCTCGCCTCGCCCGAGCTCCGGCCAGGGAAGCACGAAACAAATTCAAATGACAAAAATTAAAAACAAAGAATAAAACCCGCCGAGGCTCCGCAGAGGTAACCTGAAGAACTGTTTTGAATTTCGGATTTAGAGTTTCGGATTTTACTTTATGAACATACCATCCACAATGCTGGCGGTCCGCCTGCACGGCAAGGGCTTTGAAAACATCAAGGTCGACACCGTCCCCGTCCCGGAGCCGAATGAAAACCAGGCCCTGGCGCGCGTGGACGCGGCCGGAGTCTGCACCTCCATCTTGAAACTCGTCGCCCAGGGCAGCGACCACACCTTCATCAACGGGTGGGATTTGGCGCAATTCCCGGTCATCATGGGTGACGAGGGCGCGATCACGATCGTCAAAGCCGGCCAAAACGTGGCCGGGAAATATCCCGTCGGCCGGCGATTTGCCGCGCAGCCCGCGGTAGATTCGCCCCCCATAAACTTCCGCGAAAGGTTTAACCGCGCCGGGGAAGGAATGGAAAAGGTCGCCATCGGCTATTCGCTGCCCGGCCATCTCGCGCAGTATATGCTTATAACCGAAGAAACCATCGCCGCCGACTGCCTCCTGCCCCTGCCAAGCGACACCATCCCCTCCTTTGCCGGGGCCCTGTGCGAGCCGCTCTCCTGCGTCATTTCCGCCCAGGACCGCCACATCCATATATCCCAGGAAACGCCGGTTTCGCCGCGCGTGCCCAAGCTCGGCATCCGCCGGCAAGGGGTATGCGTCGTGGTCGGGGCCGGCCCCATGGGCCAGATGCATGCCGAGGCCGCGCTGCGTTTCCAGCCCGCGCACCTGGTCGTCCTGGACCTGATCCCGGAAAGACTCCAACAGCTTAAGAAAAGACTGGCCGCCAAGGCCAGCCGTGCCAGGACACAGCTCCATGCCGAGAGCGCGCCGCAACCGCTGGAACTGATCAAGGCCCTCAGCAACGGCAAGGGCGCCGACGACATTATCGTCGCCGTCGGCAGCCGCAAGCTGCAGATTGAATGCCAGCAGTGGCTCGCCAAGGGCGGCGTGCTCAACCTGTTCGGCGGGCTGAAGCGCGGCGAACACATCATTGACCTCGACACCCTCCGCGTGCATTACGATGAAATCAGGCTCTGCGGGTCCAGCGGCGGCACTCCCGCCGACATGGCCGAGGCCCTGCGGATGGTTTCCAAGAACGAGTTTGACACCGGCGCCTACCTCGACATGGTCGGCAGCCTGGACCGCTTTCCGGAGGCGCTCGAGATGGTCCGGAACACCCAAACCGAGGGCAAAATCGTCCTCTACCCCCAGATCCGGAGCACCCCGCTTTCGCGCGTGAAGGGATGGTCGGGCGCGGACGAGGCCGAGTATGTCCGCCGTCATTCCGCCTGACCGGTCGCCCGGCAGGGATACTTGTTTCTTGACTTTCCATCCCTCCGCGGTAACAATTTAAAAAATTATGTTTTTTGACCCAAGGCTGATTTTACGTCTGCTCATTTTGCTGCTGGTTGCCGCGGCCGCCGGCGGGACGGCCATGGGCCAGAAGCAGGCGGACGATTCCGCCCTCCTTGCGGGTGTGAAGGAAGCCATTAAAAAAGCCGAGGCGGAAGGCGGCGCCGGCAAGGATGCCGGATCCAGCCTGCCATACTCCGAAACCAGCATGGCCGCCATCCTCTGCGCGGCCGAAGACTTCATCTCCCAGCCGGCCGCACGAACGCTGAAGGCAAGGTTGCAGTTCAAGCCGCGCTACCGGGATGCGGCCGACTACACCCGGACCATCAGGCGCCCGGCCTCGTCGGACTCGCGCCACCACCGCCTCGGCACGGAAACCGTTACGGTCGAGGTCAAACAGAACGACGATAACAAAGTAATCGAAGGCTATGAAATCTCAGGGGGCGACGCGGAATCCCTGCGCCAGATTGGCTCGACCTGTTTTTTCCTGCAGCAGGCCTTCAAGGACACCCCGATGGACTCTTCTTCAGCGCGCTTCCGCTGCCCCGCGCTTAAAAACCTGCACACGCTCATTACGCATTTGCCGCGCTATGCCGGCCGCTACCTTGAGGTCGAAGGAATCACCCCGAGGATGTACGACGTGCGCATGAAAGAGGTTGAAGCGAAGCGCAAGGAGTTGCTCCAGGTCCAGGGCGAATGGCTGGGAGAAATGGCATCCTGGCGCAAGACGCTCAAGGAGAGCCGCAACAAAAAACCGCAGGATCAAAATTAATTGACACTGCGGCACGTTCAAGCTTGTGGTGCACCCGAGAGGAGTTGAACCTCCACAGCCTTGCGGCCACTAGGACCTGAACCTAGCGTGTATGCCAGTTTCACCACGGGTGCATATCTCGCGCGCCCCGGCAAGGCGCATCCGGCAAAAAACTGAATAAACATATCCTGCGCCCCGCATTTTGTCAACAAGGCATTCTTTTTTTTAATTGACCCTCCAGCGCGATTCTCTATGATGCAAGTTTCACACTAAAGGAGGATTGTCCGCATGAAACAAGCTGATATCGGTCTGATCGGTCTGGCGGTTATGGGCGAAAACCTTGTCCTGAACATGGAAAACAACGGCTACACGGTTGCCGTGTTCAACCGGACGGTTTCGAAAGTCGACAATTTCATCAACGGGCGCGCGAAGGGCAAAAACATAATCGGCACGAAATCCACGAAGGAGCTGGTCGCTTCCCTCAAGAAGCCGCGCCGCGTCATGCTCATGGTCAAGGCCGGCTCGGCGGTGGATGACTTCATTGAGCAGCTCATCCCCCTCCTTGACCCGGGCGACATTATCATTGACGGCGGCAACTCCCACTTCCCGGACACGACCCGCCGCACAAAATACCTGGAGAGCAAGAACCTGCGGTATATCGGCACCGGCGTCTCCGGCGGCGAGGAGGGCGCGCTGCGCGGCCCTTCAATGATGCCGGGCGGATCCCCTTCAGCCTGGGAGTTTGTCAAGCCGATCTTCCAGAAAATATCTGCCAAGACCGAACAGGGCGAGCCGTGCTGCGACTGGGTTGGCGAAAACGGCGCCGGCCATTTCGTCAAAATGGTCCACAACGGCATTGAATACGGCGACATGCAGATGATCTGCGAAACCTATCACCTTATGCGCCAGGGACTGGGCATGACCAACAAGGAAATGCACGGCATCTTAACCGAGTGGAACAAGGGCGAGCTGGACTCTTATTTGATTGAAATCACCCGCGACATCCTCGGCTACAGGGATGAAAAGGGCGAGGAAGTGCTGGACTATATCCTGGACACCGCCGGCCAGAAAGGCACCGGCAAATGGACCGTCATGGCCGCCCTCGACGCCGGCCAGCCGCTGACCCTGATCGGCGAGGCTGTGTTCGCGCGCTGCCTCTCCGCGCTCAAGGAAGAACGCGTGGCTGCCTCCAAGATTATGCCCGGCCCCAAAAACGCCGTGTTTGCCGGCAATAAGACCGAATTTGTAAATGACCTGCGCCAGGCGCTCTATGCCTCCAAGATAGTCTCCTACGCGCAAGGCTACCAACTGATGCGCGCGGTTGCGAAGGAGTTCGGGTGGAACCTTAACTACGGCGGCATTGCGCTCATGTGGCGCGGGGGCTGCATCATCCGCTCCGCGTTCCTTGGCAAAATCAAGGAGGCGTTTGTCAACAACCCCAAGCTGGTCAACCTGCTGCTCGACCCGTTTTTTGCAAAGGCGGTCGCCAAGGCGCAAGATTCCTGGCGGCGCGTCATCCAGACGGCCGTGCAGCTCGGCATCCCCGTCCCCACCCTTGGCAGCGCTTTGCATTATTATGACGGCTACCGGACGGAACGCCTGCCGGCCAACCTCCTGCAGGCCCAGCGCGATTATTTCGGCGCGCACACCTACGAGCGCGTGGACAAGCCGCGCGGGCAAGTCTTCCATACCAACTGGACCGGGCGCGGCGGATCCACGGCGGCATCCACATATACCGTTTAACCGCCCCGCGCTTGAGATCTTTCCGTTAAGATATAACAAGAATTTTTTGTCTTACTCCGCACAACCGTTGCGGTTGTGCGGAAAGAATCGCAGGGCGAATTTTGCTTCCCAAGCTTGTACGGGGATTGGAAATATTTCCCGACGAAATTCGCGCTGCCATTTATCACATCTTTAAGCAAGATTAACGATGACAAACTATAGGATAATTAAGATGCGGCTAAATGTCGCTCCGGATTCGCATCAATTTATATGAACCATGTCCATGGATTCACAAGGGAAAACCTGATCAATTTCAAGCCGCGACACGAGACGTTCGTGGGGATTGATTCGGACGGCTGCGTTTTCCCGACCATGGAAATCAAGCAGAAGAAATGCCTCCATAACCTGATAATAAGCCGCTGGCATCTCGAAAACATAGAAAAATACGTGCGCGAATGCGCGGAGTTTGTCAACCTGTATTCAATTTACCGCGGCAGAAACCGTTTCCCGTGCCTGCTGCGGACTTTCGACCTGCTCCGCAAGCGCCCCGAAGTTGTTGCTTCGAAAGTCAGCCTGCCTGAGTTCAAGAGCCTGAATATTTTCATTGAATCCGGCGTTCCGCTCAGCAACGCGGAGCTGGAACAGGCGGTTGAATCTTCCGGCGACAGGGAGTTGGCCGAAGTTCTGCAATGGAGCAAGGATGCGAACACGCTCATCGCCCAAACTGTTAAAAACGTATCGCCCTTCACCTGGGCGCGCAAATCCCTGCGCCTGATTGGGAAAAAATCCGACGCAATCTGCGTTTCGCAGACGCCGGCCGAGGCGCTCTTGCGCGAATGGGAGGAGCATCACATGCTCGATTTTGTCCGGGTAATAGCCGGCCAGGAGCTTGGCACGAAAGAAGAACATATCCGCCTGGCTTCCGCCGGCCGCTACGCCGGCGATAAAATCCTGATAATCGGCGATGCGCCCGGCGACCTGGAGGCGGCCGCGAAAAACGAGGCTCTCTTTTACCCGATCAACCCCGGCCGCGAGCCGGAATCCTGGGAAAGGTTTTACAAGGAGGCTTTTTCAATGTTTCTTGAAGGAAAATATCGCGGTAAATATGAAGATGATCTCATCCGTGAATTTTATTCTTTCCTGCCGTCTGTCCCGCCATGGACTAAATCTTAATATCAGAGACAGTTTTAAAACTATATTTTGCCACAATAATGCACAATAAACACAATTATTTTGCGAACACGCCTGCAACGCCTATGGCGCCCGCCCGCAACACTTCGCGTAGCGATGTGGGCAGGTAGCCATTGCGGGCAGGTTTTGTGCCTCCCTGGCCGTGGCCCGGGCAGGCTTTGCGGCTGCTTTTGAAATTACCTCATTACACAACGGAAGGAATACCATGGAAAAAAACGGGTTTGTTGACCTGCAGGTCAACGGTTACAAAGGCATCAATTTCGGTTCGATCAAGCTCACGACCGAAGACATTCACAAGGCCACCCGGGCGCTGGTCAGCGCCGGCACGGTCGCCTTCTGCCCGACGATCTGCACCGACGAGATCGGGGTTTATGAGCACTGCCTCAAGCTGTTCGCCCGCGCCGCGCATGAGCCCGGCATCAAGGGACATATCCTCGGCCTGCACCTGGAGGGGCCTTTTATATCGCCCCTGGAAGGCGCACGGGGGGCCCATCCGCCCAAGGACATCCGCAAGCCGGACATCGAACTGCTCAAGCGGTTCCAGGACTGGTCCGGCGGGAACATAGCCCTGATCACGCTTGCCCCGGAAACTGAAGGCGCTCTGGCCCTCATCAAATACGCCGCGCGCAGCGGGATGGCGGTGTCCATGGGCCATCATTTCGCCGAAGACGCCGTCCTGGATGCCGCCGTGCGCGCCGGCGCCCGCGCCTGCACGCACCTGGGGAACGGGATGCCGAACATGATCAACCGCCACAACAATCCCCTCTGGTGGCAGCTGGCCTGCGATGATGTCTACGGCATGTTCATCACGGACGGGCACCACCTCCCGGCCGACCTCATCAAGACCGTGCTGCGCGCCAAGCCCCCGGATAAATTCATCGTGGTCAGCGATTCGGTCGACCTGGCCGGTTTGCCGCCCGGGGATTACGAATTCATAGGCCGCAAGGTGACCCTGGCTCCCTCGGGCAGGATCAGCTTCTCCGGCACGCCCTACCTGGCGGGATCATCTGCCAACATGATCCAATGCATGAATCATCTCGCCTCTCTCGAGCTGCTGGATGAAAAGCGGCTTTGGCAGGTCGCCCGCGATAATCCCCTGCGCTTGCTGGGAAGGAAACCATCTGCACTGGACAAGCTTGGAGGCCCGCGGGTGGAGTTCAAGAACAACCGGTTCAGCGTCAAACGCCGCGTGTGAGACTCAGGCGGGCTTTTTCCCGTCACCGGTGCGCGGCGGGGCGGTGCGCCCCAGGCGCTCTAGCACAAGCTGCATATCGCTCCAGACATCCCACATCGCCGACTGGTTGCGCAAAAGATACGACGGGTGAAAAGTCGGCATGGCCGGGACGCCGCGGTATTCAATCCATTTGCCGCGCACCTTTGAGATGGTTTTGCCCGGCCCGGGAGTGAAGAGCGCCTCGAAGGCGCTCGCGCCTAGCAGGACGATCACCGCTGGTTTTAAAAGCTCAATTTGCCTTTCCAGGAAAGGCAGGCATGCCGCGACCTCCTCCGGCAGCGGCTTGCGGTTGCCGGGCGGGCGGCACTTTACGATGTTTGCGATGAAGACCTCGTCGCGCGTGAACCCCATCCGCACGATCAGGCGCGTTAGCAGCTGCCCCGCCCTCCCGACAAATGCCAGGCCCTGGCGGTCCTCATCCTCGCCCGGACCTTCGCCGATAAAGAGCAGTTCGGGATGCATGTTGCCCTGGCCGGGCACGGTCCTGTTGCGGGTGGCATGCAGCTTGCAGCCGGCGCATTTTGCGATTTCGCCGGCGATGGAGTCCAGCGCTGTCTGCGCGCCCGGGCTTCCTTCTTCTGCACGCGCAGCTTCACTTGCGGAAGGAGCGGATTGCGCCTCCCCTTTCCGGCGCAACGATTCCACCTCGGAGACGCCGCTTTCCTTCAGGTACTCCGTGACCTGCCCGAGGTTTTCGACAATTCCAACCAGCATTTTTTTGGCGTTTGGATGCATAATACCAGGCAGCTCGCGGCGCAGGCGACCGGCTTCAGGCGCAATGGTTGCCAAGCCCGTTGCCATTGCCGTTCATGGCGATCGTGCGCGAAAGGTGCAGCTTGCGCGTTATCCACGTAAAAAAAGGACCTATCACGACATACACCACGCCCATGAATAGGATCACCAGCGCCGCCAGCGGCGCGGTGTATTTGCCGGCCGCAAAGAGAAGGAGGACAAGTATGACGCAGGGGATGAAAATGGCCGGGAATTTGGTGGGTTTCGGATAGCGGACGTTTGAAACCTGCAGGGTAATCATCACCAGCACTCCGCTCAGGAAAAGGACCCCGACCGGGCCGTATCCGAGCTGGAAGAAATCGGCAAACACCTTGGTTTCGCTCATCATTACGAAAATCGCCACCCAGCCCGCGCTGGCGGTTATCGGCAGACCGCAGTAGCCGGCCTGCCCACGCGCCGGATCTATGACCTTGAAACGCGCCAGGCGGATAACGCCGGAAAGCACGACCAGGGACGTCATTAAAATCCGCCAGTCCACGTGCCTTTGCAGGGCCACCTGATAAATGAGGACGGCTGGAGCCAGGCCGAACGCTGTCAAATCAACATAGGTATCGAGCTCGGCCCCGAATGGCGAGGTGCCTTTCAACAGGCGCGCAAAATTGCCATCGAGGCCGTCCAGTATCATCGCCAGCATGATGAACTGGGCCGACAAAAGGAAGTGTTTTTCGCCTTCGATGGACAGCAATATGCTGAAAAAGCCGCACAGCATGGCCAGCAGCGTAATGACCGTTGGGATTATCTGACGCCAGCTCACTTCCGTTCCTTGCCCTCTATATTTGATTTTACCCTGGCAACAATCGTTTCGCCCGCCCGGACCCTGTCGCCGGGCTTGGCGATCACCTCGACCTCGTCCGCGGGGAAATACATGTCAAGCCGCGAACCAAACTTCATCATTCCGATGCGCTCTCCCTTTGCCACCGGCTGCCCCAGTTCCAGCCAGTAGACCACCCGCCGCGCCACCGGGCCGACGATCTGGTTGACCAGGCAGCGGGCCGGCCCGTCCTCGATCAGGATGGAGCTGTGCTGGTTGTACTCGGATGACTTCTCCATGAAGGTGAAATAGCGCTTCCCGGGATAATAATTCAGGAAGCCTATTTTGCCGCTCACCGGGGCGCGGTTGACGTGCACATCCAGGAGGCTCAAAAAAATGCTTATGCGGATAACATCGGTTTTCAGGAAATCGTTCTCGCGCATCTGCTTGACGGCCATTATCTTCCCGTCGGCGCCGGCCACGATGGCCGCGGGATCCTCCGGCGGCACGCGCTCCGGGTTGCGGAAGAAAAAAAGCATGAAGCCCGCCCCGATCACGGCCAGTATGAAACAGGCCCAGGCCGTTTTCTTAAGCTTGAAGAAGCGCACGGCGATGCCCAGCAGGATAAATCCCGCCAGCATACCTAAGAAAAACGGCCAGACTTCATTGACCACAAAATTCATCGTTAACCTGGATGACACATTAAACCAACCGGCACAATTTGGCATTATTTACGCCAATATGCAAGCAGGTAGATTGTTTTATATGGCCCCGTGGCGCTTGAGGAAAGCCATCACCTCTGTGCGCTCGGAAATGTCCGCAAAGCCGATAAGCACGAAATTCGAGGCCGGGCCGATCTTATCAACAATCTTGTCGAAACTTCGCCAGTTGCCGATAAACTGGGCGCGTTTGCCGGCATTAAGTATCTTGCGGTAAACGTCCGGCCAGGCCTCTCCCTGCTCCTTGCCGGCGCCGGGCACCCATTGCACGCCCTTGAGGGCTGGCATTGAAAGCAGGGCATCGAGATGCGGCAGGGCGCCTACTCCATCCAGATGATAAAAGGCGTGGTCAAGTTTCCTGCATGAGGCTTCAAGCTCGGGCCTGACAAACTCGTCAAACATGGCCG
>JBAYWJ010000135.1:0-9291 GCA_041674125.1 Kiritimatiellia bacterium
CAAGGGCGCCTGCGACTTCCTGCGCGAATATGCCGGGGTGCGCTTCCTTTTCCTGAACATGGACCGGAGCCCGTACGGACTGGACAAGGATGGCGCGCTTAAGCTCGATACGCGGAGCATCGCCTTCATGCCGGTCCAGAAGATCGCGGTGCCGGATAATCTTGACTTGAAAAAAACGCCCATGATGCGGGCCAACCATGACGGCGCGTACGAGACTTTCTATTACATTGCGATGAATTTTTTCCCGCCGATGAGCGATATCGATGCGGCCAACGTTGTCTGGTACAAGGCCGTTCCGCCGGCCCAGTACGCGAAGAGCAACCCCGAATATTTCGCGCTGATGAAGGACGGCAAGCGCGCCTGCGAGCTCAAGATCAATTTCGACGACAACATGATGTACTGCGTCACGAGCAGAGGCGTCCAGGACCTCATGTTCAAGGCGGCGGAGAGCGCGATCACGAACGGCGCCAAAACGATCTCAATCTCCACCCTTGACGGCTACTGCCTTTGCCGCTGCAACTGCGATGGCTGCAACAAGCTTTTCGGCATGAAGTCCGAAACATCGGAACAATACTATGCCCGGGGCAAATCCGGCAAACTCTGGCAGGCGTTTTTCGGGATTACTGAGCGTATCCGCAAGAAATACCCGGATGTAAAGGTTGTTTTGCTCAACTACCAGGATACCCCGGTCAATGCGGAAGTAATCAAAAAATTCCCGGAAAACATAATCGTGAAGATCCAGTACGCCTCGCAGCTTGATTTTGACCGTCTGGCAGGAGTTGAAATCCCGGCGGGCATCTGCGGCTTCGAGGAGACCTTCACCGGGTTCGGCCAGGCCGGGCCGTATGTGCCGGAGCGGACGCCGGAGCATATCGCGGGTGTGGTGCAGGCCCAGGCGCGCAACAACGTGAAGTGGTCCATGCGCGACGGCTCAATCGGCTACGTGCGCGGGATGCAGGCCCCGGCTTACTACGTCTACGGCCGTATGATGGACGACCCCTCGGCTGACTGGAAGGCCATCTACAAGGAGTTCTGCGACGCTGCGTTTACCAACGTGTCATCGCAGATGACGGGATTCTTTGACCTCCTGCACACGCAGATCGCGATATATTCGGATTATTACGGGGTAATGATGCCCGGCTGGAACCGCAAGTATTCCCGTTCAAGGTTTCATGACAGCAAGTGGCACGTGATGAGCATTTTCACCCCGGAATATATGGCCGAGGCGGAAGCGCAGTTGGCCTCGGCCGAAAAGTGGGCCAGGGACCCGGATGTTAAGGCGCGCCTCCATCTCATCCGGATCGAGTTCGACTACATGAAGAACATGTCAAAGATATTTTACCTGCAGAACGCGTGGACCATGAACAAGTCCAAAATCTACCTGGATCCGCTGGTGGAGGCGATCGACGAATGGCATGATTTCATTGAGCTGAATGCCGGGGGCAGCAAAAGGGCCGGTGCAAATTCCTGGGCCGATTGGCCGGAGATGCGCCCGTTCAACGGCCATGGCTTCAACCACGCCGCGCTGGTGAATGACCTCTACCAGCAGCAGTGGAAGAATACCTGCCTCAACTGGGACACCAGGGCCATCCGCGCCGGGATCCTCGATGACTCTCACCAGCTCAAGGTTGCCGCGGTGGAGGAATCGCCCGGGATGGAAAAATCCAATGCGTGGGCCAACGTGGCGGAGTCGTTCTTCAAGGACCGCGGCGGCATGCCTTATACCAACGTAAGGACGGTCATGAAAGTCTTGCGTGACAAGGATAATCTCTATGTCCGCGTAGATAGCCTTTACCCGGGTAAACACCCGGAAGACATGTACGGCAAGGAGCGCGACGGCGACATATTCAAGGAAGAATACGTCGAGCTTGGAATCATGCCGCCGGGCGGCAAAATCTACCGCCTGGTCGCCAACCCGATCGATGGCTCGCTTTACGATTCGGTCTTTGCGCCCGATGGAAGGAAACGCATGACCGAGGACGCTAAATGGAACGGCAAATGGGAATTTGCATACAAGGTAAGCGGGAAAAAAGGTCCCTGGAGCCTGCCGGGAAGAATCTGGACGGCGTGGTTCAAAATCCCGTTTTCAGAATTCGGTGGCAAAGCGCCCGAGGCAGGTGAGGCCTGGGGCTTTAACGCGGCCAGGAACAGGATCGGGCAATACATGCTCTGGAGCGATGCGACTTCCGTGGCGGAAACCAATTCGCTTGGCCAGATCATTTTCTGAATATGGCTCTCACGCCTCGCTGGAAGGTCGGTGGTCAGCCATGTGGGCTACAGATCAGCGGAACAGGCTGTTACGCCCTACCATTAAAATTCTGGTATAGCCGCACATTCTTGTGCGGCCGTCACATTTTGACCGATCTGAGCAGGTGCTCGCCTTCGCCAGCAAGCCCGAGCCAGGCCAGGGAATACACGGTGGCTCTCGGCCCTAAGTAGCCGAACTACTTCGGCAGAGGTGGCTGCCACGAAGATGAACGGCCGTCGCTCCTTTGGAGCTAAGGCGAGTCAAGATGGCGGGGCGAACCTCGCCGGAGCTTGGGAGAGGGAAGGCGGGTTGGCTCCCTGCTTCGCCAGAGCGCGTTGCAGCGGCTAGTTGGCGGAATTCCGCTTGGATGCCCCGTCCTGACCTCTTCGAGTCGGGACCGCGGGGAGCTTCATTTTTTGGCCGGAAAATTGCGGTAATCAACCAGCGAGACCTTTCTCCCGGAGCCCTGGAACAAATCCTGGTTGACCTGGCTGAGCATCTGCATCTTATCTGCGGCCGTTTTAACGGCTTGGTCCATGCCCCTGACCTCAATCCTGAGGTCCTTGCCCTCGCCGGTTTCATGGATTGATCCCGGGTTGATTTGGGCGATCCCGCCCGACGACTCGTGGGCGCCGTTGACGCACAGCGTGTGGGCGCGGGCTATCTCCAGCGAGCAATAAAAGGCCTTCGGATCGGCTATGCGGGCGCGCACGGCTTCCATGATTCGTTCGCGCAAGTTAATGTGGTCGCGCTGCCAGGGAAGCTCCTTTTTGCCGGCAGTTGTTTCAATGGTGAACGTTTCAAGGGTAACGTCTATCGTTCCCGCGCTGCCGTATATCTTGAACCCGGTGCGCAGGCTCGATTCTGCGGCGTGCGAGATGTAGAAGTAAAGCGGGATGTTTTCCCGGGTTTCGATGGCAATCGAGGCGGTATCGGCCGATTCGATTTTATTGGCGTGGTAAAGCTCCGCCAGGGCTGAAACGGGCGCGGCCGGCATCTCAAATGTTTTTCCGGCCAGGAAAGTCATCATGTTCAGCTGGTGGGCCACGGCGTTGTTGTAGGGGCTGTCCAGAATCCATTCCCCGCGCTTGCCCTTAAGGCAGCCGGCCCAGTTGTTGCGGGTGTAGTAGGCGAATGTGCGTGGCTCCAGGCCGCAGGCGACCATGCGGGTAATCTTCCCGATCACGCCCTTCAAAATCTGCTTTTTAAGTTCCAGGAGTTCGGCCGAATAAATGCTCTGGAATGAGACGGCCGTGAACTTGCCGTATTTCTTTTCGGCTTCCTGCATGGCAATCACTTCCTGGATTGTGGCCGCGGCCGGTTTCTCGATCAGGGCATTGGCGCCGGCTTTCATGGCGTCGATGGCCATGGGCGCGTGCAGGGCGATCCCGGTCGGGATGCAGACCAAGTCGAGCTTGCCGGCGTATTTCTGGAGCATGGCGCGGTGATCGTCGAAGATTTCAATGCCGAGATCCCTAAGCTTGGCGCACTTTTCAGGCTCTTCCGGCTGGTTGATGACCGTGGCGGCGAGGTATTTCATGCGACCGGCCTCGTGCTCGCGCAGGAGGTCATGGTAGTGGACGTTGCCGAAGCCTGATATGCCGATCAATCCCGCCGTGTTCATGAAAATTCCTTTCTTTTTGAATAGGCAAACAATCGCATAAACTTTATCTTCTGCCAAGAAATATCAGCGGATTACAGTAAACCATGGTCGCGAGAGGCGATTGTCATTCCCGGGCCGGCCTTTTCGGACGGAACCGGGCCTGCCAAAGCGTCGGCCAGGGAATCCAGGCTCATTGCCGAATCAATGCCAATTATCTGGATTCCCGCCTGCGCGGGAATGACAACGTTGGAGCGCATGGCCTGCATCAGTAACTATGGTAGTACGAAAAGTCAGCGGCCCATTCTTCGTCACTCAGCTGATGTATCAGGCAGACATAGACGGTGTTTCGGGGTACAATAAAATCCTCTCCCGCTGAGTGCTTGACACTCAGTTGGGGTTCCTGCATCATTCTTGAAATCAATGTCTATCCGCTCTGCCGGAGAAAAATGCATGAAGAAAATCATCCTGTCCTTGCCGGTGTTTCTTGTCATGATTGAGCTCAATGCCATGGAATATTTCGTCAACAAGCAGGGCAGCGATGCCAATGAAGGCACAAGCCGCGAAAAGGCGTTCGCCACAATCCAGAAGGGCGTGGATGCGCTTCAAACCGGCGATACCCTGACGGTCGGCCCGGGGGAATATTTTGAAAGCGCGCGGCGCAAGAACCTCGGCAGCGAAGAGAAGGATACCATCATCCGGGCGGAAATCCGCGGGACCGCGCTGATGCGCGGGGACATGCCCGCGCCGCAATTCAGGAAGGTGGAAGGATACCGGTTCGTGTATGCGGCGGATTTCGGCCGCCCGGCCCAGGCCGTGAACGAGGTCGACACCCTGATGACTATGGCGAAGAACACGAACTTCAGCGGCCTGGAATACCAGCCCGGGGAGTTCAGCTACGATGCGGAGGCGAAGAAGCTGTATATTTCCACGACCGATTTGCTTCCGCCTGAAAAGCATTTCTATACCGTCTCGGTCATCAAGAGCAACGGGCTTTGGCTGGAGGATCCGGCGCGGGTGATCGTGGACGGGCTGGCATTCACCGGGTTCAACACGGACACGGCTTCGGGCTGGGGGGCGGACAGCACCAAGAGCGGGCTTTTCATGGAAAAGCCGGTGCGGTGCGTTGTCCGGCACTGCGTGGCATACCTGAACAGCGCGGGGCTGATGCTGACCATGGAGGGCGCCGGGCGGAGCAACGTGATAGAGAACTGCGTGGCCTACGGCAATTATTCGCCCCTCAACGGGGAGGGCTGCAACATCCAGGTCCTGGGCCCCAACCAGGACACCATCCGCAACTGTTACGGCTACTGGGGCCGGGACCACAATATCTCAATCTATGGCAGGGTGAAGGATGCCGCTCAAACAGGATGGATCAAGAATTGCCTGGCCTGGGGCGCCTGGCTGGACCTCCAGCAGAAAGGTGGCTTCTGCGGCATAACTGAAAATTCTATTGGATTCAACCGGGTGCGTACCAGGTTAATGACTAATTGCCTCTTTGGCGTCAAACAAGATTGCCCTGCGCCGGACAGCATCGACCTCAAAGCGAACTGGGCGCAGCGCGGGAATGAATTTGCCGATCCGGAAAACCTTGATTTCCGGTTGCAGGGCTCGTCGCAGTTTCGCGGGAAAGGTCCCAAAGGCTGCGACCTGGGCGCATTTCCGTACCTGACGAACATATATTATGTTTCAACGTCCGGCAGCAACGGCGCGGACGGCCTTTCGGTCAGCGCGGCCTGGAAAACAATTGAACACGCGCTGAAGAATGCCAGGAGCGGCGACACGCTTTACCTTGAGCCCGGCTCATACGTCTGCAGTTCCCTCAAGGGGCTAAAAGATATATCCATCCGCGGCCGGGGCACGGGGGCGGCACGGATAGAAGGCGCGGTGGAGATAACGGGCTGCGGCGGTATCGGCCTGGAGCGGCTTAATTTCACCGGGGCGGTGAAGGTCAATAAGTCGCGGGACATGCGCCTGAAGAACTGCACGTTTGAAGGATTTGAGTCCGCCGGGGTTGCGTCGCTGCTGGCTGAGCATTGCGTTTTTGTAAAGGAGCTGGAGCTTGGGGATTGCGAAGGGGTTTTCCTGGCCGGCAACATATATGCCGCGGGGATCAAGGCCGGGAAGAGCGGGATTGAATACTCCGATTACAACGCTTACGCGGATAAGGCGGCCATGCGGGGCATGCCCGACAAACACTCGCGCATTATCCGGCCTGAGATTGAAATCCACGCTGGCGCGCCGTCGCTTAAGAATGCCGATGCATTTGGCGGCCGGGGGCCGAACGGGACGGCCTTAGGGGTTTACAACGAGTACCGCCGGCGGCCTTATCCGGTGGCGGGTCCCTTTGTGGCCTCGGTGAGCGCGACGACGGCGAACCTGGAATGGTGGACCTCGCAGGAGGGGATAACGGAGATAGCCTGGGGCGACACGCCGGAATGCTTGAATACCAGGAGGATGAATACCGGCTGTTACAATGCCTTCAGCCTTACCGGGCTCAAGCCGGGCAGTGAATACTATTTCAGGATAAAATCGATAAATCCCAAGCCCGATACGTCTTTCGCCCAGGTGATGGAAGGTGTGGAGACCGGCGACAAACCGGTTTCAATTAAAACGGCCGCGAAAGATGCGGAGCCGAAAATATATTACGTAGCGCCGGACGGCAAGGCCGAAAATACGGGCTTGAGCCGGAAGGAAGCCTTGCCGACGATCGGGGCGGCAGCGGGGAAGGTTAAGGCGGGTGATACCGTTCTCATCGCCGGCGGCACCTACCGCGAAATTGTCCAGGTGCGCGCCACGGGCGCAGAAGGTCGCCCGATCACCTTCAAATCCCTGCCGGGCGAAAGGGTGATCCTGGACGGCAACAACCGCGCCTTGACACACGCGATAAGGATATCCGGGAAGCATTATGTTAATTTCGACGGCCTTTACTTCACCGGCCACGGCTACGGCTGGGCTATTCAAATGAACGACTGCCGCCATGTCAGTTTCAGCCGCTGCATGTTCAGGCAGGAAGGCGGCATTGACGCCACGGCCTGCGCGGACCTGCTTGTCAAAAACTGCGTTTTGCGGGGCGCGATGGAGGGGCTGCATTTAAGGTCGTGTTCGAATATCAGGTATGAAAATAACGTTTCTTTCGTGCACCTGATCATGCACGCCAACATAGCCAACCTGCCCTCGGAGAAAGTCTATTTCACAAAGAATATCCTTACCGACAACCAGCTCTACAAGCTCCCGGTCTGCTCGTACGAGATTGCCAGGTTCGATTCCCTGGTGGATTCAAACAACTGCTATTTCCTGCGCGTGCCCGACGCCTTGCGAAAGCCGTTCTTGTTCTGCAACCATGAGCAGGGCGCCAATTACGGGCCGGATTACGCCGTGCTTGAGCCGCCGGCAATACATGGCCGGATCAGCCTGATGGATTATTACGCGGCCATGGGCTATGACGGCAACGTGCTTCTGTGCGATCCGCAATTCAAGGGGTTGGCCAAAATTAAAATCCCCCCCTACAAGAATGCGGCCAAAAAATGGGAAGGCCTGACGATAGATCCTTTGTTTCTCGAGGCGGTTGCGGATGGCAAGCCCGGCTTCCCGCCGGATTGCATGCCGCCCGATGCGGATTTTGACTCTTTTTTTGCCACCGACCCCGAAGTGGTAAAGCGCGGTCTGGGCCTCCAGCCGGAGGCTTTCAAGGATTTTGGATTTTAGATTTGTGATTTTGGATTACAGCCGGAGAGTGTTATCGAAGCGCTGATTTGTTTGCGAAAAAGTGCGAATGAAAAATAATACACCATGGGCTTTATTGGCCTTCCTGATATTTATCTCAACCCGGCTCCCCTCCGCGGAATATTTCGTCAACAAGCATGGCGAGGATGCCAATGACGGTAAAACCCGGGAAAAGGCGTTCTTAACGATCCAGAAGGGCCTGGACGCCATCCAAGCCGGCGATATTCTGACGATCGGCCCGGGGGAGTATTTCGAAAGCGCCCGGCGCAATAGCCTCGGCAGCGAGGAGAAGGATACCCTCATCCGGGCGGAAATCCGCGGGACCGCGCTCATGCGCGGCGATGTTCCTGCTCCGTCCTTCAGGAAGGTGGAAGGTTGCCGGTTCGTGTACGCGGCGGATTATGACCGCCCGGCCCAGGCCGTGAACGAGGTTGACTCACTTATGACAATGGCGAGGAACGCCAATTTTAACGGCCTGGAATACCAGCCCGGCGGGTTTTGTTATGACGCGGAAGGCAAGAAGCTATACATTTCCACGACCGACCTGCGGCCGCCTGACAGGCATCTCTATACCGTCTCTGTCATCAAAAGCAACGGGCTGTGGCTGGAGGAGCCGGTCCGGGTGATTGTGGACGGGTTGGCGTTTACCGGTTTCAACACGGACACTGCTTCCGGGTGGGGGGCGGACAGCACCAAGAGCGGGCTTTTCATGAAAAAGCCGGTGCGGTGCGTTGTCCGGCACTGCGTGGCGTTTTTGAACAGCGCGGGGCTGATGCTGAGCAACGAAGGCGTGGGGCGCAGTAACATGATCGAAAACTGCGTGGCCTACGGCAACTATTCCCCGCTCAACGGGGAAGGATGCAACATCCAGGTTTTGGGTCCCGACAACGATACGATTAGCGGTTGTTATGGCTACATGGGGCGGGACCATAACATATCCATGTACGGGCGCGTGAAGAATCCGGAAAAGCCCAGCTGGATCAAGAACTGCCTGGCCTGGGGGGGCTGGCTGGATATCCAGCAGAAATCAGGCGGCACGCACAAGTGGATGGCAGAGAATTGTGTCGCCTTGAACACCTTGCGCTCCCAAATCACCAGGCACTGCCTTTTTGGCCAGGTCGATGGCCCGGGGTCGGCGGACAGCGCCAGGCTGCCTGACAATCCCGCGGCTTGGAACATCGAGTTTGCCGATCCTGAAAACCTTGATTTTCGCCTGCAGTGCCCGTCTAAATTCCGCGGGAATGGCACAAACGGCTGCGACCTGGGCGCGTTCCTGTACCAGACCAACATACATTACGTATCTTCCACCGGCAGCAACGCGTCGGACGGGCTGTCGGCCAGGGCGGCCTGGAAGACGCTGGAGCACGCGATAACAAACCTCAATAGCGGCGACACGCTCTACCTGGAGCCCGGGGCATACGTCTGCGGAAGGATTTCGGGCTTGAATGACGTTTCGATCCGCGGGCGCGGGACAGGGACGGTGCGCATAGACGGCAAGGTGGAGATAATTGATTGTTCCGGGCTGAGCCTGGAGCGTATTGGTTTTTCGGGCGCGGTTGAAATCAGGAAGTGCGTGGCAATGCGCCTGAAAAACTGCGCTTTTGACAAGTTTGCGGCGGATGGGGCGGAAAACCTTAGGGCGGAGCACTGCGTTTTTGCGAAAGAGGCGGAACTTGAAGAATGCGCGGGAATGTTTCTCTCCGGCAACGTCTATGCG
>JBAYWJ010000136.1:0-9253 GCA_041674125.1 Kiritimatiellia bacterium
CGCCTCGGCCCTGGTTATGCGCTCGCCCTGGTCAGCCTTCATCTGTGAGAGGTGGCTGACCTCCTCGCGGTGGCGGGTGACGCTGATGCTGACTTCCATCACCCCGGACTGCAGCTCCCTGTGGGCGTGCTCCAGGGATTTGATTTTAGCGTTCAGCTCCTCGATCTCGCGCTTTACGGCCACGCGCCTGGCGCGGTGGTTGTCCATGGCGATGATCAGCTCGCTTTTGCGCTCGGTGGAATTGCCCTGCTCCTCTATTTCCTTGAGCTCCATGGCGACCGTTTCGAGTTTGTCGCGCGTCTTTTCGGCCTCGTTTTTGATGACCTTCAGCTGCCCGTTGTGCCCGGCCAGTTCCTGCCGCCGGGCGTCATGCTCGGCCTGAAGTTGCGACATTTTTGAGCTGTGCTCTCCCAGGAGGACCGCGGCCGCCTCAATGCTCTTCTGGGCTTCGGCGTTAAGGACGGCCAGCTCCTGGCGGCGGGACTGCAGCTCCTCGCAGTGCCGGCGCTTTAAAATAGGGCTTTCCCCCGCGCCGGCTGCCGCGCCGATTTGCACCACGCCGTTGCCGCGCATGACCGCCCCGCCCCGTGTCACACAGACGAGGCCGGGATTGGTGTTGTCAACCGGGAACTCGCACTTTTCGACCACGTATACCCCGCTGAGCAGTCGCGCGAGGAGCGGTTCAAAATCAGAGCGCAGGGCGCGCGCGTGGTCCAGAAGCGGCCCCGCCCCGGCGGGTGCCGGGTCGGCGGCCAGCCTGAGCGCGGGCATTTCGGCGAGGACAAAACTGGCGGCGCCAGCCGAAGCCTCGCCGCCTGCGGCGGACAAGAATGCGTTGAACGCGGCCGCGTCTTTGAGCACCGAGGCCTGCAGCAAATCGCGCAGCACGGCTTCAAAGGCTACGCGGTATTCGGCGTCTACATCCACAAACGCGCAGAGCCGGCCGAGCGCTTTCGCGCGCGCGGCGTTATCCGCGGCGGTGTCGCCCCCGCCTTCCGGGAGCGGCCCGGGCGCTTCACCGATTTCGCGGGCAAGCATTTCGATTTGGGCCGAAAGCGCCGCAACTTCCCTGTCGCGCCGGACAACTTCGGAGCGGACTGCCGCGAGGCGTTCCTCTTCCAGCCGGACGGCTTCGGCGCACTCCTTGAGGGAGCGTTCGGCTTCCTCGACGGCGGCATGCATCGCGCTCGCGGTTGCTTCAGCTTCGTTCACGCGCGCCTGCTGCTGCTCAAACTCGCCGTGCAACTGGGCCTGTTCGGCGGCGCGGCGTTCGCGGCCGATGGCAACGAGCCGGTCGGAGTTTTCCAGCTGGTGGAGCTCGTTTTGGGACTTGGTGAGGTTGTCGTCGAGCGCGAGCGACTCGGTCATGAGATCCTGGATGCCTGATTTCGTCCGGTCTATTTCCAGTTCATGGCGGGCGTTTTCGGCGCCCTTGACTTTGAGAAGCTCTTCGGCTTCCCTGAATTTCAGGCCCGCGCTTTGCAGGTTTTCCTCGACCCGGGCGGAAGCCTGCCGGACTGCTTCCAGGTCGCGGCGGGCCTCCTCGATTTCTTTTGTGTCCTGCTGGATGAGCTGCTGGTGCTCCTGCTTGCGCTGGCGGTTTACATCAAGCGACTGGCGCAGCTGCTCCATCTGGGCCTCGGCCTGCATGGCCGAGTGCTGCAAATCGGAAAGCGCGGACTCAATCGTGTCGCGCTCGCCCTGGAGGCGGGTGTTGTCGAGTTCGAGCTTTTCAATGTCGTGCTGGAGGGCCTCGTTTTTCGCGATGATGGCGGCGTGTTGCTCTTCCAGCAGTGAGATTTCCCCGGCCATTGACTTGAGGCGCTCGCGCGATGCGAAGAGGTCCAGGCCGCGCAGCTGGTCGAACATTTTTTTATAGCGCTCGGCTTTTCCGGCCTGGCGCTGGATGGAAATGATCTGGCGCTTGACTTCCTTGATGATGTCTGCCAGGCGCAGGAGGTTGTTTTCGGTCTGCTCAAGCTTGCGCATAGCCTCGCGCTTGTCGGCCTTGTACTTTGCGATGCCGCTGGCTTCCTCGAACACCTCGCGTCTGTCCTCGGGGCGGGAGCGCAGGATGAGGTCTATTTTGCCCTGCTCCATCACCGAATACGAATTGGTGCCAATGCCGGTGTCGAGGAAAAGTCGCTGGATGTCCTTGAGGCGGCACGGGGTCTTGTTGATGAAATACTGCCCTTCCCCGGAACGGAACACCCGGCGCGTAACGGTAATTTCGTGGTAATCAGTCCCGAGCACATGCTCGCAGTCGGTCAAAGTCAGGCTCACTTCTGCCATGTTCTTGGGTGCAACCGCATCAGTGCCGTTGAAAATGCAGTCCTGCATGGCTGTGCCGCGCAGCATGCGCGCGCTCTGCTCTCCCAGCACCCACCGGATCGAGTCGGAAACATTGCTTTTGCCGCAGCCATTAGGACCGACAATGGCCGAAATTCCTTCGCTGAATTCCAGCACGGTTCTTTCTGCAAAACTTTTAAAACCGATTAACTCCAAGGACTTAAGACGCATATTGAATTCCCGTAGCGCTATTTATCGACAAGTTATTAACATCTGTAAGAACACTATAGCATGCGGTACGCTGATATGCAACTACAATATATGGTAAATTTTGATCTAAGCATTTACGAACAACAAGTTGTGCCGGAAACAATCTTCAGGCCGGGTCTGGCGTGGATTTATGACCGGAAATATCGAAAAAATCGCCCAAAGTCGGCCCTTTCTGGGTTTTGTTATGTTTGTCCATGCGGCTTGATAATCGCGCCTGTTCGGTTGCGATCTTTTCCATGAAAAGAGAGGCTGCCATGGTTTCCGCGCCGCCCGCTCCGGCGCCATCGCGCTCCATGCGGTCCGATGTGACCACGAGTATGTTTTCCGGGCGCGCCGCTTTCCAGACAAGATTTTCGATGTATGAATCAGCGCTTATATTTGGCGGCGTGTAGACGACTTCGATTATTTCGCTTTCCCGCTCGCCCGGGCGCGGCTCGACGGCGGCGCCGTCGTAAACGATCGTGATTTTCGCGGCCAGCAAATTTACGAGCGGCTCGATCAGGGCCAGCATGTTTTTCCTGTTCCGGGCGATGATTGCGGCGCCGGCGCCCAGTGTTTTCGGGAAAATGCGGCAGAGCAGGTTGTAGCCGTCAATTATGAGCCAGTCTTTCATGCGCTTGCATCAGCCGGGCGCACCGGCGCGCGGCTGAAAAAGGCATGGGCGGTACAGGATTTGAACCTGTAACATCCACCGTGTAAGGGTGGCGCTCTGCCAGTTGAGCTAACCGCCCGCCTCAGTCAGAATTATTTAGAAAAAATATCACCGCGCATCCGTCCGTCATTTTGAGCACCTTCAGCCTTGCCGGGCCCGAAGGCCATATTTGTATCGGGCCATCCGTGATTATTCCTCCCGGGCGCGTTTGGCTGAAACCGCGTTTTGAAAACACAATATCTTTTTCTGATCCGGAATCAACGGTAATTTTCATATGATCGCTTAAATGGGCGCCCGCGGAGAATAAAAATCCAGGCTGGCGCGCAAAAGCCTTGAATCAATTGCCGGGTAATGGTAAACATACTGGATGAACCTTTCGGGCAAAAAAGTCAGCATAGGCATTCTCGGGTCTGGCAAGGGAACAAACTTCCAGGCCATTGCCGACGCCGCGCATTCAGGCGCGATTGCCGCGCGCATCGCATGCGTGCTTTCCAATGTTTCCGGCGCCCTGATTTTGGAGCGTGCGCGCCGCCTGGGCATACCGGCAGAATACTTTGACCCGGCGCCTTACAAGACCAGGCTTGACGGCCGGGCTGAACTGAGGGTCATCGAGCGCCTTGCCCATTACGGCGTCGAGCTGGTTGTCCTGGCGGGCTTCATGATGATGATAAAAGGCCGGCTCCTGGCGGCCTACCCGCGGCGCATCGTCAACATTCATCCCTCGCTCCTGCCCGCGTTCCCGGGGCTTGACGCATGGAAACAGGCGCTGCGGTCCGGCGTGAAAACGACGGGCTGCACGGTCCATTACGTGGATTCCGGCATGGACACCGGCCCGGTTATTTTGCAGAAAAAGGTTGCCATAGTGGAAGGCGATACACCGGACAGCCTGCACGCGCGCATTCAGGAGCAGGAACATATCGCCTACCCGGAGGCGCTGAAAAAGGTCGTTAGCGCAATGCTGCAGTCGGGCTGAACCATATCCGCGCTATTTTGTTCTAGACGCAACCTTTTAATTGATTATATTCACAGCCAGGATTTGCAATGAAAAACACAATGAAAAAAATTGTCATCGGCCTCCCGAAAGGCAGCCTGCAGGAAACGACCTTTTACATGCTCAAAAAAGCCGGTTTCACTGTGACGGTCGGGGCGCGTTCTTACTTTCCGGCGGTAGACGACCCGGAAATAGAGGCGCGCCTCATCCGGGCCCAGGAAATCAGCCGCTATGTCGAGCACGGCATGCTTGACTGCGGCATAACCGGGTATGACTGGATCGTTGAGAACAATTCGGACGTAGTCGAGGTGGCCGACCTGGTGTACGCCAAACAGGGCCTGAAGAAAGTCCGCTGGGTGCTGGCGGTGCCGGAGTGCAGCCGAATCAAAACCGTGAAAGATCTCGAGGGCAAGCGCATAGCCACGGAGGCGGTGGGCCTGACCAAAAGGTTTCTGAAGCAGCACGGCGTGCGGGCCGAGGTTGAGTTTTCCTGGGGCGCGACCGAGGTCAAGGCGCCCGACCTCTGCGACGCCATCGTGGAGCTCACGGAAACCGGATCTTCCCTGCGCGCCAACAAGCTGAGGATCGTGGCCGAAGTGCTGGAGTCAACCACGCGCATCATCGCCAATAAAAAATCCTGGAACGACGCATGGAAAAAGCAGAAAATCGGTCAGCTGGCGCTCCTGCTCAAGGGCGCGCTTGCGGCCGAAAAGCGGGTGCTGCTGAAGATGAACGTGGCCGCCGGCAAGCTCAAGGCCGTGCTGCCGGTGCTGCCCTCGCTCCATTCCCCCACGGTCAACGCCCTGAGCACGCGCGGCTGGGTTGCGGTTGAGTCGGTGGTCGAGGAGAAGATTGTCAGAGAGATTTTGCCGAAGCTGAAAGCCGCCGGGGCGGAAGGCATCATTGAAATCCCCCTGAACAAGATAATAGATTAAGCAACGAGAGGAGAAAATATGGGTTCGCTGAAAAAATGGCGGATTAAGAAGATGGCCAAGCACAAAAGGCGCAAGCGCCGGAAAGCTGACCGCCACAAGAACATTAATAAGTAAGCCGTGTTGATCTGGCGCTAGTTCCGGCGGCACGATGTGCCCGGCCGCGGCATCGCGCGCGGCCGGGTTGCTGGTTGCGTCCGCATTTATCCGGCGCGCAGCGGTGCATGGGCCTGGATGAGCGCAGCGGCGCAGCGCGCGCTGCGGTCTGACGGCATATGCCCCCGATGCTCAAAGCGTACTGTCAAAGATCTTTTTCCCGCGGCCTGCTTGTGCTTGCATGCCTGGGCGCCGTTGCCTTCGTGGCCGGGTGCCGCACTCCCCCGCAGCAGGCGGCTTCAACGGACCAGGACCGCAGCCTCGCTGTTCTCGAGGGGCGCGAAGCCGACATGGCTGATGCGCTTGCCTATTACGGCGCAGGGGTTCTGCGCGAGGGCCTGCGCGATTCCGGGGCCGTCTCCAATTACATGCGCGCGGCCGAACTGGCGCCTGAAAACACATCGCTGGCGATGCGCGTGGCGGTGCAGTTCATCAGGCGCGGCGAAAACGACCGTGCGGCCGCCATCATGGAGGAAGCCTGCCGGAGAAATCCGCGGTCCATGGAAGCGGCCTTTATTCTTTCGCAGGTTTACCAGATCATCAACCGCCCCGCGGACGCGCGCGCGGCCGCAGCGCGCGCCATTGAGCTCGATCCGCATAACAGCAAGGGATACCTGCAGCTGGCGGCCCTCTGGATAGGAGTCAAGGACGAAAAATCTGCCGTCAAAGTCCTGCAGGACGGGCTCGCCAAAGTCAAGGATCCATTGCCCATGCTTCGGCTCCTGGGCGACCTCCATGCCCAGCACATCTACGAGGCCGGGCACAAGTCTGAGAACTTGCCGGAGGCCATCAAGTATTATGAAAAGGCGGCCGCCCAGCCGACCGACGATCTTTCACCGGCTTATCTTCAGAAACTCGGGGATTTGTTCATCATAAGCGGCCGGACGGCAAAGGCCCTGGCGTGTTTCCAGAAGGCGGCCATCTATGACCCGGACGATCTCCAGCTGATGCAGAAGATTGCACTGTGCCACCTCGGGCTGGGTGAAAGGGAAAAGACCGTCGAGCTGCTCAGGAAAATATCCGGGAAAGATCCGCAGAATCCCGCGATCAACTATTACCTGGGTGAGTTGTATGAGTCGCTGGGCGACAGGCAGCGCGCCGTTGAGTGCTTTGATGCGGCCCGCGCGGCCGAGCCATCCAATCCTAAATCATACCTGAAAATGGCTGTCATCCACCTGCGCGACAATCCCCGCAAGGCCGAAGAGGTCATCCGGGACGGCCTGAAACACCTGCCGAAAGAAAAGCTGTTTCTTGAGCTTCTGTCGCAAATCTACCTCCGCAACCGCCAGTTTAACGAGGCGCTCTCGGTTTTCGCCAGGCTGCGCGGCGTGCTTTCTCCGGGCGATCCGCTCCTGTCCGAGCCGGGCTTTTACGTCAACTACGGCCTTGCGGCGCAGCAGTGCCGGCAGGCTGATCTGGCCTTGGAGCTCTATCGCCGGGCGCTGGACCTTGACCCTTCGCTGCTGGAGACGCGCATCCGCCTGGCCACGCTTCTCATATGGAAGCAGGAGCGGGAAGAAGCCTTTTCGCTGATGGACGACGTGATCCTGGCGGCGCCCGATAATTTTTTCGCCTGGTATTACTATGCCGTGCTCAGCTCGCGCGCCGGCGAATATTCCCAGTCCATCGCCCTGTTTGCCAGGGCTGGCGCCGCCGCCCTGGCGCTCGGAGCGCGCGGGGCGCAGCTGCTTGATTCCGGCTTTTATTTTTATTATGCATCGGCGCAGGAAAGGAACGGCAACATAACGCAGGCCGAAAAGCTTTTTGCCGAAGCCATTGCGGCCGATCCGGAAAACAGCGATGCCTTCAATTACCTCGCCTACATGTGGGCCGAAAAGGGAGTGCGCCTGGACCTGGCCGCGGATTACGTCAGCCACGCGCTGGAAGTTGATCCCGACAACCCGGCCTACCTGGATACCCTCGGCTGGATCCGCTACCGGCAGGGCATGCTTGCTGAAGCGCTTGACCTTGTCCAGGATGCCAATGCCCTCATGCCCGGCGATGCTACCATCCTGGACCACCTTGGAGATATTTTCATGGCCTCCGGCAACGAGGCAGCCGCGCTTGACGCATGGAAGCGCAGCTTCAGCCGTGACCCCGCCAACCGGGCGGTCGGGAAAAAACTGACAGACCGCGGCGTTGACGCCGAAAAACTGCGCAGGGAAGCGTCGCCGCCGGAGATGCCTCCTCCATCGGCTGAAGAATAGCCCGGCGGCCGGAAGCCTGCAAGGCGCCCGGAAAAGGCCGCAAAACGGCGGCCGCTTACACCCCATCAGACCTTAACGGCCCTGCCCTTCGCGGCAGACTTGTAACAGGCGCAGATAACTTTCTGGTTCGCCAGCCCGATGGCAGCTGAGTTCAGGCACGGGCGCTTCTCGAGGATGGCCTGGCTGAACTCTTCAATTTCCGCCTGGTAGGGATTGAGAGGCGCGGGATTGATCCGCATGCCGTCCGCAACCTGGCGCGTCTGCTGGGCGTCATAGCCGGAGGTATCGCCCTCGATGAAAGCCGTCATTTCGCCCGCCGCCCCCTGCCCGATTGTGTTCCTGCAGATGATGCTGCCCCTGGACCCGTAAATTTCAAGGATGTTTTTACTGCTGTTGTCCGGGATGCAGAAAAAGGCGTCCACGGTCCCGAAGGCGCCGTTTTCGAATTCAAGCAGGACGACCGCGCTGTCCTCGGTCTCGTAGGAGTGCACGGAGCGGTTGATGAAGCAGCTGACCCTTTTCACGTTCCCGAAAAACATTTCGAGAAGATCTATGCAGTGGCCGCCCATGTCAATCAGGGAACCGCCGCCGCCCTGGGCGATGTTCTGGCGCCAGGCCCCCTGAATGGGCGGGTACCAGCACGAGAGCTGCGCGCGGGCGTAAAGGGGCTTGCCGAGCTTGCCTTCCTTTATCATTTGCGCGGCGGCCTGGTGCTGGGTTTGGAAGCGCATCATAAAAGCCGTGCCAAGTTTTACCTTTAACTTACGGCAGACAGAGATCATTTCCCTGACTTCCTTCACCGTCATCCCGAGTGGTTTTTCGCAGAGAACGTGCTTCCCGGCCCGGGCCGCCTGGATGACCTGGTCGTGGTGCAGGTAGGCCGGCGTGGCCACGTATACAGCGTTGATGTCGAGCGCCAGCATTTCCGCCAGCGTTCCGGCCGCAGGGACATTGAACTGGCCGGCCACCTCCCGGTTTACCTGCTCGTTGAGGTCGCACACCGCGGCCAGCTCCGCATTGCGGGCCGCCACTATTCCTTCCGGAATCGTCCGCCGCCGGGCGATTCCACCCGAACCAACTACTCCCCATTTTACTTTGCCGCTCATCTTGTTTCTCCTTTTGGTGTTTGCGCGATGCGCCTTGGCCTATGACAGTGTTCTCAAATGCCGATTTTCAAGTCAGGGCGGACATCGAGCTGCCAGTCCTCACTCCCGGCTGCGCCCCGGCCGGCTCCGGCCAAGCCGGCCACCATGGCCGCATTGTCCATGCAATACTGGGGCTCCGCGAAAAAAATCTCAAGACTATATTTTCTGCCAAGGGCAACCGCCTTTTCCCTCAATCTCGAGTTCAGCGAGACTCCGCCGACGACCGCGACGCGCCCGATATTTTCCCTCTGCGCCGCCAGCAGGAGGCGCCCGCAGAGTGCGTCCACGATTGCCTCCTGGTAGGATGCGGCTATGTCCGCCTTTGTTTGCGGGCTGATTGCAGGCTGCTGGCGGCGCAGGTAATAATAGAGCGATGTTTTCAACCCGCTGAAGCTGAAGCAGAGGTCGCTTTCCAAGGCGTGTGGAAGGTTGGCCGGCGCAATACTGCCGCGCGGGAACTCGATGGCACCGGGGCGGCCGCCCGCCGAGAGCTTGTTTATGGCCGGCCCGCCCGGATAACCCAGCCCGAGCAGCTTGGCGCCCTTGTCAAACGCTTCGCCGGCAGCATCGTCCAGGGTGGTCCCGAGCAGGCGGTAGCTCCCTATCCGCTC
>JBAYWJ010000137.1:0-9240 GCA_041674125.1 Kiritimatiellia bacterium
CTGCATCTCGCGGGGGGTCGACAGCGTCAATATCCGCACGGAATGCCACAATCGCGCTTACGAGCCTTACTGGTTCGGCTTCAACCCGCCGGTTGTCGCAAGGATGGAGCATCCCGGCAATTTCGCCGAGGCCCGGCGCATTAACGGCGAAGCCTACACACAGTTCATGCGCGAGGCGGCGGATTTGCTCCACGCCTCCGGCCGGGAAATAGGGGTCCACGTCAATGCGGTTCTTTTGCATCACGACGACCGCGCTCCCAACAATTCCCCGGTGCCGCTCAACTTCGAGTGGCAGTGGGAACTCTGGCTCAAGGAATTCGCCGATTTCGTTGAATACCGGGGCTCCTTTCACCTGCGGCCCGAAAACCAGCATTACGTGGCCGACCGCATCGGCCTGGCCGCGCGCGAGGCCGGCATCCCGTTTGTCTACCAGAGCCTGCGCGGCAACGGCATGGTCAGCTTCGATGGCCCGCACCATGCGCTGGCGTGGGAGATGGACCGCTCCCGCGCCCACCCGGACGTTGCTGTTTACAACCTTTACGAAATGGCCGCCTTCTCGCGCCTGGACCCCAAAAAGGGATTCGAGGGCAGCCCCGATATTTATGAGCTCGTGCGGCAGCATTGGATGTCCTGACCGGGTCAGCCGGAACGCGTGCAGCCGGGAAACGCGTAACAAATAACGGAGAATGTAATGTGAAGTACTTTAACTCAATCTGTGTTGCAGCCGGCCTGCTGATTGCGGCCGGGCCGGCGGTTGAAGCCCGGGGAGCTTCCTTCATAGTGAAGGATGGGAAACCCATGGCGGAAATTATAATTGCCACCAACGCCCCGCGCGCGGTCAATTTCGCGGCGGAGGAGTTGCAGGCCTGCATCGAAAAAATATCGGGCGCCAAGCTGGCGATCACGAACGAGGCGGGCCAGGATATCCCGGTAAAAATTTATATCGGGAAAAGCAAATACACGGGCGACCTGAAAATGAGTGACGAAGGTTTGAAGCATGGAGCATATAAAATGGTTTCCGGACGGGATTACCTGGCGCTCATCGGCCAGGACAAGGATTTCGTTCCCCCGGAGCCGCACATGCGCAGCCGGGACGATGCGCCCCGCGCGCAGGCCGAATGGGACAAGCTCGCCGGAGAAAAGTTCGGCTTTCCCCATACCCAGCTTTACAAGTTCCAGGGCCAAGGGTTCTGGGACTACGACGAGCGCGGGTCGCTCAACGCCGTCTACGCCTTTCTGCGTTCCCTGGGAGTGCGCTGGTACATGCCGGGGGAGCTCGGCGAAGTTATGCCGCAAAAAAAGGATATCGAGCTGCCCGAAGTTGATCGGACCGTCCATCCGGATTTCGCCCTGCGTTATCCTGGTTTCATGCGCTTCGGCATCCAGAGCCGCGAAAACGTCCTGTGGCAGATGCGCATGGGATTCAACAAGGGCCTGGACGTGATAGGTTTTGATTTTGCCCACGGGATGAACCGGGTGCTGGCGCGGGACGAGATGAAGGAGGCTCACCCTGATTATTATGCCCTTTACAACGGCAAGCGCGACACCCTTTACCGCGGCACCGGAAAGCCGTGCCTGTCTTCGGAAGGGTTACTGCAGGCATGTGTCCGATACGCCCGCAAGATGTTCGATATTTACGGCGTGCCGCATGTCTCGACCATGCCCCAGGACGGATACGGCGCCCTGTGCCAGTGTGAGCTGTGCAAGGGCAAGGATGATCCCGGGCGCGGAACCAAGGGACACATGTCGGACTACGTCTGGAGCTTCGAGAACCGCGTGGCGCAGGAAGTGCTCAAGACCCACCCGGACCGTAAGATCGGCTGCGCCGCCTACGGCTCCTACGAGCTCCCGCCGACCAACATCGCCGTGCTGAGCCCGAATTTGTTGCTCGCCTTTTGCCAGGCGCGCCGCGATTTCTACAACCCTGAAAAAAAGCAGTATTACTCCGGACTGCGCAAGGCCTGGATGGATAAGATGCCCGAAAAGAGCAGGCAGTTCTGGGTGTATGAATATTATTTGCACACGAAGCCCACCAGCGTCTACGGGTACATGCCGGTTTTTTACCCGCATTCCATCGCCGAGGACATGCGCTCGCTGAAAGGCCAGTGCCTGGGTGAATTTATCGACATGAACTGGGAAGGGAATTTTATGGCCGTGGACCACCTCAACCTGTATGTCACCGCCCGGTACTGGTGGGACGCCGGCCAGGATGTTGAAGCGCTGCTTGATGAATATTACGAGCTTTTCTACGGCCCGGCTAAAAAGGAAATGAAAGCCTTCATTGAATACTCCGAGGCCAACTGGATGGATTTGCGCAAACAGCCCGAAAAGATCGACAAGGTGTTTGCCCTTCTGGAGAAAGCGCAGGAAAAAGCACCTCTTGATTCGGTCTACGGCCGTCGCATCGCTTTCCTTTCCGATTATATGAAACCGCTCAAGGACCTTCGCGCGCAGCTGGCGAAGGGCAGGGAGGGCAACCCCGAGGCGCGCGCTTATTCGCAGGTCGGAAAGGATTTTAAACTGGATGGCAAATTGGATGAAGCATTCTGGAAGGAAATGGGCGGGGGCGGCTTAAGCGAGGTGCAAACCGGCACCCAGCCCGCCTTCGGCACTTCCTTCAAGGCGTTCTGGAAGGACAACGCCATTGTTTTCGGCATCCAGTGCCGCGACGTGAGCACGAACCTGAACATCGCCACCACGCGCAATGACGACGGCAACCTCTGGAGCGGCGACTGCGTCGAGCTCCTCATCGAAACCCAGTCCCATTCCTACTACCAGATTTCCGTCAACCCGGCCGGCGCAGTGGCCGACCTCGACCGGAAGGGCGGGCTCGAAACGCTCTGGTCATCGCACGCGCAGGTCGCCACAAGCATCGCGGAAGACGGCTGGAACGTGGAAATAATCATCCCCGTGGCCGACGAGGCCCAGGACGCGGTGGATCCGCTGAACGGCCTGGCCGGGCGGCGGCCGACCAAAACATACCCCTGGTACATCAACGTCTGCTGCCAGCGCGTGCGGGAAAACGGCACGGAAGCCTCGGCCTGGTCGCCGACCGGCAAAAACACCTTCCATGACACACTGAAATTCGGCATGCTTTACGTTGAATAGCGCTTATTTGTATGGAACCGCAATAAAAAAAACAGGAATGATAACCACGGATGCCGCTGATATGGTATAATATGAATCAGATTGCGATAGTTTCTCTATCCGTGTCATCAGTGAAATCCGTGGTTGATTTCCTTGGCTTGCGGATATAACTGGGTTTGGAATAAATAAATCATGCTGCTCGGCATAAAGCGCGGAAAAAATCGGGTGGTAAGCCGCGATGGCGTCAGGGCGCCGCACCTCTTCAAGCTCAGGAGCGGCGAGCTTCTCCTGACCTTCCACATTGACCCGGACAAGCATTTCCCGCGCCGGATCTGCCTGCGCTCGGCCGACGGCGGCTGCACTTGGCGCAAAGACCCGCCGCGCACCTGCAAGGAAATGGCCTGGGGCGAAAGCCGCTCCGGTGTCGTGCTGGCTTTCGAGCGCGACACTTTCGAAAAGAAGCCGGGAGTGTTCCTCGGCGCCCACTACCGCTCGGATGACGGCGGGAAAACATTCCGCGGCCCCCTTGAATCGGTTATTCGCGTTGACCGCGCCGCCGGCCAGGATTATCCCCTCTCGCCCGAACATTACCCCGAAAAGGGATCGGTCCTCAGGGAATTTTACGGACCCATCCCGCGCTTTTACCGCCCGATCATCGCCAGGTCCAGCCACAGGCGCGGGTTCAATTTCTGGCGCTATATCCTTTGTGACAAAAAACGCTGGCTGTGCGCCATGCAGGGCAAATTCCACGGCGACGTTGCCCAGCGCAGCATCCTGGTTGAATCCCGCGACGAGGGCCGCAACTGGCGCTTCGTGAATACGATTTCCTATGAGCATGATTCTTCCATTGACGGCAACTGCGAGCCGGCCCTTTGCCGGGTGGCGGATGGAAGCCTCCTGTGCATGATGCGCCGGCACGGCCCGGCTAAAAAAAACATGATCCAGCGCCGCTCGCTTGATAACGGTAAAACGTGGTCGCCGCCTGAAACGCTCCCGTCCCACGGGGTGGACCCGGACCTGTGCCTGATGTCCAACGGCGTGCTCGCCTGCGCCTTCGGCCGGCCTGGCAATCACCTGATGTTCAGCCCGGACGGCTGCGGCTATACTTGGGGATACCGGACCGAGATCGGCAGGTGGTCAAGCTCGGCCATGATGGGCATGGCCGAAATAAAGCCGGGCAGGCTTCTGCTTGTTTATGACCGCAGAATTGATAAATATCACGGCGGCGGGCGCAACCCAAAAAACTGTCATATCCGGGCGTTGACTTTTAAAGTGAAAAAGTTAAGGCTAAAACTTGCCTGTTCAACCGCGGCGGTTGAACGGCATTGTCGCAGGGCGAATTTCGTTCCCCGAGCCTGTCGAGGGGTTTGAAAAAGCAAGGTTTAGTCCGGTTCAGATGCGCCGGCGCGGCGTGAAGCGCAATACTCGTGTATGCGCAAACGCTGCAACGGTGCAGATGAGCCGGAATGACCGCCGCCTTTTTCAAACGAAATTCGCGCTGCTATGAACAAAGAAAAGAGGCAAAACATGAAAAGGACTATGATCATAATCGTGACGGCAATATTATTAACCATATCCGCATTCGGCGGATACATCGAGGAGCGCAAGGCCGCCGCTGAACTGTCAAAGGGCGGCAAGCAGGAGGATGCCATGGCCGCCTACATAAAGATGGCCGAAGGCAACTACACCGACTACCAGAAATCCGACGCCCTCGAGCAGGCCGCCCTTTGCGCTTCCGCGCTCAAGCAGTATGACCGCGCACTGGAGCTGGCCGCCAAAATCCCCCTCGAACCCTATTCCAAGACCTGCCAGATGGGCCTCATGCTCAACAACGGCAAGGGAACCGAGGCGGCGGCGAAGTTCAAGGATGAAAAAATCGAAGCCTGGCCGGACTCCATCAAGGGCGAGTCCTATTATTCCCGCGCCAGGGCTTTCATCGCCGCCAAGGATGGCGCCTCCGCTGAAAAGGACCTTGCCCAGGCGGTCATTTACAGCCCGGACAGCCGCCTCAAGGACAAGGCCCTCAACGCGCTGGCCTCGAATTACGCCGGGCTGCTCAAGAACGACGTCAAGGCGGTGGAAACCTACCGGAAGCTTTACGACCTGGGCGATCTTAACCGTCAGGCGGGCGCCGTAAACGCCATCGCAGATATTTACATCAGGCAGTCCAAGTTCGACCAGGCCCTCCAGGAGCTGGGCCGCGTTGACCAGTCAAAACTGCAGGATCCTTACCGGCGCGGGCTTATGCTCTGCGCCGCGGGCGACGCCCTGGCCGGCGCCGGCCGGAAGGACGATGCCGCCGCGAAATACAAGGAGGCCATGCAGGTGCAGAATGTCCCGGACAGGATCAAGCAGGCCTGCGAGAAAAAAATTGCCGGGCTCTCCTCCGCCGCGCCTGACCAGAAAAAGAAAGCAGAAAAATAATCAACCACAAAACAATATGTTTCTGCCAGATTGCTTGATGACTGAAAAAGCTGGAAGGCCGGAAAGGAAAAGTTATCATGTCCTGCATGCGAGGCCGTTCGGTTATTGAGAATTCCAAGGGACTCGTGGAAATCATCCCGGGCGACGACGTGCCCGCGCTTTCCTGGGGTTCTTGGGTCTTCCGCTGGCAGCCAGGCTTCAATGTCCAGCCGGGCGGCGGGCTGGAGATCATCCTCGTGCCGCGTTTCCCCACCAACCGCTGGAGCCTGCCGCAGGTTTACGACCCCATCGCGCCCGGATACGTCACGGCCCGCGCCGGCAAGGACGTGCTGGCGACCGTCGAAATCGTCCGGTGGCCGGCAATGCACAAGCCGCACGGCGCAACCTTGCACATCATCCAGGTTTCCGTTGGCGGCCGCACGGTCATGGCCGGAGAAACGGTCGAGGTTACCTACGGCGACCGGCGCGGCGGCAGCCTCGGGGTTCAGGCCCAGCTTTCCGCGCGCGAGGTTTCCTTCCCTGTTTTCGTTTCGTCCGGCCAGGATCCTAAATTCCTTGAGCGGTTCTCGGCCTGGCAGCGCGCCACGGACGTCGCCACCCTCAGGGAGCAGGCCGATTTCAACCCGGTGCTGCGCGTGATTGGCGGGCCGGCGGCGAAGTTCCATGTCGTGGCTCCCATGGAAGTTGAGCCGGGCATGCCTTTCGACCTGCGCCTGGCGGTAACGGATGCTTCATGCAATGCCGCCGGCGGTTACGAGGGAACAGTTGAATTATACGCGAACGATCCCGGCGCGGCGCGGTTCGAGCCGGCGGCAATCAGCGGGCAGCGCGCCGTCATCTGGAACATCAGGTTGAGCACGCCCGGTTTTCATCGGATTCACGCCGTTGACATGAATAACAAGCTGCTGGGAGTTTCCAATCCCATCCGCGTCCGCAAGGGCGCCAGGAAAATTTTCTGGGGCGAGCTGCATGGGCACTCGGAGCTTTCCGACGGCAACGGAACTCCGGACGAGCATTACGCCTACGCGCGCGAAACGGCGCTGCTCGATTTCGCGTGCGTGACCGACCACGACAAGCACCTTTACGCCCATCCCGACCGCTGGCAGACGGCCATCGCCAAGGTCCGCGAGCATACCCGCGAGGGATCGTTCGTGGCGCTCCTTGGATACGAAGGCCGTATGAAAAGCCCAAACGGCAAGGAATGGCACGGCGATATAAACGTTTATTATCGGGGTGCGGAAGGGGAGATGCTGGCGCCTTTCCAGGCGCCGCTCAAGCCGGAAAAGCCAATGGGAAAAGATTTGATCCTTATCCCGCATACCCCTCTCTACGGCCCCGAGGCCGGCATGGGCACGCACTGGGAGCATTTAAAAGCCATAACTCCCGAGATGATGCCGCTGGTGGAAATTTATTCCACCCACGGTAACTCGGAATACCTGGACTGTCCCCGGCATGTCCTCTGGCAGGCTCCCGGACAGGGCGTCGTGGATGCCCTGAAAAAAGGTTTCCGCCTCGGCCTGATCGGATCGAGCGATTACCACGAGGTGCTGACCGGCAACCCCCTGCGCATCCAGGACACCCCGCGCACGGTCAATAACCGCCACATGCAGTCGCGCTGCGGCCTGGCGGCCGTCCGCGCCGACAAGCTTACGCGCGCGGCGATCTTTGACGCCCTGCAGTCGCGCCGCACCTTCGCCACATCCGGCATTCGCGGCTATGTTGATTTCAAAGTAAACGGGCATGAAATGGGCACGGAATTTTGGGTAGATCGGTCGGAAACACCGCGGCAGATTGAAGTGGCCGCCGCCGCCCCGGAACGCATGGTCAGGATCGAGATTATCCGCAACGGCGAGACCGTGAAAGACCTTGCCGGCGGCAACTGGTTCTTCGAAGGAGAATGGATCGATGAGACGCCGCTGCCGGAAGGAGCGTTCTATTACCTGCGCGTCACCACCGAGCGCGATGAGTTCATCTGGAGCAGCCCGGTCTGGGTAACTTGCCAGGCGTAATAACGGCATGAACCTTCGCAAGGATATATTCCTGCTGATCGGGCAGTCCAACATGGCCGGGCGCGGCCCGCTGGACGCGTTGCCTCCGATTGAGCACCCGCATATCTTCATGTTCCGTGAAAATAACTGGTTGGCTGCCAGGGAGCCCCTGCACACCGACAAGCCGGCCATTGCCGGGATAGGGCCGGGGATGAGTTTTGCGCTCGCGCTGCTCGAAAAAAATCCGGAAGCCCGCATCGGGCTCCTGCCGTGCGCGGTCGGCGGCACGCCCCTCAGGCGCTGGATGCCGGGGGAGGATCTGTTCAATAATGCGGTTGCCGTAACGCGGCAGGCATGCGCCAACGGAATTTTGAAGGGGATCTTATGGCACCAGGGGGAAAATGACTCGGCGCGCGAGGAAGATACGAAAACCTATGGGCAACGCCTGGAAGAAATGATTCCCGCCCTGCGCGCCGCCCTGGGCTGCCCCGAAGTTCCTTTCATTGCGGGAGAGCTGGGCGCATTCCTGGCCCGGTACACGCCGCCGCGGCCGCTCTATGCATCCGTCAACCGCCAGCTGCGTCTCCTGGAGGGACGCGTATCCCGCTACGCTTGCGTAAGCTCCGAAGGGCTGAAGGACAAGGGCGACAACCTTCATTTTGATTCCGCCTCATTGCGCGAAATGGGCCGGCGTTATGCCCGCGCCTGGCTTTTTGTTGCCGTTAAACGATAGGACGCGGCGACGCAAGTCGTTACCGATCCACCGCTTATATTCCTGCAAAAATCCGGAACAAATTGATGTAACCACGCGTCTAATCGGGTAGAATGGGTATGTTCATGGCTTCGGGTACGCATTCAGCATTCAAGGTTTTGGGTTTATAAAGATTTAACTTTGAACCGTGAACGCTGCCACAGCAGCAGTATCGTTCAACGGATTGAAGAACATGGAAGATGACATACCCAGAGAGCTAATCGTGCAGGCCGGGAAAGGCGACATGAAGGCTTTTGAGGAAATATACCGCCTGGCAAGCGGGTTGGTCTACAACGTGGCCTTCAGGGTAGCACGCAGCCACGCGGAGGCCGACGAAATCACCCAGGAGGTGTTCATTAAAATGCACGAGGCACTCCCGCGGTTCGAGTTCAGGTCGTCGTGCAAAACCTGGCTTTACCGGATCGCGGCCAATGCGGCCATCAGCCGCTGCCGCAAAAGCGCGCGCGAAAGCTCCCTGGCCGGTAAATACCGGGAACATCTCGAGGTCGAGGCCCAGCAAAGCCCGACGGCTGAAGATATAAATGAAAAAACTGTCGGCGCCCTGCTGTCGGCACTCGACGATGAGCAGCGCGCATGCGTGGTCCTGCGCGAAATGGAAGGCCTGGCCTACGAGGAGATTGCCGAAATCCTGCACATACCGCTCAACACGGTCCGCTCGCGCCTGCACCGCGCGCGCGAAGCCATGCTGGCTTACGCCAACAAGGAGAAGCTGCCATGAAAAATAATATTGAATGCAGCCGTGCCAGGCAACTGCTCGCCGGCGGTTACATGGATGGCGCGCTTGACCAAGAGTCCCGCGGCCAAGTTGACCTCCATCTCGCGCAATGTTCCGCTTGCCGCCAGGACGCCGAAAGGCTGGCGGCTGTAGCGCGGGCCCTGCGCCAGGCCCGGAAAATGAACGCGCCACCGGAAGTATGGGCGCGAATCAAGGCCAAGGTCAGCCGCGAACACGCCCGTCATTCCGGCTTC
>JBAYWJ010000138.1:0-9220 GCA_041674125.1 Kiritimatiellia bacterium
CTCCGGCAGATTGAAAAGGAGCTCGCCCTCTGGCGTTCCGCCGGCGGCAGGGCGGACGTTGTTTCGGTTACCGGCGCGGGCGAGCCGACGCTGCATTCCGGGTTCGGGGAAATACTGGATTTCATAAAAAAGGAAATAAAAACAAAAACGGTCCTCCTTACCAACAGCACCCTCATGCACCTGCCAGTGGTCCGGCGCTCCGCATGCGCGGCGGACATTGTCAAGGCCACCTTCTCAGCCTGGGACGAAGATTCTTTCCGCCTGCTCACGCGCCCTCATCCCGGGGTGCGTTTTGCGGACCTGCTCGATGGTTTGCGGGCCTTCCGGAGCGAATATGCCGGGGAACTCTGGATGGAGGTCTTTATTGTGCCGGGGATAAATGATGGCCCGGGACAAATCCGGCAGATCGCCGCGCTGGCGCGTTCGATATGTCCCGATAAAATCCAGCTCAACACCGCGGTGCGGCCTACGGCGGAAAGCGGTATCAAGGCCGCCCCGGAGAGCCTTTTAAACGAAGCCAGGGACTTGTTTGATCCGAAGGCCGAGGTGATCGCCCGGTATGCCGCCGCGGCCACCGCAAAGGCCGGGATTGACGGGGGAGCGGTCTTGAGCATGCTCAGGCGGCGCCCTTGCACCGCGCGCGACGTGGCGGCTTCTTTCGCGCTGGACCTGGAAGCGACGCGTAAGGCCCTGCAAACAATGCAGGCGCAAGGCACTCTCAGGATGGAAAAACGCGGTCAAGAAGAGTATTACATGGTATAGACATCCGTTGCCGGGTATTGCCAGTGTCGGTTCTTGCTTGACCGGCGCGGACCGGTGAAATTTTTAAAATAGCGACCCCATGAATAAGCCGATGCTCATAGTCATTGCGGTCTTTGTTGCCATGCTCGCGCTCGACCTTGTGATAGAGTGGCTCAATTTGCGCGCGTGGACATCCCTTCTTCCGGAAGAGTTTAACGGCTATTACGACCCGGGACGGTATGCAACCGCACAGAAATACCTTGCGGACAGGACCGTTTCCGGCCTGGCCAGGGAAATAGCGCTCGTGCTGTTCCTTGCGGCGGTCATGATTTCGGGCGGATTCAACTGGGCCGACTCTGCCGCGCGCGGGCTGTTTGCCGGCGAGGCGGGGAGGGGGATTTTCTTCGCCGGGGTCGTTTTTGCCGGATTTGTCCTGCTGAGCCTGCCTTTTGACATATACGACACATTCGTCATTGAGGAAAAATACGGCTTTAACCGGACGACCCCGAAGACGTTCGCGCTGGACCTGGTCAAATCGCTTGTCATAACGGGATTATTCGGTGCGATAGTGCTTGCGGCCGTCGTCCTGATATTTGAGAAAGCCGGCTCATGGGCCTGGGTGTACTGCTGGGCAGCGGTATCGCTTTTCCAGGTTTTTATAATGTACGTTGCCCCGGTGCTGATTATGCCGCTCTTCAACAAGTTCAGCCCGCTCGAGGAAGGCGGCCTGAAGGCTAGGATAGAGCAGCTCGCGCGGTCGCAAAATTACCAGGCCAGGGGCATCTATGTCATAGATGGGTCGCGCCGCTCCAGCAAGGCCAACGCGGCCCTGACCGGGTTTGGCAAGAACAAGCGCATCATGCTCTACGACACCCTTATAAATAAGATGGACGAAAACGAGATTGTAGCCGTGCTGGCGCACGAAATCGGCCATTACCGCCACAGGCATGTCATGAAATTCATGCTCATCTCGCTCGCGGTGGGCGCGGCGGGTTTTTATATTTTTTCATTGGTTTCAGGCCACCCCCTGCTTTTCCGTGCGTTCGGGGCCCAGCATGTTTCGGTATATGCGGCACTGGTGTTTTGCGCGATCATCCTCATGCCGCTCAACCGTCTCCTGGCGGCGGGGACGAACGCGGTTTCGCGCTCTTTTGAATACGCGGCCGACCGCTGCGGCGCGGAACTATCGCGCGACCCCGGGGCGCTGGCTTCCGCCCTCAAGAAATTGAGCGCCGACAGCCTCAGCAACCTTAAGCCGCATTTCCTGAAGGTGTTCTTCGACTACAGCCACCCGCCGGTGCTGGACAGGATACAGGCCATGTGTCAAGATCATCCAGGCTTGATGTGATAATTAGATTTGCATGAATATCATTCGAAATTTCAGGCATTTAGTTCATGTTTCTTCTTTCATTGCCAGTCCTATAGTTTATTTGACGGTAACCACATATAGGCGCCGGTTGGTTTTGAATACTGACTGGGGTTATGATTGGAGCCGGCCTAGTAGTCAAGGTCTAGACGTAGCAAGCACCCCGGCCCCAGGAGGATGAAAATGGAGACGGCCTGTGCTACTCTGCGAAGTAAAGCCTTCGCTACGAAGCACGAGACCTCAGGCCGTAAGAACGGGACGTGGTCGTCCCGTCTCCAAAGAATGCAGATTGGAGGCGGGAGCACGAGACCACAGGCCGGAAGCGCGGGGTGTGGTCAACCCCGTCTCCAAAAAAGCTAAAATTGGAAACAGGCTGATCCCGGGCCGGGGTTGCGGCAAAATACAAAGAGGTTAAAGATGAAAATCACGGCGTTCAACGGAAGCCCGCGCGGCGAAAGCGGCAATACCCATGTCATGGTTGAGGAGTTTTTGCAGGGCGCCGCCGGCGCCGGAGCGGAAACTGAGAATATTCCTCTGGCAAAGAAACGCATCGGGCATTGCCTGGGTTGCCTGAAATGCTGGCTCGCCACGCCGGGGGAGTGCGTCATAAAGGACGACATGTCCGGGTTGCTGGAAAAGTTTGCCTCATCCGACTTGGTGGTATTTGCCACGCCGCTTTACGTGGATAACGTCACGGGCATCATGAAGAACTTCATGGACAGGCTCATACCGATGGGGGATCCGCATTTTGACAAGGACGAGGGCGGCGAGTGCCGGCACCGAACGGTACGGGGGAAGGCGCCCGCCTTTGCCGTGATATCAAATTGCGGGTTTCCGGAGCAGAGCCATTTCCAGGTTTTGAAGCTGCTCTTCGCCCGGGTGGCCAGGAATTTCAGCACGAAAGTGGTGGCGGAAATATACAGGGGCGGCGGGGCAATCCTGAAAGATACGCCCCTTTTGGCCCAGCCCCTGGTTTGCAATTACAAAAGGCTCCTGCGCAAGGCGGGGGGCGAAATGGCGAAAAGCATGATGCTGTCCAAAGAGACCATGGACGCCCTGAACAGGCCTATCGTGCCTGAAAACATGTATATCAAGTCTGCCAACGAATACTTTGACAGCGTTCTGAACAAACTTAAAAAGGATTCATAATGACGCATAAAACGGCGGCTGCCGCCACCCATGGCGCGGACAACGAAGGTTTTAATTATTACGGCAGGTGGCATGCGGCCAAAAGCGCCGTCACTCTCTGCAGCGGCGCCATCCTGGAATTCGCCTACTGCGGCAATCATTGCGTCCTTCTGTTTGACGTCAGCGGCTTCAGCCAGTATCCGGCAGTTTTTGTGCAGGCGGACAACGGCCCCATTCTCAAGACCACCCTTGCGGCCGATACTTATGCCGTGCCGGTGATCCCGCCGCATAACGTCCCGCCAGCCGGCAAGCCGCCCTTCAAGGAGGTCTTCAGCAATTGCCACATGGTGCGGGTCTGGGTGGCGGCGCATTCGCTTTATAAAACCAGCGCCTCCGGCAAACAATGGGCCGGCTTGGACGGGAGCTGCCGGTTTAAAGGGGTTGAACTCAGGGGCGGCGGCCTGGTCAAATTGCCGTATATCCGGAACCAGATTGAGTTCCTCGGGGACTCCATAACCCAGGGGCGAAGGATACTTTATACGGGAGTAGGTGATGATACCGGCCAGCAGGTGCCTTATGCCAACTGGCCCCAGCTGGCCGCGGACTTGCTGGGCATGAAGCCGGTGGTGACCGGCTTCGGAGGGCAGGGGCTTGCCTCGCACGGCACCTGCGGCGCACTGCCGGCGATAGACGCATTTCCCTGGATATGCGGCGGCATAAGGTGGAGCCCCGCGGTTAAGCCCGGAATCGTTGTCATCTACCAGGGCACCAACGATTCCGTCCCGGCAGGGGTGTTTGAAGGCCTTTACAAAAAATACCTTGGCACCATAAGGGCGGGCTATCCGGAGGCCTTGATATTTGCGGCCTGCCCGCACAACAAAACCGGCTATGCCGCGGCCATTGATAAGGCCGTCGGGGCGGCGGGCGACCGCAAAATATTCTTCCTGGATTATTCTTCCGGCGTGATTGCGCCCGACAAGACCTGCGACGGCTGCCATCTCAACCCCGGCGGGGCGGTGGCGCTGGCCGCGCGGTTTGCCTCTGATATCCGCGCCCGCCTCGATGTTTGAAGGCTGATCATTTCACAGGGCGGCCTGCCTGTGCATCATGGCGGGTAATGGGGGCAATTGTGGCCGGTCAGAGTCGTTTTATTGCGAAAGCTCTTCCGGAATGGGTTTTTAAATAGCGCTCAAACGCAAGTGCCTGCTCGCGGTTGCTGAAAGCAAGGCATGTTTTTATGGTCCATGGGCGATACGGGGACGTGGCAGGTACCATACCGGAGTTGTGATGTTTAAGACGATCTTCGATGTTTTCAGTAAAGCCCGTGTAAAACTTATCAGATTCTTTGCACGATCTCAGTATATATACGTAATAGAATATTCCATCCATAGCCTGGCATCAGCTTGGTATAAAGTAATTGCTTTTCGACTGTGGCGTGCCGAGGCGAAGTTCGAAGCGAAAAACAGTTGGCCCGGCTTTGTTTAACTCGCATTTGCTTGCTTAACTACGCCGCGGCAGTCTTCGTTCTTCACGGCGCTTCGAACGAAGACTGGCGGAGAGGGGGGGATTCGAACCCCCGGTACCGATTGCTCAGTACCACGGTTTAGCAAACCGTTGCTTTAGACCACTCAGCCACCTCTCCGTAAGAAATGCAGAAGGCAGAATGCAGAAACTCAATAAAAAATGTTTGTAAAAAATAAATTCTCCATCAGCAGCTTTCCGTTTCGCGGCCGGCAACAGGCAGTCATGACCCCGCCATGAATCGCGCTGATTTCATACTATGCCATCCGGGAATTGGCTGGCAAGCAAATAAAATTTCGCGTGGCGCCACGGGAGAATGACAAAAAGACGGATATTGCAGAACTTGGAAAATATGCTACTATAAAGACGTTGAGTGTAAAGGCGTTGTATGACTTCGCAAGGGGGATCGGCGTGATTATGGAGCAAAAAAACAAAAGAATGCGGTTCAGAATGGTCATACCCGCTTTCCCGGCGTTCAATATTTATTCGCGCATAGCGCAGCTGACGACTGCCATAGGGCCGCTTGAGGTGGCAACGGCGGGTGATAAAACGGGCGGATGGCAGGTGGAGGTTATTGACGAGAATAATTACCGCAAGTTCGGCCCGCGCGACAGCGCCGGGCTGCCCGACCATAACACCCTCCAGACCATCAGGCCCGCGGACGTGGTGGGATTATACGGCGGGTTGAGCAGCACCGTTCCGCGGCTGTATGACCTGGCGCGCTTTTACAGGCAAAAAGGCGTTGTCACAATTGCCGGCGGTCAGCACTTCGCCGGGGAAGAGGCGCGCGATGCCCTCGAGAACGGCGTTGACTACATCGTCGCCGGCGAGGGCGAAGAAACCATCCGCGAGCTGCTCGATGCAATCAGGAACGGGCGCGACGCCTCCGGGGTGAGGGGCTTGAGGTTCCTGCGCGAAGGCCAGCTCGTCCAGACCGGTGAGCGAGCGCCCATAACCGACTTTGACGGCCTGCCCCTGCCGGACTTCGACCTGGTGCGTTATGCGAAGATCAGCCTTTTTCCGGTCGACTGGACGCGCGGCTGCGGGATGAAATGCGAATTCTGCACGGTAAAAGGCAAGCCGCGCTCGGCGTCGGTCGAGCGGGTTGTCGAGCAGATCGCCGGAGCGCTTGAAAAACACAACGCCCGGCATTTTTTCATCGTGGACGATTTGTTCGGGAACAGGCGCGAAGATACACTCAGGCTTTGCGCCATGCTGGCCGATTACCAGAAGGCGGTCGGAGTCAATTTAGACATCACCGTCCAAATCAGGCTGGACCGGTCCAGGGATGCGGAGCTTCTTAAAGCCATGCGCGCGGCCGGCATTCATAAAATATGCATCGGCTTTGAATCTCCGATTGCCGATGAGCTGGCTGCGATGAACAAGCGCCTCAAGCCGGAAGACATGCTTGAAATGACGAAGCTCTATCACCGGGCCGGATTCATTGTCCACGGCATGTTTATCTTCGGCTACCCGCTGCCGCCCGGCGCGCGGATGGAGATGACGCTCGGTGAGCGCGTTAAACATTTCAGGAGGTTCATCAGGAAAGCAAGGCTGGACACCATACAGCTCCTCCTGCCGATCCCCCTGCCGGGCACGGAGTTGACGGCAAGGCTTGCCGCCCAGAACAGGATATTTGCGAAAGAAAGCATCGGATGGGAGTACTACGACGGCAATTTCCCGCTCTTCTGGCCGGACAAGCCCCTCACCCCGGAAGATATGCAGGCGGGCCTGCGGAAGATCATGGGGCGGTTTTACAGGTTCAGGTATGTGTTTGTCATAATCCTGAACATATTGACTTTCCCGGCGATGATTTTTTCGCTCGGCAACATATCCTTCGGCTGGCGCAAATGGTACCGCAACTGGCGGAACGCGCTCATTCGATTCGGAGGCTGGCTGATGCTCAGGCACTGGCTTTCAGCCTTCAGGAAAGGCCAGTTTCCGCAGAAGCTGGAGCGGGCCAAGCTTGGATTCCAGGACCCGGAGCGCAACAGCGGTCAGACCCTTACTTCCCGGCCGAGCTTGCCCGAGGCGTAGACGGCGTCAATCAGCTTCATCACCGTGAGGCCTTCCCCGGCCGTGGCCGCGGGCGGGCAATGGCCCCGGCAGGCCCGGACAAAAATATCGGCCTGGTCGCGGAAGGCGTTGTCCGCGTTGTTGAACATGGGCATGACGTTCGCAACCATGCCGTTGTGCTCGGTGCAGATGGTCAGGGGCTTGCCGTCGAAGAGCCTCGCTCCGCCCTTGTCGCCCAGGATCTCGATGAAGGAGGTTTCCTCCATGTTGGCGGCCCAGGCAATTTCGAAAATCATGGAGGCCTTGTTCCCGAACCTGACCAGCCCGGCCGAGTAGTCCTCGACGTCGCAGACGCCGTCGTATTTCGGCGGCCCGGCCCACATGCTCACGTAGCGGTAGTTGCGCATGTCGGCGCCGAACTTGGCATAGTTCATGGCGCTCACGCTGGTGGGGTTCCAGAGGCCGCTCACGTGCATGGCGGCGTCAAACCAGTGCACTCCGATGTCGATCAGGGGGCCGCCGCCCGAGGCGGCCCTGGTGGTGAACCACCCGCCCAGGCCGGGAATGCCGCGCCGCCTTATGAGGCAGCAGCGCAGGTGATAGACGTTGCCGAAAAGGCCCTTCCGGACGTAATCCCTCGCTATTTTGACCGCCTTGTACTGGCGTCGCACCATGCCCACCTGTATAATCCTGCCGTGTTTTTTGCCGGCTCTTGCTATTTCGGCGGCCTCGGCGGCGTTCATGGCCATCGGCTTTTCAAGGAGGATGTGCTTGCCGGCCTTGAGGGCGGCCAGGGCAACCTCGCGGTGCAGGGCGTTGCCGACGCATATGCTCACGGCCTCGACCTCCGACTTGAGCAGGTCACGGTAATCGTTGAACCTTGCGCTTACGTTGTGCTTGTTGCCGATTTCCTCAAGCCGCGCTCCGGAGATGTCGCAGAGCGCATTGATTTCCGCTCCCGGAGCCATGCGGTAGGCTTCCGCGTGAACCGCGCCAATCGCGCCCAGTCCGATAATTCCGACTTTAACTTTTTTTTCCTTCATAGGCAGACATTCCTTTCAAAACTTGCGGCAGATAATAACGGCCGAAAAGCCTTAGTCAAACAATCTTTGCCGGCGTTCCGGGAACGCGACAAAAATGGTTGCCTTTTGGGAATATATTGATAGAGTTATGCGCTTTACGCGTGAAATGAAAGGAGCATTATGTCAAAAACATACAAGATAGCCGTGCTGCCCGGGGACGGGACCGGCCCGGAAGTTGTCAGGGAGGGTGTGAAGGTTCTAGAGTCCGCCGCCGCCAAATTCGGTTTCAAGCTCGACTTGCACCATTACGATCTGGGCGGCGAAAGGTACCTGAAGACCGGCGAGACTTGCCCGGCCTCGGTCATCAAGGAGCTGCGCGGGTATGACGCCATATTCCTGGGCGCGATCGGGCATCCCGATGTCAAGCCCGGCATTCTTGAAAAGGGGATCCTGCTCACCCTGCGCTTTGAGCTGGACCAGTACATCAACCTGCGCCCGGTGAAGCTTTTCCCCGGAGTGGATTGCCCGCTCAAAAACAAGGGGCCCGAGCAGATCGACTACGTGGTGGTGCGTGAAAACTCGGGCGGCATGTATACCGGCACCGGCGGCATCATGATGAAGGGCACGCCGCACGAGGTGGCGGTCCAGAACATGCTCTACTCGCGCTTCCAGGTGGAGCGCTGCCTGCGCTATGCCTTTGAATACGCCCGCAAGCGCAACAAGCGCAAGACCCTCGCCCTGAGCGGAAAGACCAACGTCCTGACTTTCGTCTTCGACCTCTGGGAGCGCGCGTTCCACGAGGTAGGCCAGAAGGATTACCCGGATATCAAACGCGAATACTACCACGTGGACGCCACGACGATGTGGATGGTCAAAAACCCGGAGTGGTTCGACGTGATCGTAACCGAGAACCTCTTCGGAGACATCATAACCGACCTGGGCGCCATGACCCAGGGCGGCATGGGTATAGCCGCCGGCGGCAATATCAACCCGGAGGGCGTGAGCATGTTCGAGCCCATCGGCGGGTCAGCGCCTAAATACACCGGCAAAAACGTCATCAACCCGCTCGCGGCCATCTGCGCCGGGCAGATGATGCTGGGCGAACTCGGAGAGACCAAGGCTTCCGACGCCATCGAAAAAGCCGTGATGTTTGCGACGTCCAACAAGCTGAAGAGCATGGCCGCCGGCAAAATGGGCTTTTCAACGGTGGAAGTCGGCGACATGGTGGCCGCGCAGGTCGCCGGGTAACTGGTTTTAATTTGCCGCAAAGTTGCACGGGCGTTTGCGATGTTTGCGCGTTCGCAGAATCGTTCTTGTGCGCCGGAGCGGCAGGGCAGGTAAACTATGAAGAAATACAGGGTGGGTGTTGTCGGTATCGGGGCTGTCGGAGCCGAGATGATTCGCGTGCTCCGCCAGCGCAATTTCC
>JBAYWJ010000139.1:0-9073 GCA_041674125.1 Kiritimatiellia bacterium
CGCGAAGCGCGCGATAAAGTTTTCCAGGCCTTGGCCGCGGAAAGCCCATCGGCCCCATCGTCACCGCCCGGCTTAACGTAAAATATGTTCGTCTCGTACTGGAACGCCCCGCGGTCGCGCCCGTCCGGGCCCTTTCCCCTGAACTTTGATGTCGCCTGCAGGCGGAAATCCAAGTTGTCAGGATCGGCAAAATCAAGATAACGGGAGGAACAGCCTTCGAGGTCATAGCGGATATTCTCAGGCGTCATGTTACTGTTATACCTGTTTTCCTGGCCGATGATGCAGTGCGAAACGTTAACCACGCAGAGCGGGCCTAGCGTTACACAGCGATCCGCATAACCAAAACCATGCGAGATGCCATCTTTGGTGCCGCCTTTGATATGAAGGTCATTAATGACATTGCCCCAGCTCAGGAGGTTGACCATGTATGCCGGGCCGCGGATAGACCCGTAATGGCGGATGCCGTGCGTGGCGCTGCCGTATGATACGCAGTCGCGGATTGTGTCATTTGTTGAGTTAAAGACTAATATGTTTCCGCCCGAACCGCTATGGCGCGAATAATTGCCATAGGCGCGGCATTTCTCAACCAGGTTGCCGCCCGGGCCGTTGGTACTTTCCGGAATGATGCCGCCATAGACCGGGATCTGGTTTGAACTGATTTCATAACGGGTGAAATGAGCGCTATTCTCAAAAATTCCATTGGCATTAAGGAATGCCGTGCATTGCCTGATAACGCAATTTTTTCCCCCGGCCAGCATGATGCCGCTGACCGTGTAATCACCCGGGCTGCCCGCCTGCTGGTCGCTGCTGTTGAAACCGCAGGCCGCAAGCCCTTCCAAGACCACCCGCTCGGGACGGTGCAGGAACAGCCCGTAATTCTTTATGACCGATACCGTGTAATGATGATAGTCCGGCGGCTGCATATCCGAGGTGGAGATATATAATTTCTTCTCCCCGGCATCATAAAAGCAACCTCCGGGAGCAAACTCCAATTCAACCACGTTGGGCGCCGTCTCCATGATCGTGAGCGTATCCACCTCGTTGACCGCCTGGGGTTCCCGGTCAAAGCCGGCGGCATAGACAAACCGGTATCCTTTCACTTTTTCGAACTCCGGCGCCGCCACGTCCCCCCTTAGGAGCACTGTGCCGGGGATTTCAGCCCGGATGATTGTGTCGGCTTCGGGCCCGCCGAGGTTGTCGCGCCTGACACTTTCAAAATATTCCCCAGGGCCGATGGTCAGGGTGTCGCTGCTCTTGAGGGCATCCAAACCCTTTTGGACCGTGAGAAATGCTTTTTCTTTCGAGAGGCCATCGTTGTTGTCGATGCCATGCTTGTCGACAAAATATTCAGCGGATTTGACTTGCCCGGCAAGCAGGACGGCAGCTATTAAAATACCGGAATAGAAATGCCTCAGCCTTGATTGGAGACGGCCTGACCACAGGCCGCACAAGACGGGACGAGGTCGTCCCGGCTCCATGCAAATACTCATATAATTGAGGGGATGCCTGTAATAACTTGGCCTACTCATTTTGCCTCCTCTGCATTCCGCGTTTTGTTTGTATTGAAATGAAAATCTTTGAACACCTCGGGCTTAAGCCCGATTCCGCGCTTGGCCACCTCCTGGTCGGTCGCGAAGAGATCCGGAAAATCAAGATCTTTTTTGCTGAGCACCTGGTCGGCAAAGAATACCGTATTGCCGGCCTTGTCAATGGCAGGCTTCATCTCCAGCGCCGCCTTGAACTTGGGATCGGCGGCGATGGAATTCGTAACACCAAGCCGCTGCTGGTACTCGATGAGGGTGATTTGCGAGAGATTTGTAAAGGTGTAGGGCATCGGCGCTTTTTCATTGCGGTAAAACAGGAACATCCTGCGCTCGTCCGCCGGTATGCGGAGAAAGTAACAGTTGTTGGATTCGACCAGGGAGGCCATCCGCGGGATTTCGAACATGCACGCCTTGACCTTGGTGGGCTGGTTGTCAGTGATGATGTTGTTCCGGAAATAGATTTTCTGATCCTCGCCGTTGAAGAAGCAGCACTGCTGGATCCGGCTCCGGAGCAGGACGTTGTTCTCAACCACGGCGTCCGGGCATTGCGCCAGGGTCAGGTTGCCGTTCATGGCGCCGATTGCCACGCAATTCCTGATGGCAAAATCCTCGCAGCCGGCGGCCATGACGAAGCTGGGCGAATAGCCGGCAATGCCGTCATTAAAACAGCGGGCAATCCGGATGTTGTTGCTTTTATATATGCAAAGGATGCCCGTATTTTTCAGTCCGGAATCAAAATCACGGAAATACAGCCCGTCGAACCGGATATGATGCTTGCCACTGACGATAAACGCCCTTGAAAGCATCCGGTTGTTGCTGTCAAAGATTACCTTTTCGCCCGGAATGGATCTGAAGGTAATGGGGAAGTCCGGCAGGCCGGTCGCGCGCACGCGGACCGTTTCCCTGTATACCCCGCCGGCGATGAGCACCGTGTCCCCCGCGTTCGCCTTGCCGGCGGCGTGATTGACGGTCCGAAAAGCCTTGTCGCGGCCGAGGCCGTTGTTCCGGTCGCTGCCGTCCGGCGCCACGTAATACGTGACCGGATCGGCCGCCTTCGCCGCGGTTTCAAACCACAGCGGCTGGTTCACCAGGGATGTCGGGCTGGTGTTTGTCTGTGCCGCCTTGAACGGATGCAGGGCAACCGGGGAAGAAAGATAATTTAAGGGATCAAGGAGCGGCTTTGCTATTACTATCCTGAAGAAATATTTTTTGCCGGGCTCCAGGCCCGTCAGGCTGTAGGTGCAGTAGCCGTCGGAATTGAACTGGACGGAATTGGTGCAATCGGAAGTTTCACCCCACCCCAGTTCGCATTGCGCGGGCCGGGAAGTAAACCATTCGATATTGGCGGTGGACGGCGTCACCGAGTGCGCCAGCGGCTCTGAGACCTTCAACTCCTTTTCTCTGTACTCGCGGTATGTTCCCACCGCGGTCCCGTTCGGCCCGCCGGCCGCAAATTTATCCCGGTTCGCCAGCAGCGCCACCCCGCCTTCCATCCTGATTTCAGGCGCAAGAACACTTGAATATCTTTCGTGCTGTTTCTGCAGTTCCGCCAGCGCCAACGTTTTCCCGCCAACCTCCCACGCCCGTTCGGCGTTCCGGCAGCTGTTATACTCGCTGTAAAGGATTGCCTCCCGCCCGTCCAGCATTACGGCTGGCCCCCTGGCATTATCATAGATATTACCGTCCAGATATGCTCCCTTGCAGCCCTTCAAATCCACGGCCGCCTTTTCAAAGCCGGTGAAGAGGCAGTGCGTCACGCGCAGCCCTTCCAACTCCTGCGCATCCAGGGCTGTTCCTTTGCCCATCAGGCGGCAGTTGTTGAAGGTTATATCCTTGCTGTTTTTTAGCGTCACGCCATCGGCAAAGTTCAAGCGCTCGAAAGAAATGTTTTCGCTCTCCGTAACCCGCAAGGCGCCCCTGATGACAACCGGCTCATTTCCCCTGCCCCTGATGCTTACGCCTTTCCCGGCGCTGCCCGCCTTGGCCAGGTCGAGGTCGGCCTGGTACTCACCGCCTTCCAGGTAGAGCGTGTCGCCGGGCTTAAGGTCCTTCAGCCCGCGGGCCAATGTTTTCCAGGCCTTGCCGGCGGAGAGGCCGTCGGCCTTGTCGTCACCCCCGGGCTTGACGTAAAATATGTTCGTCTCATACTGGAAAGCGCCACGGTCGGAACCATCGGAGCTTTTGCCGCGAAACTGCGATGTCGCCTGCAGGCGGAAATCCAGGTTGTCGGGATCGGCGAAATCCCTGTCTTTCGTGGCCGGCACCAGCGGCGAGTAATGGTTGTTCAACAACAGATTATCCGGGCCCGGGTTATTGTTGTAGCTGTTCCTGGAACCGATAAGGCAGTGGGTGACGTTCAGCACGTGGAACGACCCGAGGGTCACGCAGCGCTCCGCGAATCCGAATCCATGACTGACGCCATCCTTTGTGCCGCCCTTGGCATGAATATCGTTGATGGCATTGCCATAGCTTAGGTTATTGATCATGATGGCCGGACCGCGCAAGCTGCCGTAATGGCGCATGCCATGCGTGGCGCTTCCAAAAGATATGCAGTCGCGGATTACGTCATTAGTGGAATTGAAGACAATGATGTTCCCGCCCGAGCCGCTGAAGCGCGAATAGTTGCCGTAGGCCCGGCATTTTTCGATGGTGTTGCCGCCAGGCCCGTTCGTGCTCTCCGGGATAAGCAGGCCGTAAACCGGCACGTGGCTGGAGTTGGTTTCATAGCGCGTGAAGAACCCGCTGTTCTCGATGATGCCGTTGGCGTTGAGGAAGGCCGCGCACTGGCGGATGACGCACTGCTTGCCCCCCGCAAGCATGATGCCGCTGACCGCGTAATCACCGGGATTGCCCGACTGCATATCCACGCTGTGATACCCGGTGGCCGCAATCCCCTCCACTATCACCCGCTCGGGCCGGTGCAGGAAGAGCCCGTAATTTTTTGTCACCGACACAGTGTAATGATGTGTATCCGGCGGCCGCATGTCCGATGTGGAAATATAAAGCTTTTTCTGATCTGGATCGTAGAAGCAGGTCCCGGGCGTGAACTCCAGCTCGACCATGCTGGGCGCCGTTTCCATGATCGTGAGGGTATCCACCTCGTTCACCGCCTGCAGCTCGCGATCGAAGGGGGCGGCATACACGAACCGGTATCCCTCCACTTTCTTAAACTGCGGCGCGGGCACGTCCCCCCTTAGGAGCACTGTGCCGGGGATTTCGGCCCGGATGATTGTGTCGGCTTCCGGGCCGCCGAGGCTATCGCGCTTGACATGCTCAAAATACTCCCCCGGGACGATGGTCAAGGTGTCGCCCGTCTTCAGAGCATCCAGGCCCTTCTGGATCGTGAGAAATGCTTTTTCTTTTGCCAGCCCGTCGTTGGCGTCGTTGCCATGTTTGTTTACAAAATATTCTGCGGCACTGGCGAGTGACGTGTCAGCCAGAAACAGGGAAGCAAAAGACATAATCGTCAATGATATTATTAATCTCATATTACTTCCTGCTCTGTTATCAAGGCTGTTCTTTCATTTTGATATTCATGTTAAACAGTTGACAACGGTTATTTTGGGTTATCCTGAAGCTCCCTGATTTTTTTCCCGTATAATTCCCTGCGGTCCGCGGGAATTTCCTTCACCGCCAACGCCTCATTGTATTTTGCGGCCGCCTCCGTCTTTTTGCCCTGGCCGGCCAGGGTTTCGCCCCATTCGCCGAGGAAGTTGACGAGCGTATTAGGGTTTGACCGGGAGAGGTCGGCCGAAGCCAGCAGCTTGAGAGCCTCATCATGCTTGCCCTGCCCGCGCAGGATTACCGCCGCCTGCAACAAAACAAAGTTATATGCATAAAATGACTTCATGTTATCTATAATCATTTTATACGCTTCGAGCGCGCGGGCATTATCCTTCAGGTTGTCGCGGTAATTATTGCCAAGCGCAAAGAGAATGCCGCCCGCGATAATAATGTCGCCAGTATGATACCCGGCCGCTTTTTTCAGGTCGGCTTCGGCCGCCGCGCCATCCTTCAGCCGGGCATAGGCGGAGCCGCGGCAATACAGGCCGCGTGCGATAACGCTTTCCCCGGCCGGCCATGATTCGATGTCTTCCGCCTTGAAGGCGGCAATCAAATCCGCGTATTTACCGGCATTGAGCAGGATATTCATCCGGCATTGTTTTGAAACGCCCGGCATGGGTATCTGGCCGGCCAGTTCCAGCGCCAAGTCATGTTTCCTCAGGGCATTAGCGCAATTGGCCGCCAGTTCGAGGGCGTCCGATTTCTGAAAGTCGCTGGATGCGCCCGCGGCCAGGTTGGTAAAAATCGTCAGCGCCTCGGACTGGCCGCCGGAATACATCAGTTTGACGGCCTTCTCCCTTTCGGCCACGTAGTCGGCGGCCTGCAAGCAGGTGCTGAAAGACAGAGCCAGCACAAGCATTATTATTTTTTTCATTACCGTAGTCCTCCCTGGATAAAATACCAACACGGTCTATGCCGAACCGAAGAACAAGGCACTGCATAATCATGGAGGACTGACCTGATATCATTAACTCAGTTTTTCGATATTCGAAGTTCCTTGTTCATTACTCTGCTGTTAGGCTATTCGGTATTTTGTCGCGTGTTGTGATGTATTATTTTTCTGCAACACTTAATTCCCCGAATTTCAAGGGCTGGTGCAGCTTGCCGCCGGTGGGCGCGAGGGCGGAGCCTTCGGCGGCTTTGCCCCGGGCGCGGTGACGGTACAAATTGAAATGCCACGGTGCCTGCGCGATTGGCTTGGTGCCGGCCACGCGCCGGTTTGCATCCACGCCGCCTTCGATGAAGTCAACCGCCGGGATTTTCATTTCTAGCGTCCAGCCCTTATCATCCCGGGAGGCGGCCACTTCGGCCTCGGAATTCCAGAGGATGTTGCGCTTCTTGCGGTCCATGTCCATCACGTAGCCGGCGGAATTGACCGCTATCTGGTAATAAGAATTTGCGGGCGTCTCGAGCAGGAGCTCGATGTTGTCCTCGTTCCAGAGGTTCGGATCGTCGTTGCGAAGAGTATAGGCGGTCACGTGCGCCATGTCAGAATCCTCACAGCGGACCCCCACCGCGAGCGCGCGGTCGGCCCAGGCAATGCGCGCCGAGGCGGTGTTCGAGGGATTCCGGCCGGTGACGATATCCTTGAAGGCGAAAACCGGCACATCCTTCCAGAAATCCTCATCGAGCTTGCCGTCCAGGACAAGGCCGGCCGGATTGCGTTCGACAATTGCGAACTTCGGCACGTTCGCGCGGCCCTCGGCGAGTTTCTCGCGGAGTTTCTTCATCGGCTCGACGTAGGCTTGAATCAAGTCAACTCGTTTCCCGTAGATGCCGGCGCCGGCGGCCTTGCGGGCGGCGGCAAGAAGAGCGAGCGCACTGTCAATCGTTTCGACTTTTGTTGTCATGAGGGGCCAGTTCTTTTCTGAATATTCTACGAACGCTTTCATTTCCCTGCTCGCCGGACCGTAAAACAGGTTGAAATATTCATCCAGCATGGCATCCACATCCTGGCTGGCGTCCCACCAGAGCCGGGTGGTGACGTACCAGTTCAGGTGCATGACCGCCTGGGCATGGGCTGGCGAATTTTTCGAGCTGGCGTTGAAATAGGAATCAATCGTCTCGCCCAGGGATACGCCCTTCAAAGAGCGCAAATCTTCGGCAATCAGGCGGGGGAAATAAACCGGCACGCCGGCGGTGGGGCAGTCCGGCCGGTTCTGGAGGTAGTATTCGAAAACGAACATTTCCTTCGAAGGCAAAATCTCCAGCCAGGCCTTGCGCAGGGCGCGGGCCTGGTCCCGCAGTTCCGCATCATGGAAGGTGGAGCGCGTCTGGCACATGAGCAGCGAAATATTCGGGCTGAGCTCCTTTATTTTTTCGGGCGGGAGCTTGTAGGCGCTGTAGGATAGCCCGCTGACCTTGCGGTCCGGGTGGGTCTTGTAAAGCTCGCGGGCGGCGCGGTCGATGTAGCCCCAGACGTAATCCGACATGCTCCCGGTCCAGCCGCGCGCCGGGTTGTCCTTGCCCTTGCAGAGCTCGCACTGGCAGAGCTGGCCGTAGCCGTCGCAGGTGTCGAGGCTGATGAGCGGCTCCTTGTAGTGATCCAGGACGGCACGTGCATAGTGCATGTGCAGCTTGAAGAGCCCCTCGGAGGAGAGGCAGGGCGCCCCGCACTCGCGGTGGTCCGTGGCGCGCCGGCCGTTCCAAAGGGCGTAATACTCCGGATGGGCCTTCTTGATTTCGTCGCGCGTGGTGGCGAACTTCATGCCGTGGCAGTTCTGGGTGAGCCCGATCAGCTCCGGCCCGTAGTTAATGCCCATGCGCAAGGCCCAGAGGATCTCGTCCGGGGTCATATCCTGTATCCCCCACCACATGACGTTGCGCAGCGGGAAATCCGGCTTGACAGTTTTATCCAAAACGGGCAGCGCGATGGTTTCCTTTTTCGGGACGATTTCGCCGATCTCCCCCGGGAAATACCAGCGCACGCCGAGCGAGCGCAGGAACTCGTGCACGGCATTCAGCGTGCCGGCATCGTCGTACATCCACACGTCCGGGTCGGCGATGCGCCAGCGGTAGAGCTGGCTGTAGGGCGTGGCGAAGGTGTTGCCGGAAATGGCATCCCAATCGCGCAGGACCCTGGGCTTGTCTTTCCGCTCGTGGACCCACGGCTCAATCGGCTCAAAATCCTTGTTCGGGCCGACGAGCGCCAAGTAATTATCACCCGCTGCCATCCGGAAGGCACCATGGGCGAGGCCATCGGTGGAGAGCTTCAGGTCATCGGTGAACTTGCTTTTGCCCACATAGATCTTGACGGGAATGTTCTTGCCGGGCGCATTCGTGACCGCGAGCCTGGCGCCTGAGATTTTTTCGAGATAGTTCTGCAATTCCGAAGCCGCCAGCTTAGCCATGCGGGCCGGCTTTTCAGCCACGATGATTTCAGCCCGGGGCTTGCCGGATTCGACGATGAATGTTTCAGCGGAAACCGAAGAGGCACACAACCCGGCCGTAATTCCCAGCATTGCCAGCGCGAAGCGTTTGAATCCTGTCATTGTTTTTTCCCTTTCATTTTACTTAACAAACAGCTCCCCGAATTTGGACTGGTCGTTGAAGCGCTTGTGGCCTGTCGGCGAGAACGCGCTCAGCTCGCTCTCCTTGCCGCGAGGGCGGTTGCGGCAGACGTTGAAGAACCAGGGCTCGGTTTCCACGGGCTTGGTGCCTTCCACTTTTTTCAAGGCGTCTATCCCGCCTTCGATCAGGTCGGCCGTGGGAATCTTTATTTCCAGGCTCCAGGAATCTGGTCCGTTGAAGACCGCGATCTCGGCCTGGGAGGACCAGAGGCTGTTACGGCGGCCGTCCTTGCGGTCCAGGTCCATGATTTTGCCGTTGGTGTTGATCGCCAGCTGGTAGTAGTCATGCGTCTGTGTTTCAAGCAGGAGTTCGATGTTGTCGTCGTTGAATATGCCCGGGTCCCCATCCTTGTCGGCCCAGGCGTTCAGGTTTTTCATGTCGGAGTCCTCGCAGCG
>JBAYWJ010000140.1:0-9045 GCA_041674125.1 Kiritimatiellia bacterium
GCGATGGCCACGGCCATGATGACGTGGAACGAAAACCTCCTCAGACGGTAATCCTCGCGCAGTTTCAGGGCGTTGGCCATGGCCGGGGCGATGAAGGTCTTGATATCCAGGAAAACGATGGAGTAATAAACCATGAGCGGGGCGAAGAGCGAGGCCGAGGTCCAGGGGCGGTCAAGCCCGAAGAAATTGCGCAGGTAATGGATCGGGTTGCCCCAGCACTGGAAGGAGAGCAGGCCGCCCTCGGCCACCACCCGCACCAGGCCGATGGTTATGACGAGAATGATGATGTAAAATAAAATCGTGTAATACAGGTTGGCGCCCATGGAAAGCCACAGCACCAGGATGAGTCCGAGCGAGCAGCCGAGGAAGGCGATCGAGGAAAGCTTGAGCTCCCGGCGCTCGTCTTCCTCAAGGTCGGATACGCTGGAAGGGAACAGGGAACACAGGATGTATTTGCGGGCCTTGTAGATGACAAAGCCGGAAAAGACGATCAAAGCCCCCTGCCCCTGGGCGCTGCGGAAGTTGGTCTGGTACCACCAGTCCCACGGGAAGGACCCCGCGCTCTGCCCGTGGCCGCTCCAGACCATGATCAGCACCTGGACCATGTAGATCACGAAGAAGAACCACAGTGAGAACGATATGTTTTTCGGTACCAGGAAAGAGAGCCCCACCATGGTGAAAAATATCTCTGATTTCATCCCGCTCAGGGCCTCAAACTGGGTCTTGTTCACGTAATCAAACCATTTGTTCAGGAGATCCAGCGGCTGCAGGCCCGGCACGATCTGGGTGGAACAGAACAGGTTCCACCCCAGCACGCTCGCGGAAATGGCAGCCCCGATCCAGAAAAGCCCGTTCTTGAACACGGGCGGGAATCCGGTCACGTCCGGATCCCCGGCAAGGGCCTTGGGCAGTTCCGCCAGCGGGTATGTGAGCCTCTCGTTGTGGGCCCACTGGCGGAAAATCAGCACGTTGAGCGACATGAGCACAATATACGTCAGCCCTATCACCATGGCCCAGAAGCCGAGCGGCTTAAGCCAGACTGACCAGGGAACCTGCCCGATGAAATAGCGGCGCAGGGAAACATCAATCGAGGCAAAAGCCGGCAGGAGCCCGGCAACGGCCGGGGCCAGTTCCCGCCCGCGCATTTTGCCTGCGGCCAGCTGCTGCCGCAGGGATTCTATCCCGGCGGCCAGCGCCTTGATCTTGGCGACGCAATCCGCCTCGTGGTGGTAGATTTCAAATTTCTTCTTGAACTGCTTGTGCCGGTGGTCAAGCCATTTCATCTCGGCAATGCAAGCATCCGATTCGGCGGCCAGCTCGAAAGAGCGGGCGCGGCCGGCGGCAAGCTTCTTTTCGCTGATGGTTTTCAACCTCCCGGTCAGCTCCATGCGCTTGGCGGTGAATTCGCTTTCACCGGCATCCAGGCGTTCCTTGAGGCGCTGCAGCTCATCTTCCTTGCAGAGCGCCAGCAGCTCTTTGGCCGACTGCGCAAGCATGCCCTCGAAAGGCGCGGCCTGTTCGGGCCCGATAATGCCATCCGCCGGCAGGAGCGCGGCCGACGCGCGGGCTTCCTTCATGCGGCGCAGGGCCCCCAGCCCGCCGAGAAGCCGGTGCAGGCGGCCGAAATAAGCGCGGCGGTCGTCGCCCGCAACCGGCAAAATGCCGGGGAAAGCGCTTTCATCCCGCGGGAGTCCCCGGCGGAACGCGGCCACCTTTGCGAAAGCTTTTTCTTCGACTGCGAGGAGGGCCTTTTCAGCCTCGTCCACCGCCAGCTCCGCCTTTTCAATTTCCTGCGGCATGGCCTTCCGGGCCTCCTGCCAATCTCCCAAACCGGGCTGGGCGCGGCATATATCCTGCCACTGACGGACTGATTCGGCCTGGAGCTTGCCCGCGTTGGCAAGGGCGGTTTTGGCCTTTCCAATACCGGAAGCATCGCTTTCCGGCAGTTTGGCCAGCGCCGCCTCGCAGGAAGCCACCATCGCGGCATGCCCGGCGACGAGCCGGGCGGCATCGTTGGCGGCCTTGCAGTCCACCATGGTTTTCAAGGCCTCCTTATACCTGACGGCCTCGGCCCGGATGCCGGGCTCGGAAACAAAATATTGTTCGTTCATGTAGGGCACGACGTAGCGGTTCCACTCGGACTGCCTGTTGTTCCAGTCCGAATTGAAAAGGCCGCCGACAACCGGCACAAGGTGGGCCGCCAGGCCGAAGGTGGACAGGCCAGAGGAAACCATGCCCATGATGAATATGACCATGATTTCCACCGGCGTGAAGGCGCGCACGACCCTGATGAGCCGGCAGACGGGATTGATCAGAAGCACCGTAATGATCAGCAGGATGTACGGCATGACCGGGATCTGGGTGTCGGTGACGAACACCTGCAGGCGGTGGATGAAATAAATGGTCAGCCCGGAAAAGACCGCGGCGAAAATTATCCCCAGCAGGAACGCGCGCGGTGATATCCTGTTTTTCTTTTCAGTCATAATGTCTTTCTCTTCAACCCTCCGCGGCCCGCCCGCGCCCTAGAATATCAGGGGCGCCATCATCTTGTTGAGGATGGCGATGGACATGCCGACCATGGCCACCAGGCCCATGCCGCAGGCGTAGCCGGCGCCGATCACCAGGACGTATTTCATCCAGATATCGCCGAATTTCTTGCGGAAATAAAAGCGGCCGATCAAAGCGCCTATCAGCTCAAAGGGGATGCCGGCCGGCATGCCCTGGCTTAGGCCGCGCACCATGCCGAAGACTATCAGGGTCGGCAAACCCAGCGCCGACATGACCGCATAGAGCCCCACGCCCAAGCTCACGCCCCAGATCAGCCACTGCGGCTTGAGGGCCTCGAAGAAAAGCGAGCCGCCTTCCATGGTGGAGCTGAAAGTAAGGCAGTTCAGCTTGGCCTGCAAATCCCACATTTTCTGGGCGTAGGGATAGGCGTCGGAAGGAATCTCGGCCATCTTCCAGAACAGGTTGGAGAAGACCAGCGAGGCAATGATGATGACCGGCACGGTGATGAGCTGGGTCTTGACGATGCTCTTGACTTTTGTGCCGGTGAGCTCCAGCACGCGGAAGCTGACGGTCTGCGCGCCGTAGTTTGGCATGGGCACCGGCGCAAACCAGATCTGGACCCCGCGGTAGCCGCTGAGAATATAGGCCGCCTCGCGGATGTAGGGCAAGGCGACAGCCTGGCCGGCGATGCCCTCGAGCTTGGCGGAGGCGTAGGATATGAGCGGGGTGTAGAGCGCGGCGTACAAGATGAAAAACTTCCACGGGAAGCCGTCAATCAGCCAGGTCGAAAGGCTGATCCAGGCCGTGGTGGAAAAGACGTAAATGCCCAGGGCGATGAAGATTGAAAAATCGCCGCGCTTGACGTTGTTCGTGACCAGCCGCTTCCAGGCGCCCGGCTTCCGCTCCGCCCCGATTTCGCGCGCCGTCAGGTCGCGCACCTTGCCGGAGGACCTGATGCTCCTTATGAGCGGCGGGAATATCTTGCCCAGGCTTATCAGGGCTATGGCCAGGGTGAGCCCTATACCCAGGGCCAGGTAAAAATCAATGTTGTTGGCGTAAATCGTGTCCACCACGTCCATGCCCGCATGCCAGTTGGCCAGGATGCCGTGCCGGACAAGGTAAGGGTTGAGGATCATGGAGGCCAGCACTCCGAGCGCCCCGCCGATCACCGCCCAGAAAGGCAAAACCATGCCGGTGATGATGAGCCCGAGCTCGATCGTCAGGTTGAAGGGCGTGGCCGGCAAAACCTGGCTCAGGGACGGGGTGAAATCAATGAAGGGAATGGGTATCAGCATGATCGGTTTGGGCAAAACCGACCCTGTGACCGCCGGCAGGGCGATGTATATGAGGCCGTAGCCGATGCCGATCATGCCGCCGATTGAAAAACAGCGCCAGCGCCACGGCTCCTTGCTGACCTCGCTCTCGGTCAGGGCGGTTATGCCCGAGGCCGCCACCGGGGCCATCGGGAAAGGCAGCTCCTCCACGTCGCTCGTCAGGCGGTAAAAGAAATAACCGAGGCCGAAGTTGTCTATGTAATGGATGACGAGGGCCAGGGAGATGAATGCCACCGGGGCGATCCAGGCCTTCGTGAAAAATGTCCGCCCGGCTTCCCTGATCGTATCGGCCTGGGGCGCCACCCAGGAGGGCACCTCCTGCGCGATGCCCATGGCGTTGACAAAGTTGGACTGCACGAAGAACTGGTTCCAGAGCAGGCCCTGGAAGGGAGAGACCATGGCCAGGCCGGCCATGTAATACAGGATGTAGATCTCCTGCATCTTCAGGTCCTTCAGCGAGCGCCGGGCCACTTCGGCGAATAGAATGATGGTCACCCACTGGGAAGCCGAGGTGATGCTGGAGCCTGTGCCAACCATGAGCGCCAGGTACATCGCGCCGGGCATCATGACAAAGCCCAGGAATATGGCGCCGATGACGGTCCGCCAGTTGAACCCATCCTCGAAAACATCCGGCGGCTTCATCAGCTGCCGGTACTTTTCAAGCTCTCTGTCCTGTATGCTTTGTGCCATTATACGGTCCGCGCCATGGCGTCGGAAGTCTGCTTAACATAAATCGTCTGCTGCCCGAGGTCAAGATTGCGCCAGCGCATGAGGTACTTGCGCATCCGCTCAAGGAAAGGACGGTTGGTGGTAATCCAGTTCACGTCCTGGCCCGAAACGCGCTCTATCTTCAGGACCAGGCGGTAGGCATGGACAACGTCGTCGTAATAAAGGTGAAAACGGAGGTTTTCGGTCACGCCCAGATCGTAGGGCGCCAGGGCGATGTGGTAGTCGAGGTTGAAGCTGTCGCGCCCCAGGTTGTCTTTCCGGCAGTCGAGCACAAGCTGGTTGGCGATCAGGTCGCCGATGGAAATCTCGGTAAAGTTGGCGAAGTATTCCCTGAGGTAGGCCAGGACGCCCGATGCGATTTTCGGCTGGTAGATGAAGGGAAAGACGATTTCCATCAGGTTGCCCTCGTGCGCCGGCATGGACCAGGTGCGCTTGCCAGATGGCACCGCGGTCCGCACCGCGGCCATGGCCGGGTATATCGTGGAAAGCAGTACGATGGCGATGGTGAACATGATTACGTAGGCCACGCTTAAGGAGGAATAATTGAAGTTGATGCCCTTGACCAGACCCAGCGCGTTGACGCCCATGCTGAGCAGCTGGCCGATCAGGTAGCCCCCCACCGCCCCGATCACACCGTAAACAAACGATTCCGCCAGGAAAAACAGCCCGATGTGGTGCGGGTTGAGCCCGATGGCGTTGTAGACCGCGATTTCCTTCTTGCGCTCGTAGACCGAGCCCAGCATCGTGTTCAGGATGATCGTGGCGGCTATAATGAGCGGTATGAGCAGCACCGCCAGGCCGCCGACCGAAGTCTTGTAGTTCGACCCGATGTAATACGCCCCCGGTGTAATCGCTTTCTCGCTGCTGCCGCCGATTGAAAACGGCTTCTTGCTGCCGATGTAAAACTTGGCCATGGTGGAGGTCAGCACAACGTCCATCAGAGGCCAGACGGGGGCGTCGTCCTTCATTTTAACCGAAACGCTGTAAGGGAATCCGCCCATGCGCCGGGTGATATCCACGGGGGTCACGAGGAGCGCGAGCGGGTCCACGAAGAAAAGGACCCCCAGCTCGTCCAGCTCTGCTTCCACTTCCATTTCAAGGCCGAAGCCGCCAATGGCCTGGCTGATGCGCTTGATCGGCAGGATTGATATGCCGTTCAAATCCTTTAGATTCCTGATACGGTCATCGTCATATATGCCCACTACCTTGAGGTCATAGCCGTTGAAAGTGACGGTAACGCCCTCCAGGGCCGAGGGGTCTATGCCCAGGTTTTCCGCCATCTGGCTCGAAACCAAAGCCTCATGCGCCGCATCCGAGCTGAAATAACGGCCGGCCACGATCGGGAACTTGTCCAGGAACCCGTCCTCGGCCAGAGTCAGCCCGAGGGCGGCGTCCACGGTCGTTTCCCTGCCGTTGTTTGCCCCGATGCGCATGGCGCTGCTGTCGCCCTGCATGTACCAGCGGCGCTCGGCCACGGCGCCATAAGTGCTGAACAGGTCGCGCATGACCTCGAAGGTGGCCTCGTCCATGCGCGACTTGCCCGGCCACTGGAACATGCAGCCGGTGTAGGCCGGCACGGAGCCCTTCTGGACGATGGTCGGGTTGACCTTCTTGGAGATGCTGGTGAAGGAGAGCATGGCGAAGGCGATCAGCACGATGGTCATGGTGGTGAGCATGGTGCGGATCCGGCGGCGCTTCATGTTGTTGACGCCGATCAGCATGGCCTTCTGGGTCACGGCCGAATACGCGGCCTCGTCCATAACGCCGCTCATGTACCCGCGGAAGAGCACCTGCATTTCGCCCTCAAACCGGCTGCGCAAAATACTGATGACGAAGAGGCCCAGGGCGCCCATCACGAAGGCTATGAAAATCGCCTCGGCCGCCTGGGTGATGCGGAAGGCGGGATGAATGTGGCGGAAAAGCATGAAGGCGATTACGAACAGCCCCGCGAACATGCCCATCTCGTGCTCGATTTTCACGAAGTTGAACATAAGCTTCTCGATGAAGAAGCAGAACGGGAGCAGCAGGGCCATGTATATCACCACCGCCTTGAGCATGTCGTCGCCGGTCTGCTTGGCCTGCTCGTAGGATTTCACGTGGGCGCCGAGCCCCTCGTAAAGCTTGCGCAGGTACTGCATGTGGTCGGAGGAATCCAGGGCCGCTTTCATCTCTGCCAAACACTTGTCGCCGCGCGCCGCAAACTCGTGCACCAGCTCGTTTGCCACGTCCCTGAGCTTCATGATCCGCGCGCGGTTCAGGACCGACATGTCCTGGATGGAGTTGCGGAAAAAGTCGGGGCCCATCTCGGAGGCCGAGGAATATCCCGCGCCTTCGTAATCCTTCCCGGTCGCGTTGATCGCCAGGCGCTTGTACTCGGTTACGAGCTTGGTTTTCTCGATCAAATCCGGGTAAAACGCGGCCGGGGCTCCGGCGGTCACCCGCACCAGCTTCTTTGAGAAAACGGACCTGATCCCGGCCAGGCCGTAGCGGCGCGGCGAGGTGTTGCCCTTGGCCGTGAGCGGCATGATAAATTCGTTGTAGATGTGCGTGCCGGAAATGAGGGACGAGTCTGCCACCGGGTAGATCGGGAACTCGCGGCATTCGAACATGGTCAGGGTGACGTCCTTGAAAAGGTCGTCGCTGCTCATCTTCTTCTGCGATTCCCCGCAGTCAATCGTGTGCTTTACGGAAGTGAAATCGCCGTCAAACTGGAACGCGCCCGGGATGTAGGGCAGTGTCCGGTTTTTGGGCATGTTCAGGCCGTAGATCACCGCCGCGGCGCGCTCGTCGGTCATCCTGATTTTGGAAGAACAGACCTCGCCGTAGACCAGATCGGTCTGGAGCGGGTTGCGGTAGATGGAATTTTTAGACGGGATGTTGTCGTTCAGGATCACGACCGTGCCGGGCACCGGCAGTTCCGGGATCACGCTCGCGGAATACTCGTCAAACTTGTAGGCCTTGATCTGCACCGAAGACATTGGCATCACGTTGTTGGCAATCTTGGCGGTGTTAAGCTCCGAAGGGTCGGTGATATGGCGCTGGCTGAAAAGCGAGCCCAGGTAGGCCGCCAGGAAGGAAGACTGCCCGGCAAAATTATCCTTATCGAGCCCCTCGAGGGTATCGCTCGGCAGGAACGCCTTGCCGTCGCATGTGAACACGTTCCAGAGTGCAAAGGCCGGCGTCTGGCCGGCGCCCTGGAACACGTTCTGTTCGCCCGCATAGGTGGAGGCTTTAACGCCGAAATAATAGCCCGGTCCGAGCCCGAAGCGGAAAGTCATCGTGTCGGCCAGGCAATTGATCTTTCCGGCGCAAACCTGGTCGAGGCTCCCGGCCAGCTCCACCGTGTTGGCGCCAAAGCGCTGCTCCCACCTGACGGAATGGGCCGAGCGCGGGCCCGCGTAAAAACCGATCTGGGGCGAGGACCAGTCCAGGGCCAGGGCAATCACAAAAGCCACCTTGTCCCCCTTCAGCGCCCCGCGGATGGCGTCGTTCTGCCTGCCCATGGCCAGCTCCTGCTCGTTGAGGGCGGCGCAGGTGGTGTTGAACCGGATGATTTCGTCCACGTAACCCTTGAGGATATTTATTTCCTCGGCCGAGAGGTCCCCCAGCACGGTTTGCACCCCGACCTTGTTGAAAAGCGTGAGTATCTTGACGTACTTTTCGCGCTTGGCCTTGAGCGCCTGCGCCCGCTTTTCTTTTTCCTGTTTCGGGAGGTCCTGGTTGTAAAGCACCCGCAACTCGTTCTTCAGGCTGTTGATGTCGCGCTTGGCCACGGCCACCAGGGACTGCTTGACGGTGATATTCTTGCCGGTGGTTTCGTCAATCATCGAGCGCCAGGAAACGAGCAGATCCTCCTCCTCCTTGCTGTAGCCTTCCAGCTTGAGCTTGCCGTAATGCTCCACCAGCGCGCGCTGGGCGCGCAGGTCGTTGTTGAGGGTGTCGCGCAGTTTTTCAATCTCGGTCTCGCTGGCGAGCATGTGCCAGGCCAGCATGCGGTAACCTTCGTAGGAATAAATGCGCCCGTTGACCGCCGCCAGCAGGACGGAGCGCGCCGGCGGATTTTTCCTGAATGCGGCCAGCATTTGCTGCAGGCAGAAAAGGTTGGCGCCGGCCTGGGCGCCATAGGCCATCTCGGGTACGATGCAGTTGCTGTCCATCGGGGCAACGACCACGGCCACTTCGTGCCCAAGGTCCGGGTCCGACCCGGGGATGAGCACCCACAGGTCGCGCAAGGGCTTGTTTTCCCAGCGCGACGGCTCCGCCTTCACCCTGACGCTGCCTCCCCGGGCAACTCCCGCCCTGAGAGCCTCGGCGTCGGCGCGGCCCGCCAGGAAACGGGGAACATTGATTTCGGTGTTGAAGATTTTTGCAAGCGCTTCGCTGCGCTCATAGGTTTCCGGCTCGATGAAAATAAACCCCTTCACCCCGAAACGCATCAGCCGCATCCAGTCCGTGCCGCAGTTGAACTCGAGCA
>JBAYWJ010000141.1:0-9010 GCA_041674125.1 Kiritimatiellia bacterium
GAAGGCGGTCATTTTTGCGCGCGCCCCGGCGCTGGGTAGATTGGAAAATTGGCCGGAATTAACGGTAATGCCGTCTTCGCAATAGGCTTCTTGCAAATATTTTTGAGGATCAATAGCGTCATTCCCGCTTTGATCGGGAATGACGCGCATACCTTCCGCATTTTGAATGGAAAGCCTGACCGGCAGGCTGTACTTGCGCGCGAAGGCCCAGTCGCGCGAGTCGTGGGCGGGCACCGCCATTACCGCACCGGTGCCGTAGCTCATGATGACGTAGTCGCCCACCCAGAGGGGGATCTGCCCGCCGGTGTACGGGTTCACTACCATGCGCCCCGTAAAAACGCCGTTTTTTTCAAGCGTGTCGCCCGCGCGCTCGGTCGAGGTAAGCCGGGAAGATTTCGCGATGAATTTTTTCACCTCGCCTTCCTGGGGCAGCCCCCGGACGATCTCTTCCAGCCCGGGATATTCCGGGGCCAGAACCATGTAGGTGCAGCCGTAAATCGTGTCCACCCGTGTGGTGTAGCACGGGATGTGCCCGGCCGGGTCGGGCTGGCCGTCGGCGCGCGCGACGAGCGGGAACTCGATCCGCGCGCCCTCGCTGCGCCCGATCCAGTTGGCCTGCATGGTCTTGACCCGCTCCGGCCACCCGGCGAGTTTCTGCAGGTCGTCGAGCAGGCGCTGGGCGTAGGCCGTTATTTTTAAGAACCACTGCTCGAGCAGCTTTTCCTGGACCTCGGAGTCGCAGCGCCAGCATTTTCCCTCGATGACCTGCTCGTTCGCCAGCACCGCGGCGCAGGAGGGGCACCAGTTGACCGGCGCCTTGGCCTTGTAGGCCAGGCCGCGCTCGTAAAATTTGAGGAAAAACCACTGCGACCACCTGTAGTAGTCCGGCTGGCAGGCGGTGACTTCGCGGTCCCAGTCGTAGCAGACGCCCCAGGATTCCAGCTGGCGCTTCATGGTGGCGATGTTGTTCAGAGTGGAAACGCGCGGGTGGGTGCCGGTCTTGATGGCGGCGTTTTCGGCCGGCAGCCCGAAGGCGTCCCAGCCCATGGGCGTGAGCACGTTGCAGCCGCACATTTTTTTGTAGCGGGCGACCGCGTCGCCGATAATGTAGTTCCGGCCGTGGCCGACGTGGAGGGCGGCCGAGGGATAGGGGAACATCATCAGACAGTAGAACTTCCTGTCAACCCGGGAGAGGTCGGCCTTGAACAAGCCCTCGTCGCGCCAGAACTTCTGCCACTTCGTTTCGATTTCAGAAAACGGGTATTTTTCCTTCATTGTTTCCTTGTCTATACGGTGAACGTGCTCTAACCTAGCCTAAATCATTTGCAGGCTGAATGCAATTGCAAATGATGCGAGAACCTTTGTGCGGCGGCATTGTTTGTTTGCCGGAGCCGAGCTATGATCTTCGGACTGCTTTTTGAAGTGTTCGCTAAGGCCTTCCTGCTGCTGATGCTCATTTACATCGTCGCGCGCGACGAGGCCGACTTCGACTTCCGCAAGATCACCATGGTGACGGCCGCGCTCACGCTGGGCGCGGTGGTGCTCGACGCGGTCCTCACGCAGTTCATCGGGGCCTTCACGCTCATCCCCATCGCCGCCCTGGCGGCATTCATGGTCATGAAGTTCTGCTGGGTCAGGTTCTGGCGCTCGCTGCTCATCGTGATCCCGTTCCTGGCCATAAACATCATGATCTCCTCTTCCATCGGCTCTTTCCACAAGAAGGCTGACGCAGCCTTGACCCGCGGGCTGCAGGGGCCGATTTCCGAGGAGGACATGAAAATCGCCCTCAGCATGTACCAGGACGGCGCTCGCTCCAACAAGCTTCTAGAGGCCATGCAGCGCAAGCCGCCGGAAGTGCAGGCGACGGCCGACCAGATCATCGTCAAGAAGCTCATGTGCATGCTGCTCTCGGGAAAAACAACCTTCAAGAAGCCGGTCGAGTTCAAGATTAAACCCGGGCCGCCGCCCTCCGGGCCCGCGTCTCCCGCCGCCGCAGCACCGGCTGCCGCGGTTCCTCCGGAACAAAAATCAGCTCACCAGGCCGCTGAAAAGCCGGCCGGGCAGGAGGAGTGGCAGGAGGCGGAAAAGCTGATCAGGCTCAAGGGCGTCATGATCGGCAGCGACGGCGTGCGCGTGGCGATGGTCAACAACCAGATGGTGCGGGAAGGGGAGCTCATCCAGGTCGAGCACAAGAAGCGTTTATACCGCTGGCGCGCGGGATCTATACGCGAAAACAAAATTTCCTGGGAAAAGGTGGATGAAATCGTCCGGTAGGGCGCCCGTGCCAAACGGCCCGGGGACTATCCGCCGATTTCGTTTAAAATGGTTGTGGCGGCCGCGCCGGGATCGGGCGCGTCGATAATGGGCCGGCCCACCACCAGGAAGTCGGCGCCGGCCTCGACGGCCATGGCCGGGGTGGCCACCCTTTTCTGGTCGCCCACGGCCGCGCCCGCCGGCCGGATGCCAGGGACGACCAGGATAAAATCCTTTCCGAATTTTTCCCTAAGGAGCCGGGCCTCGCTGACCGAGGCCACCAGGCCGTCCGCCCCGTTTTTCAGCGCCATATCCGCCAGCGCCAGCACCTGGTCGGAGATCTTTTTCACGATGCCGATGGCCTCCAGATCCTCGGGCCCATGGCTGGTGAGGATGGTGACGGCAATCAGCTTCGGCGCCCCGGGCCCGGAAGCCCTGGCGGCCTCGGACGCCGCCCTGATCATGGCCGGCCCGCCGAGGGCGTGGAGCGTGAGCAGGGAAACTTCGCGCGCCGCGGCGGAGCGGACCGCGCCTGCCACCGTGTTGGGAATGTCGTGCAGCTTGAGGTCGAGGAAGATGTTTTTGTTCCGCCGCTTGAGCAGGGCGAGTGCGGCGGGGCCGTCGGCGGTGAAGAGCTCAAGCCCCACCTTGAACCAGCCGGCCCGCTTGGGCAGCTTGTCCAGGATAAGCCCGGCCGCCGGCGCGGAAGGCCGGTCCAGGGCGACTATCAATGAAGGCGTTTTCATGCCGCTTTTTCCTCCATGCAAAATGCATCGGGTCGGATTGGCGGCATACTACGCCAGCCGGGCGCGGAAGTAAAGGGGGCGCCGGCAAATATCTTGCCGGCGTCCCCTGGTTTATGCCTTTCAGCCGAGGATGGTCTTCAGGTCCTGTTCCGGGGTTGTTATGGGCATGATGTTGAATTTGTCGTGCAGTATTTTCAGCACCGCGGGCGTGACGCACGCCGGCAGGCTGGGCCCCAGGCGGATGTTCCTTATGCCGAGGTGGAGCAGGGTGAGCAGGATGCAGACCGCCTTCTGCTCGTACCAGGAGAGCACCAGGGAAAGCGGCAGGTCGTTCACGCCGCACTTGAACGCCTGCGCGAGCGCCACCGCGATCTGGATGGCCGAGTAGGCGTCGTTGCACTGTCCGCAGTCCAGCAGGCGCGGTATGCCGCCGATGCTGCCGAATTCCAGCTTGTTGAAGCGGTACTTGCCGCAGGCCAGGGTCAGGATCACGCAGTCATTCGGCACCAGGCGCGCGAGGTCGGTGTAGTAGTTCCGGCCGCTCTTGGCGCCGTCGCACCCGCCGATCAGGAAGAACCTGCGGATGGCGCCGGCCTTGACGGCTTCCACGACCTTGCCGGCCACGCCCAGGACCGCCTGGCGCGCGAAGCCGACCGTGATAACCTGGCCCGGGCCGTCGGCCTGGAAGCCTTCCGCGCTGAGCGCCGCCTCGATCACCGGCTTGAAGTTCCGGTCGGATATGTGCCGGACCCCCGGCCAGGCCACGAGGCCGCAGGTGAAAATGCGGCCCATGTAGCTTTCCTGCGGCTTCTGGATGCAGTTGGTGGTCATGAGGATCGCGCCGGGAAATTCGGCGAACTCCTTGCGCTGGTCCTGCCAGGCCCCCCCGTAGTTGCCGGCCAGGTGCCGGTACTTGTTCAGGCCGGGGTAGCCGTGGGCCGGCAGCATCTCGCCGTGCGTGTAGACGTTGATGCCGGTGCCCTCGGTCTGCTTCAGAAGGTTTTCGAGGTCCAGGAGATCGTGGCCGGAGACGAGTATGGCCTTGCCCTTGCGCGGGTGTATGCGCACCTGCGTCGGAACGGGGTGGCCGTAGGCGCCAGTGTTGGCGGCGTCGAGGAGCTCCATGGTTTTGAGGTTGTATTCCCCGCACTTCAGGCACATTCCGAGCAGGCTTTCCATGGCTGGCGCGGGGCGGGCGAGGAAGGCGAGGGCCTCGTGGAAGAAGGCGTTCACGGATTCGTCTTCTTTGGCCAGCACGCGCGCGTGGTGGGCGTAGGCCGCCGTGCCCTTTAGCCCCTGGGTGAGCAGCTCCTGCAGCCCGGCGACGTCGTCGCCCAGCGCGGAGCGGCGCTTGGGGATGGCGATGCTTTCGCCGTGGCGCACAAGGGACGCGATGTCGTCGGTGAGGATGCATACCGGCGGCGCGGGCAGGGCGGCGCATTGTTTCCCCTGCGAGCGGCAGGCGTTTTCGGCGAGTGCCTTGGCTTCGGCCAGCATGCGCTCCGACTCGCGCAGGAGCTCCCCGAGGCGCTCCGGGTCGAAATTGACGTTGGTAATGGTCGAAAAGAGCGCGTCGTGGATAAAACTGTCCACGCCCGGATCCCTGGCGCCGGCCTGGCGCGCCTGGTGGGCGTAATGCCCGATCTGCTTGCACTGGTGGATCAGCAAATCCTGCAGGGCCGCGGTCCTCGCATCCTTCCCGCAGACTCCCGCCGTTGTGCACCCGGTTCCCTTAGCCGTTTGCTCGCACTGGTAACAGAACATGACTGCCTCCTTTTTCTTATGATCGCTGCCTTGTTTGCTCTTCCGCGGCCGGTCGCCCGGCGGATTTTTTTTCCTCCTCCGCCAGGTTGTCCAGCGTCGTTTCGTGAAAATAATTGAGGGCGCGTTTGTTGATGTCCCTTATGAGGCCGTGGAGGATGCAGGGCCGCCTTTTGCATATTTTGCGCCGGAAGAGGCAGATTTCCACGGTCATGCGGCCCTCGATGGCCTCGTAGACTTCCTGCAGTGTGATTCCGGCCGGCGGGCGGACAAGGCGGTAGCCGCCGCGGCGCCCCCTTTCCGGGGCAACTATTCCGGCGCGGGTGAGGCGCTGGAGCACCTTCACGAGGTGCGCTTCGGAGATGGCGAGCGCCTTGGATATTTCGCCGGCGTTCAGGAGGCCGCCCCGGCGCGCGGCGAGGAGGACGGCGGCATGCAGGGCTATCGCGGCCGCATCCGATATCTTGAAGGTGGTTGACATTGCTTTTCCTCTTAAAATGCTCTTAAATAAATAAAGTGGTATAAGAATATCAGTATATGTGCGCCTGTCAACATTTATTTTTGATTATTTTAACCTCAGTTATGAGGGCTGATTGTCATTCCCGACCTGACCCGGCTCGGAGAAGTCCATCAGCTGACGGACTTTGTCGAGGCGGGCGGGAATGACAGTCTTGATGTTCACAACCTGCCCTCATAACTGATTTTATTTATCAGACTGCCGGTTGAAATTGTTTCTTGTTGTGCGGCCCGTGAGTGTTGTATTATGTAAAAAAGCTACGGGCTGCACTGCAATTGTTATCCTGCCGGCATGAATGGAAAGTCAATATGTTTTTTTAGCCGAGGCGCCACGGCGGCGCTCCTGCTTGTAGGCGCGTGCCTTATTGCCTGGCTCGCGCCTGCCGGTTGCGCCCGGCGTGAGGATGCGGCGGAAAAGGAGCGGGCCGGACCGGGGGATGTCATCCGCGCGGAAGATTCCGTGCCGCGCAAGGGGGATTTGGAAGAAATCCGGCTCTCCGGTTCGCTGCGCATCCTGACCCCGTGGATGGCGGAGGGGCACCTGCCGCGCGCCGGGTATCCGCCTGACTTCGAGCGCGAGCTGGCGGCCAAGTTTGCCCTTTCGCTCGGCCTGGACGCCGTCATGGTAAGCGTTTCGAGCTTCGAGAACCTCGTGCCGGCGCTGCTGGCGGGCCGGGGCGACCTGATTGCCGCAAACCTGACGGTGCTGGAGTCGCGCAAAAAACAGATTGCCTTCACCGCGCCAGTCGGGTATTCGCGCGAGCAGGTCGTGGCCCGTGCCGGGGAGACCTCCTTGAAATCCCTGGCCGACCTCAGCGGGCGCTCGCTCGGGGTGCAGGAGCAGACTTCCTTCATGGAAACCGCCGCGGCCCTGCGCGGGAAGCATCCGGGCCTGAAGCTCAAGGTTTTGCCCGGACGCCTCACAACCGACGAGCTGCTCGACAAGGTCGGCTCGGGCGAAATAGACCTGACCATCCTGGACAGCAACCTGCTGGACGTGCTGCTTGCCTACCGGCGCGACGTCCGGGCGGCGCTGGATGCGACGGGCGCGCGCGCCCTTGCCTGGGGGGTGCGCCGGGAGAACCCGCGCCTGCTGGAGGAGCTCAACCGGTTCCTGGCCGGAGAAGCGCTGACGCGCCCGCACGAGAACGCTTACAGGGAAGACCTGCCGGGCATCAAAAAGCGCAAGACACTGCGGGTCATCACCAGCAACACGGCCGCCACATATTTCCAGTGGCGCGGCCAGCTGATGGGCTTTGAATACGAGATGGCGAAGAAATTCGCTGCCGGGCAGGATCTGAAGCTGGAGATAATCGTCGCCCCCGGCCATGCGGACATGATCCCGATGCTGCTGGAAGGCCGGGGCGACCTGGTTGCGGCCGCCCTCAAGCCCACGGATGCGCGGCTGGCGCAGGCGATCGCCTTTTCCGTTCCCTACCTCTATGCCTCGCAGATGGTGGTGGCCTGTTCCAGCGAAGGCCGGATCAAATCGTTGAGGGACCTGGCCGGGAGGACCATTGCCGTCCGCCGCTCAAGCATCGCCTGGCAGGAGCTGGAAAAAATCAGGGCAGGCGGTATAAATTTCAGACTGCAGCCCGCGCCGGAAAGCATGGAGACGGAGGACATCCTCGGCAAGGTGGCCGGGAAGGAATACGACCTGACGGTTGCCGACAGCCACCTCCTGGATATTGAGCGTGTCTGGCTTGACGTTAAAGGAGTCATGGCCATCGGGGAGCGGCAGCCCTGCGGGTGGGTCGTGCGCGCCGGCGACCGGGAGCTCCTGGCGGCCGTCAACGCTTTCTGGAAAAAAGAATACCGGGGCGAGCACTACAACCTGGCTTTTGCCAGGTATTTCAGGATAAAGCCACAAAAAGCCGGGATCATCAGGAAGGAAATACAGGCTCATTCCGGCAGGATTTCGCGCTACGACGACCTCGTGAAGCAATATGCCTCCAGGTATAAATTCGAATGGAGGATGAACGTGGCCCAGATGTACCAGGAAAGCCGGTTTGATCCCAGGGCCAGGTCGAGCGCCGGGGCGCGCGGGCTGTTCCAGGTCCTGCCAAGCACGGCGCGCGAGATGGGTTTCAAGCAGGACCTCGAGCATCCCCCCACCGGGATTCACGCCGGGGTAAAATATCTTGACTTCCTGCGCGGGTATTTCGAACCGCAAATCAAGCCCGAAGAGCGCATCTGGTTCGCGCTCGCCTCGTACAACGCCGGCATGGGCCATGTGAGCGACGCGCGCCGCCTGGCGCGCCGCCTGGGGCTGAACCCGGACCTTTGGTTCGACAATGTCGAAAAGGCGATGCTCCTGCTTTCAAAGCCCGAATATGCCCGGCAGGCCCGGCACGGCTACGTGCGCGGCACCGAGCCGGTCAACTACGTGCGCGAGATCCGCGACAGGCACAAGTCCTACCTCCAGGTCACGGGCGATTAGCCGCCGTTAAATCGAACCGCAGAATGTAGAGCGGCGAATACAGGAATCCAGTAAATTCCAGTTGCCCGGCATTATGATTTGGCAATGAGCCTGGATTCCCGGTTCCGGCCGAAGCTTCCGTCCCGGGAATGACGCGGGGGGCGGCGCGCATGCCCGGGAATGAACAAGAGTGACTGGTAGGTGGCTGTCATTCCCGATCCGTCCGCGGAATCGGGAATCCAGATCCATATTTATTCGCCTTCGCCAGAATACCCCGTGGCTCTTGACCTTCGTAGCCCCTTAGGCGAAGTAGGTTGCCACGGGAATGAATGCCAAGGTAGGGCAAGGGCGTCCCGCCCTGCCGCGGCGCGGTCCAGCCTTCGTAGCCAAGGGCTTTACTACGGCGGAGTAGGCCCGGAGGCCGTCGCCCTACCAAAGATGCCCCGCGGCTTGCCGCGGGAAGCATCATTTGGCACAGTCATTCAACTTGTCAGGCGTACAAATAATGCATTGTGGGATGCGGCGCTGTGTGCTTCGATGAACATGCAAAACCTGATCTTTGCGGCGAATCTTGCATGAATTATTTGTTTGTCTCAGCCACATGCTTGCGGAAATTATTTTCGGTGAAGAATGCGTATCCCGTGGCGGCCATGGCCGCGGCGGCCTTGAGCATCTGGCGCATGGCAAAGTCCGTGCCGGCTGCCCTGGCGAATTCAACGGAATGCCCGGCGATGGTTTTGTCTGTTATGGCAAAATAGGGATGAATCCCCGGCACGGCATGGGAAAAATCCCCGAAATCGCTCGAGCCCCGGCCGGGCTTGTCGGTTTTTAACGGCTTCATGCCCAGCATTTCCGTCGCTTCAAAATAAGCCGCATTCAAGGCCGGGTTTGGCTTTCTGGACATGTAAGGGACGTCGATATGCTTTATTTTAGGCACAGTTCCCGTCATGAGCGCCGCCCCTTTCACAATGTCACGGAAGCGCCGCTCCATTTTGTCGAGGTAGGCGTCCTCCGGGGAGCGCAGGTAAAAGCGGCCCATGGCATGTTCCGGGATGATGTTGGGCCTTGTGCCGCCTTCGAGGATGACGCCGTGGATCCGGGCCGATTCAGGCAGCTGCTGGCGCCAGGCGTTCACGCCGCTGAAAACCAGCATGATGGCATCCAGTGCGTTCAGGCCAAGGTCGGGGCTGGCGGCGGCATGGGCCGCTTTGCCGGCAAACGAGACTTCAATACGGCGCAGGGCCGTGCTGCCCGTGTCAATCCTGGTCTGCCAGAGGGGATGGACCATCATGGCCGCATCCACGCCTTTCAGGGC
>JBAYWJ010000142.1:0-9001 GCA_041674125.1 Kiritimatiellia bacterium
GAGGCGCTGTCCAGGGCGCCCTTGCGGCGGGTCAGGTCGCGTGCCTTGCGCGCGGCGTCGCGCGCCCGCGCCGCCAGCATGCCTTTTTCAACGATACGGCGCGCGATGGATGGATGCTCCTCCATGAAGGTCGCCAGTTCGTCATTGACGACCGATTCCACAATGCCCTGGACCTCGCTGTTGCCCAGCTTGGTCTTGGTCTGGCCCTCGAACTGCGGGTTGGGCATCTTGACGCTGATGACGGCGGTAAGGCCCTCGCGGACGTCGTCGCCGGACATGGTTTCGGCGTCTTCCTTTACGATCTTGTTGGCCTTGGCGTAATTGTTGATGCTGCGCGTCAGGGCGGAGCGGAACCCGCTCAGGTGCGTGCCGCCCTCGATGGTGTTAATGTTGTTGACGTAGCAGCAAAGGCTTTCGTTGAACGCCTCCGTGTATTGGAAGGCGATTTCAACCATGACGCTGTCCTTCTCGCTCTCAAAGCAGATGACCTTGGGGTGGATCGGGCTTTTGTTGCGGTTAAGGTGCTCGACGAATTCGGCAATGCCGCCCTTGAATTTGAAAATTTCCTCGCGCTGCGGCTCTTCCTGGGCCAGGCGGATCTCGATGCCCTTGTTGAGGAACGCCAGCTCGCGCAGGCGGTTGGCGAGGATGTCCCACTCGAACTTCATCGTCGAAAATATGGAGGCGTCCGGGAGGAAGGTGACCTTGGTGCCGGTGCCCTTGGTCTTGCCGATTTTTTCGAGGGGGGAGGCGGTCACGCCCTTTTCAAAGCCCTGGTGGTAGACAATGCCGTCGCGCCGCACTTCAACCTCGAGCCATTCGCTCAGGGCGTTGACGCACGACACGCCGACGCCGTGGAGCCCGCCCGAAACCTTGTAGGAGCGGTGGTCGAATTTGCCGCCCGCGTGCAGGGTTGTAAGAACCACTTCCACCGCCGGCTTCTTTTCGGTGGCGTGCATATCTACGGGTATGCCGCGGCCGTTGTCGTTGACCGAAACCGAGCCGTCGGCGTTGAGCACGACCTCGATGGAAGTGCAGTATCCGGCCAGGGCTTCATCAATGCTGTTGTCCACCACTTCGTACACGCAGTGGTGCAGGCCGCGCACGGAAGTGTCGCCGATGTACATGGCAGGGCGCATGCGCACCGCCGCCATGCCCTCGAGGACGGTTATGGTGGCGGCGTCGTATTTTTCTGCGGATTTCTGCTGGGGGCCGGAAGGGGCCGTTTCAGGCGCCGCATCCCCGGAAGGAGCGGGCGGATTATCCGCCCCGGCCGGCTGGGCGGTTTGGGCGGGATCCTGCCCGGCGGAAGTTTCATTTCCTGCGTTTTCGGCCGTTTTACCGGCCTTGGATTTTCCTCTTGCCATGCTCTTTTATACCCTCATAAACGGTTTGAATTATTCTAGCAAAGAGCCTGGAAAAAGCAACTCTTATTTGCAAAAAAAATGCATGGCGCCATGGTGGAAAATATACGCGCCGGGCACGGATGCCCAGAGCGCAAAATCCGGGGCAGGCGCCGGGCATGAAAGGCATAAGATACGGGCGGGCAGCAAGATGCGTCATGGATCCGGCGAGGAAAGCGGCGCCGTAAAACACAATGTTTCGGCCTGTGCCGGCGCGCGCGAGGTTTGCCGGGTTGAAACCGGCGGCTGTGGTGCAAATGCTGCGCAATTATGGAAGAATTTTACGGAAGGAGCAGCGGCCGATCGGCTTGGCCTGGTCCATGAAAATGATTTCGAAATTGGTGCGCTCGCTTTCGGCGGGAATAAAGGCATCGCATGCCTCGAAGCGGCCGTCGGCGGAAAGGGTGCGGCTTATGATTTCGAAGTATCCGGCGTGGTCCGTGGCGATATGGATTTTGCCGCCGTGCCGGAGCGTACGGTGAACCGCGTCCAGGAAGCGCGCGTCGAACAGCCTGCGGCGGTGGTGGCGGCGCTTCGGCCAGGGGTCCGGGAAAAACAGGTAGTAGGTCCTTACGCTTCCACCGGGGACCAGCGTTTCGACGGCCTGGCAGTTTTCGCCGCAAATGAGGCGTATGTTTTCAAGATGCATCCGCAGCGCGGCGCGCTCGATCTTGGCGATCCTCATCCGGCGGCGGTCTATGCCCAGGAAGCAGGTCTCCCGGCTTGCGAACGCGCGGGCAAGCAGGAAGCGCCCCTTGCCGCACCCGAGGTCGATCTCCAGCTCAAGCGGCCCCGGGCGGTTAAACGCCGGTCCAAGATCGAGGAGTTGGTGCGGGTTTTCGGGCTTGAGCACGAGCGTAGTGGTGTTGGAGCTGTCCGGCATGAATAAAACACAATTTCTTCCTTAAAATCATTTCACCGTGCTGCCAGGGGGCAGGTCGCCGTCGGCCACGAGAACCCGCAGCTGGCTTCCGGAGGAGGCCGCCAGAAGCATCCCGTTGGATTCGACCCCGCGGATTTTCGCCGGCTTAAGGTTGGTAACGACGATCACGGTCTTGCCGACGATTTCCTCGGGCCGGTAGTTCTGGGCGATTCCGGCCACGATCTGGCGCTTTTCCGTTCCCAGGTCCACCTGAAGCAGGAGGAGCTTGTCGGCTTTTTCCACCTTTTCCGCCGCAAGGACCCTGGCCGTGCGCAGCTGCACTCTGGCAAAATCGGCATAATCTATTTTCCCGGCCTCCGGTGCGGCGGGCGCCGGCGCCGGCGCGGCTGCAGCCCCGGGCGCGGGGGCGCCGGCTGCGGGCAGGGCTATGCGCGGAAAGAGCGAGGCCGCCGCCCCGACCGTTGCGCCCGGAACGGTTTTGCCCCAGGCGGCGTCCGCTTCCGTGGCCGGGCCGGCGGGCAGGCCGAGAGCTTCGCGCAGCATTTGCATTTTTTCCGGCATCACCGGCTGGAGCAGTCCGCTGACGATCCTCAGCGCCTCGCAGGCGCTATAGAGCACCGTGTTCAATTCTTTTTTGTCGGGCTGCCGGGCCAGCACCCAGGGCTGTTTCTGCTCGAGGTAGCGGTTGGCGCCGCGCACGGCGCTGGTTACGGCCGCGAGGCCCAGGTCGAGCCGCAGGCTCGCGACGCTTTCGAACATGGCTTTGGAAGCGGCCGCGGCTGCCTCGCGCAGGACGGTTTCTTCCTGTCCGCCTGTTCCGGGCTCGGGGATGCGCCCTCCGCATGAGGTGTTTACAAGTTTGAGCACGCGGCTGAGAAGGTTGCCGAGGTCGTTGGCCAGGTCGGCGTTGTAGCGGCGGACGAAGGCTTCCTCGCTGAAGCTGCAGTCATGGCCCATGACCATCTCGGCCGCGAGGAAATACCGGAAGGGGTCGGCGCCGTATTTCCCGGCGACTTCCATCGGGTCGACGGCGTTGCCGAGCGACTTGCTCATCTTGGCCTGGCCGGTGAGCCACCAGCCGTGGGCGAAGATGGTTTCGGGCATATCGAATTTAAGGGCCTTGAGCATGGTGGGCCAGTAGACGGTGTGGGTGGTGAGGATGTCCTTGCCGATGAGGTGGCAGGAGGCGGGCCACCACGTCCGGAACGATTCCGGGTCATCGTAGCAGCCGACGGCGCTGATGTAATTAATGAGGGCGTCGAACCACACGTAGGCCACGAAGTTCCCGTCGAAGGGCAGGGGAATGCCCCAGCTGAGCCGGCTTTTCGGGCGCGAGATGCAAAGGTCGTTCAGGGGCTTGCGCAGGAACCCGAGGGTTTCGTTGCGGCGGTAATCGGGCAGGATGAACTTCGGGTGGTCGTTGATGTAGCCGACCAGCCATTCCTGGTAGGCGCTCATCTTGAAGAAATAGTTCGACTCGGTGATCGTCTCCAGCGCGCGCCCGCACTCGGCGCATTTTGCCTCGGGCGCGTCTTTTTTGGGATAAAAGCGCTCGCAGGGCACGCAGTACCACCCGTCGTATTCGGCCTTGTAAATTTCGCCCTGGTCGTAAAGCTGCTGGAGCGCTTTCTGGACCGCGCGGACGTGCCTTTCCTCGGTGGTGCGGATGAAGTCGTCGTTGGTGATGCCGAGCTTTTTCCACATGGCCAGGAAGCGCCCGACGGTCCGGTCGGCCTGCTGCTGCGGGGAAATTCCGGCGCGCTCGGCGGCGCGCTGGACTTTCTGGCCGTGCTCGTCCGTGCCGGTCAGGAAGCGCACCCTGTCCCCGCTCAGGCGGTGGAAGCGCGCGAGGACGTCGGCCAGGATGGTTGTGTAGGCGTGGCCGATATGGGGCAGGTCGTTGACGTAATAGATGGGAGTGGTCACATAAAAATGTTTTTGTTTCATGGCATGGATCAAAATAGCGCTGTTTTCCGGAAATGCAAGTTTAATGTCGCGGAATGCAGGAATGCCGGCCCAAAATAAATCAAAATAAACCTTGCCATGCAGGAAATCTTTTTATATGTTAAAGGCCCGTGAGCCCACACAGCGCCACGGAGAAAAAGTTCGTGTTTGTCACCGGCGGCGTTGTCTCTTCCCTCGGCAAAGGCCTTACCGCGGCATCCATCGGGTTCCTGCTCTCCAGGCGCGGCTACCGCGTCTGTCTCCAGAAGATGGATCCCTATCTCAACGTAGACCCCGGCACCATGTCGCCGTTCCAGCACGGCGAGGTTTACGTTACCGAGGACGGCGCCGAGACCGACCTGGACCTTGGCCATTACGAGCGCCTGGCCGGGGTGGTGTGCAACCGCAACAGCAATTACACCACCGGGCGGATCTATAATGCGGTTATCCGGCGCGAGCGCGAGGGGGGTTACCTCGGCAAGACCGTCCAGGTTATCCCGCACGTCACCGACGAAATCAAGGCCGCCATCCGTTCGGCCGCCACGGGGCCCGAGGATATTGTCATCACCGAGATCGGCGGCACCGCCGGCGACATAGAGTCCCTGCCGTTCCTGGAGGCCATCCGTCAGTTCCGCCAGGAAATAGGCCGCGGCAACGGCATCTTCATCCACCTCACGCTTGTGCCCTTCATCAAGGCCGCGGGCGAGTTCAAGACCAAGCCATCCCAGCAATCGGTGGGCATCCTGCGCACCATCGGCATCGTGCCGGACATCCTCATCTGCCGGTGCGAGAAGCGCCTTGAGCGCGCTCACCGGGAAAAGCTGGCCCTTTTCTGCAACGTGGATAACGACCTCGTCATCGAGGAGCCGGACGTGCAGCATTCCATCTACGAGGTGCCGGTTGACCTGGCGGAGCAGGGGCTGGACGTGTACATCCTCGAGATGCTCGGGCTGCACGTCAAGCCGCTCAGGATAGACGACTGGAAAAGCATGCTGGCCCTTCACATCGCGCCCCCGCGCGGCGATGTGGAAATCGCGGTGGTGGGCAAATACATCAGCCTGCGGGACGCCTACAAGAGCATTTACGAGGCCCTCAGCCACGCCGGCACGGCCTGCGGCGCGCGGGTCAGGGCCAGGATGATAGAGTCGGAGGATATCGAGGCGCAGGGCTGCGAAAAGCTCCTGGCCGGGGCCCAGGGGATACTTGTCCCGGGCGGGTTCGGCAGCCGGGGCATCGAGGGCAAGATCAGGGCGGTGCAATACGCGCGCGAAAACAAGGTTCCGTTTTTCGGCATATGCCTCGGGATGCAGTGCGCGGTGATCGAGTTTGCGCGCAACGTGTGCGGATTTTCCGGGGCCAACAGCTCCGAGTTCGATGCCGCCTGCGCATATCCCGTCATTGATCTTATGGAGGCGCAGAAAAAAATAGAGGCTAAGGGCGGCACCATGCGCCTGGGCGCCTATCCCTGCGAGCTGGCGCCCGGCACCGGGGCGCGCTCCGCCTACGGCGAGGACCGGGTTGAGGAGCGCCACCGCCACCGCTACGAATTCAACGGCGCGTTCCGCGCCCGGATGGAGGAAAAGGGGCTCGTGGTGGCGGGCACCTGCCCTAAGGGCGGCCTGGTGGAAATAGTGGAGCTTGCCGGCCACCCGTGGTTTGTCGGCTGCCAGTTCCACCCGGAGTTCAAGTCCCGCCCGCTCAAGGCGCACCCGCTTTTCCGGGAATTCGTGGCCGCGGCAATGAAGCGGAAGAAGTAGCCAGAAGACAGAAGTCAGTAGTCAGAAGTCAGTAGACAGTAGTAAGAAGACAGCAGACGACAGACGGCGGAGGAAGAAGTGGAAGTGACATAGTTGAGGTTTAAGTTAAAATCGGAATAGGGATGAGGTAGGTAGCAGGCAAAAGACAGGAGACAGAAGCCGGAACTCATCATGAGGAAACGCAGAATGTCGAATCAAGTATCATTCCCGCCCGCCTCGGCGAAGCGCTTGGGCGAAGCCTGGGCGCAGGCGGGAATCCAGAACATATCTGAAAATAGATTCCCGTTTTCACGGGCGCGGAATATGAACAATGAATTTTAAACTGTGAACTTTGAGCTTTGAACTGTGAACTTATTATTGTCAACCCCTGAATAAATCATGCCCAAGCGCGAGGACATTAAAAAAATCATGCTGATCGGCTCAGGCCCGATCGTGATAGGCCAGGCCTGCGAGTTCGATTATTCCGGCGTGCAGGCCTGCAAGGCGCTCCGGGAAGAGGGCTACGAGCTGGTGCTGGTGAACAGCAACCCGGCCACGATCATGACCGACCCCGAATTTGCCGACCGGACGTATATCGAGCCCCTCAACGCCGGGATACTCGCCGAGATCATCCGGCGCGAGCGGCCCGATGCCCTGCTGCCGACCCTGGGCGGCCAGACGGCATTGAACCTGGCGGTGGAGCTGCACGAGAAGGGCGTCCTGGAAAGGCACCGGGTGGAAATGATCGGCGCCCGCGCCGATGTGATCCGCAAGGCCGAGGACCGCAACCTTTTCAAGGAAGCCATGCGTAAAATCGGCATGGACGTGCCCGCGAGCGGCTCCGCGCACACAATGGGCGAGGCGCTCAAGGTCAGGGACGCCATCGGCCGCTACCCGCTCATCATCCGCCCCGGGTTCACGCTTGGCGGCACCGGCGGCGGCATGGCTCAAAACGACCGGGAATTCAGGGAAATCGCGGCGCGCGGCCTGGCGGCCAGCATGAATTCTGAAGTGCTGATCGAGGAGTCGCTGGCGGGCTGGAAGGAGTTCGAGCTGGAAGTCATGCGCGACTGCAAGGACAACTGCGTCATCGTCTGCACCATTGAAAACGTAGACCCGATGGGCGTGCACACCGGCGACAGCGTCACCGTGGCGCCGGCCCAGACCCTGACCGACCGGGAATACCAGCGGATGCGCGACGCCAGCCTGGCTGTGATGCGCGAAATCGGCGTTGAAACCGGCGGCTCGAATGTGCAGTGGGCGGTCAATCCCGCCGACGGCCGGATGGTCATCATCGAGATGAACCCGCGCGTCTCGCGCTCGAGCGCCCTGGCCTCCAAGGCGACCGGTTACCCGATCGCCCGGGTGGCCGCCAAGCTCGCGGTGGGATATACCCTCGACGAGCTCAGCAACGACATCACCCGCAAGACCCCGGCCTGCTTCGAGCCGGCCATAGACTACGTGGTCGTCAAGCTGCCGCGCTTCACCTTCGAAAAGTTCGCCGCCGCCGACACGACGCTCGGCACCCAGATGAAGTCGGTGGGCGAGACGATGAGCATAGGCAAAACCTTCAAGCAGTCGCTCCAGAAGGCCATGCGCTCGCTGGAGACCGGCCGGGCCGGCTTCGGCGCCGACGGGCGGGATGCCCAGTTCGCTGCGCTCAGCGACACCGGGCTTGCTTCGGAGCTTTCGCGGCCGAACGCCAACCGCCTTTTCCAGGTACGCGAGGCTTTCAGGCGCGGCTGGAAAACGGAGCGTGTGAACAAGCTTACCGCGATCGACCCTTGGTTCCTCCGGCAGATGGCCGAGCTGGCGGCGTTCGAAGACGATATCTCATCGGCCGGCGGCCTGGAAGGGCTGCAGGCCCGGCCGGAATTTTTCAGGCGCGTCAAGGAGCTTGGATATTCCGACCGCCAGCTGGCCTGCCTGCTGAAACGCTCCGAGGCGGATGTGCGCGCGGCGCGGAGCGCCCTCGGCCTCAGGCCGGTCTACGGCCTCGTGGACACCTGCGCGGCCGAGTTCGAGTCCTTTACCCCCTATTATTATTCGACCTGGGGCGGGATGGATGAAAGCCGCCCCGACGGCCGCGAGAAGATAATGATCCTGGGCGGAGGTCCCAACCGGATCGGGCAGGGGATAGAGTTCGATTACTGCTGCGTGCACGCCTCCTTCGCGCTGCGCAAGGCCGGCTACGCCACCATCATGGTGAACAGCAACCCGGAAACGGTCAGCACCGATTACGACATAAGCGACCGCCTCTACTTCGAGCCGCTGACCGTCGAGGATGTGGTCAGCATATACGAGCGCGAAAAGTGTTCGGGCGTCATCGTGCAGTTCGGAGGCCAGACGCCCCTCAACCTGGCTGCCGAACTCCAGAAGTGCGGGCTGAACATAATCGGTACGAGCCCGGCCAGTATCGAGCTGGCCGAGGATCGCAAGCTTTTCAAGCAGCTCATTGATTCCATCGGGATCCGCCAGCCGGAGAGCGGGATCGCCGTGAGCGTTTCCGAGGCTGAGGAAATCGCGGGCCGGATAGGCTTTCCCGTGCTCATGCGCCCTTCCTTTGTTCTGGGCGGGCGCGCGATGGTGATTGTCTACAGCATGCCCTCCCTCAGGAAGTATATGGCCGAGGCGGTCGAGGTTTCCGATTCCAGGCCGGTCCTCATCGACCGCTACCTGGAAAACGCGACCGAGGTAGACGTGGATTCCATAAGCGACGGCGAGCTGACCGTGATCGGGGCCGTCATGGAACACGTCGAGCTGGCCGGCATCCATTCCGGTGACAGCGCCTGCATGATCCCGACGCGGACCCTCTCGAAAAAGACGCTGGAGACCATCCGCGCTCACACCGCCAGCCTTGCCGCGAGTCTGAAAGTTTGCGGCCTCATGAACGTGCAGTTTGCCGTCAAGGACGGCGAGGTATACGTCCTGGAGGTGAACCCGCGCGCCTCGCGCACCATCCCGTACGTCAGCAAAGCCATCGGCGTGCCGCTGGCCAAGCTTGCCTCGCTCTGCATGATCGGCAAGTCGCTGGA
>JBAYWJ010000143.1:0-8984 GCA_041674125.1 Kiritimatiellia bacterium
AACCCACCAGGGCCACGAGGGGGATTGTGATCAGTTCGACGACCAACAATTACATTCTCGTGGATTCCATCACCATCAGCAACTGCACTTCCACCGATTATGGAGCCGGGATATATATAACCGGCAACGCCACTTATCCGGGCACGACCGAGGTCAGGAACTGCTCGATCCTTAACGGTTCGAACAGGTTCGGGAGCGTCGGCGGGGGAAGCATTTATTCCGTGCAAAGCGCCGGATCAGGCTACCACACGATCCTTACGAACTGCGATATCGTTGATAACTGGTCCACGGCCAGGAATTATTGCGGCGGCTGGTTGAACAATGGCAAGGGCACGGTTGCGAACTGCCTGTTTGCCGGAAATGGCATTGCGCCATACACGGACCGCGGTTTTGGGTTCGGGATGTTTGCAACGGGGACAGTCAGGAATTGCCGGTTTGAACGTCACATACAGGGAGGCTATTGGGGCATTGCCCTGGGTCTCGGGAAGGATGTCTTGGTTGAAAACTGCGCGTTCGTGTCAAACCGGGGGCCCAACTGTGCCAGTATTTTCATCGAGAATGCATCGAATATCGTTGTCCGGAATTGTCTTTTCAGTCACAACGGGGCCTCGGCCCAGGGTGGAGCGTTTTATCTCACAAGCTCCAAAGTAACCATTGAAAACTGCACGATCGTCAGTAATAAATCAGGATTGTATCTCAGGAATACCGGCGGCAATACGGGGACTGTGATACTGGTTAATAATATAATTTGCTCCAATAACGCCAATTTCGATGGAATCGTGAATTATCTCTACGCGACCAATAATTGCTCTTCGACCGCCCTGGGCGCTTACGGTCCCAATAATACCACCGCCAGTCCTCAATTCATGGATTTTGCTGGCAAGGACTTCCGCCTCAGCGCTCAATCCCCCTGCATCAATAGCGGGTTAAACCAGCCATGGATGGGAGACTTCAAGGACCTTGACGGGCATGTCCGGCAGGACATCTTTTCAAGGATGGTTGACAGGGGCTGTTATGAATACCTGCCGCGCGGGGTAATGTTCAAGATCTACTGACTTGAAACAGCCCGCGCAATTGCTAGCATTCATGCATGAGCGCAAGGGGCATTCCGGTTTTAATAATATTGGCTTTTAGCTTTGCCATTGCCTCGGCCGCCGACCGCTACGTCGCCCAGGCCGGCCAGACACCTGCCGGCGGTTATATTTCCTGGGACACGGCCGCCACCAACATCCAGGAGGCGCTGAGCGCGGCCGCGGTTGATGAAACCGTCTGGATTTCCAACGGCACTTATACGGTGGGCCTGAGCAACCAGATCGTATATATCAACAAGGGCCTCAAGCTGCGTGGTTGCAGCGGCAACCGGGACGACGTTATCCTCGAGGGCCCCGCAAGAACGGACCCGTCCAAGTCAATCAGGGGCATACGCGTCAATTCGACTACCAGTGATTACATCCTCGTTGATTCCATTACAATTAGCAATTGCACATCGAGTGATGCCATCTCCCCATACGGAGCCGGGATTTATATCAACCAGGGTAGTGTAGCCTATCCCGGAACAACCGAGGTAAGAAACTGCTTGATTGTAAATGGCACCAACACCACCAGCAGTCGCGGCGGCGGAAGCATCTATTCCGGGCAGGCGGCCGGCTCGCCATACTACGTCATGCTTACAAATTGCATGATAGCAAACAACTGGTCTTCCAACAGAAATTTTGCCGGCGGGTGGCTGGTCAACGGCCGGGCCAGCGTGGATAATTGCATATTTGCGGGCAACGGCATAACGCCCAATACTGACCGGGGTTATGGTTTTGGAATGGGCGCCTCCGGAACGGTCCGGAACTGCCGTTTTGAAAACCACAGCCAGGGAGGTGCGACATGGGGCATGGCTATCTCGCTCGGCAAAGATGTCCTGATGGAAAACTGTGTGGTCATATCAAACCGGGGGGCTAATTCTGGCGGCATCTATGCCGAAAGCGTAACGAACGTTACTATCCGGAATTGCCTGGTCAGCCATAACAGGGCATCTTCCGGCAATGGAGGAGGGGGTTATATCTGGAATGCATCCGTAAATTTCGAAAATTGCACGATTGTGAGTAATGCTCCGGCTTTGGCAGTGCGACAGACATCGGCCGCTACGACGGGAATCTGCGTTTTTGTGAACAACATCATTTGTTCGAATACGATTAATTTCAGCTCGTTCTCTATACCCGTGCGCGCCACAAATAACTGCTGCTCGACGGATTTAGGCGCCTATGGCCCCGGAAATATTACCGCCAGCCCGCGCTTCGTAAATTTCGGAGAGCGCGATCTCGGTTTGAGTTCCGATTCGCCCTGCATAAACCAGGGGTATAACCTGCCCTGGATGGATGGTAATAATGACCTGGATGGCCGCACCCGGAAGGATATCTTTTCCGGGGTGGTGGACATGGGCTGTTACGAACACCTGTTGCGCGGGGTGGTTTTCAGGTTGCACTGATCCATTCTCCCTCCCGTTTTCCATTTTGCTCCCATGAAGTCTTGCGGTCTATGCTGCCTTGTATTCCATTGGCCGGAGTAAATGGCCGAATATTGTGAGCGGCTTCACTTTTGTTTTGCATTCCTTTCCCGGTGGCTTATATTCAGCATCCGGGTTATGCCGCTGTGATTAAATCGCAAGGAGATAAGTCATGCCCAAGTATAAACTTCAATGCGCAACAAGCTCGAACAGGCTTGCATTCCATACCCCGTCGGGATTTTCTTTAAATCAGGGGATCTGCCTGCTTAAAACATCTCGCGGTAACCTGCGTCCAAGCCTGATACCTTCGCAACGAAAAGAAGCTTTCCATGAGTTGCATGTCCGCCGTTTGTCGGAAAATGCCGTCGAGTTCTGGCAATCAATCCGCAACCTCCAGCCGCAACTATTGAAGATAAACGCTATCCAGATGTTCAACGGGCGCCTGGAGCTGGCCGGCTCCGGCTGGCGGGTGGCGCACAGCGAGCTTTTCAAGTGCGACCGTGTATTCGACGGTTACGGTTACCTGACAAACGGTTTGTTCGCGCCGCTCCCCGGCACAGAGGGCGATTTCGGCACGTCCGAGGACTGGCCCTTTCCCGGCATGTTTTTCACACACCCCGAGCGCGGCACCGTTCTCATGGCCGTGCTCAGCCAGGAACGCTGCAAACCCGCCTGGAGCCTGCGCCGCCGCGGCGCGGCCAACCTGCTCAGGGCCTCTGACGTTTTCTGGGGGGTTCCGAGCATCGGCGTGAACGGCAGGGAAGAATTCTGTTCGGAACGCTGGGTGGTGCTTGCGGTTGGGGGCGGTATTGAAGATGCGGTTGCAGAGTATTACCGCATTCTCCGCCAGCGGATCGCATTTTACGGTACCAACTCGGTTTTGCGCCGCGCCGTTGTATGGGGAACATGGAATTACAATTCCCGGCCGCGCTCATACTGCGATATCACGCACAAAATGGTCGCGGCCAACGCCCGCGCCCTCAGGAGGCTTGTCCCCGACAAACCCAGAGTGGTGATGATTGACGACGGCTACCAGCGCAACCTCTCGCGCTTCAAGGATATGAAGGACTGGTTCGCCTCAAGCCTGGAAATATTTTATGACGACGGCACCCCTCCGCACGATCCCAGGCTTTTTCCCCGCGGCATGAAGGCCGTGGCTGATGACATCAAGAAGGCTGGGTGCCTGCCCGCCATATGGGCCACCCCCAGAATCCGTCGCGATTGCCCCCTGGCCAAGGCGCATCCCGAATGGATTCTGCAACTCGAGGGCGGGCGCCAGTTCGGACCGCGCTCGGCCTACCTTGACTATTCGCTCCCCGAGGTGCGTGCATACACGCGCCAGGCCTGGCGCACGATTTTCCAGGAATGGGGTTTCCAGGGCATCAAGCTGGATTTCTGGAGCTTGCCCTTTGAAGTTCCCCAGGTGCGCTACCGCAACCGCGACATGACCGCGGTCCAGCTGCGCAACCTCTTACTGGGCGACCTGCGCGAATTTGTCCCCGAGAACGGCTTCATGCTAATTGCGGTGGTATGCAACGGCGGCGGCAACCCGTTTCCCGGACGGTTTGCGGACGGCACCCGCATGGGGTCCGATATCGGCGACGGCTCCTTTAACGAGGTCAGGCAGTCGGCCGTCTGCCTGACTGTTGCCAGCCCGCTTTTCCGCCATGACTGCTACCTCGGCGATTCCGACTCGATCGGCTGGTGCCCAAAAAATACGCCCGGCCAGAATCGGCTCTGGGCGACCATGGCCTTTCTCTCCGGCGCGATATGCGAGATCGGCGGCGACCTTACGGCCATGTCTGCCGACCAGCGCCGCCTGCTCAAGACAGTCGCGGGCAGTTTCGGCCCCGCCCGGCGCACGCTGAACGGCATCGCATCGGGCGGCATAAACAGCCTTCCGGCCGATCACCTTTTCCTGGAACGGGATGACGCGGTATACGAAGGGTACCTTAACTGGATGCCATGGCGCAGGGAAATCAGCCTCGCGCGCCCCGCGCGTGATCTTTGGACCGGAAAAATTATCAGGGGCAAATACAAAATTCCGCCGCACGACGCCGTTTTGTTCAAGCGCTGAAAGCAGTCAGGCAAAGGGCTTGCGGAAGACGGTGGCGTTTTCTTTGCAATAGTTGGGTGGTATCACCAAGGCGGCCTATTGCTAAAATTCTAAATCCGAATATCGAAACTCGAAACAAATTCAAAATCCGAATGTTTCAATATCCGAAACTGCCTGGTTTTGTATTTTAGCCATTTGAGTTTGTTTCGAATTTCGGATTTCGTGCTTCGAGTTTTTGATAGCGTCAAAAATGTTCCACGCAAAAATGTATCATTTCTAAACAGAACGGTCTAAATTTAATGGCGGAAAGGATCCATCCAGATGAAAAACAAGGTCCCGGTACTGTTTGACGTCAACGGCGTTTACGGCCGCGAAGCTGCCGGCAATAACGACTGCCCGGCCATGTCCGACCGCCTCGCGCACATGGACCGCCTCGGCATCAGCCGCTCGCTGGTCTGGAACGTTGAGACCACCCAGAACCACACGCTTTCCGCCAACGAACACACCCTGGAAGCCATCGCCAATACGCCCGGCGCGAAGGGGCGCATCTTCCCGGCCCTCAACATTTCCGGGCTAATCCTCTATGAGCGCGAAGGCGTGCAGAAGCTGAAGCGCCAGATGATTGCGGGGAAAACGCGGGCGCTCAAGTTTTATAACACCTGGAACAGGCTTTCGCTCAACCAGCTGGTCCCGATAATGCCATCCATCCGTGCGCAAAAGCCTTTCATTGTCATGACGCACAGCGCTTCCATCCAGCAGGACATTCTGGACTTCACGGCGCGCTTCCCGGATATTAACGTCATACTGACTGACGTCATGTGGCCGCCCTGCATCATCGTCTTCGACCTGATGCGCCAGCGCAAGAACATCATGCTGGATATTTCCTGGCTCCATACCTGGGAAGGCATCGAGCTGGCGGTGAAAAATTTCGGCGCCAAGCGGGTCGTTTTCGGCACCGGCTACCGCGCCCACAACGGCGCGGCCATCGCGGCCCTGGCGCGCGCAAAAATAAGCGAGGCGGACCGGCATTTGATAGCCCACGGCAACCTCGACCGCCTCATGGGATTGAACACGAAAGCCATGGCGAGGGCCGATGACGCCAAACATGTCTTCTGGCAGAAATGCCTGGCAGGGGAAAAACTGGGGGTGGATTTCATTGACGCCCACGCCCATCTAGGGCCTTCGGCAGGCTACGTAATCGAAAACCAGGACGAGGATGACCAGATCCGTGTCGGTAAACAGGCGATGGATTCGCTCGGCATGAACCTGATGATCGTTTCCGGATTGCACGCCCTCCTGGGTGATCCAGTCTTCGGAAATGATTTCCTGGCCAAAAAGCTCCAGGGGCACCGGAAGCATTTTGCCGCCTACGTCACTTTTAACCCGCTCTATGCCGATGAGCTTTCCAAAAAGCTCGATGGCTATTTCAAAAACCCGCTCTTTTTGGGTTTTAAAACCCTGTGCTCATATTGGAAGGTGCCCATCACGGACAAGCGCTTCGAGCCCATGTGGCGCTATGCCAACCGCTATCACCTGCCGATGCTGATGCACAGCTGGGCCGCCAACGTTGATTCTCCGATCATGATCGACAAGCTTGCCAGCCGTTACCCCAATGTGAGCTTCCTTATCGGCCACAGCGGCGGCACATACGCCGGCAGGGAGGAGGCGGAACAGATGGGCCGGAAGCACCCCAACATCTACCTGGAATGGTGCGGCAGCTTCTGCAACACGCGCTCCTGGCTCGATACCCTCGACAAGGTCGGCCCGCGCAAGGTGGTTTTCGGAACCGATGCTATGGCTCACGGGATTGACTGGGAATTGGGGCGTTTGCTTTCCCTGGATGTGCCCGACAGCGTCATCCGGCCGATCCTTGGCGAAAACATGCGGCGCATCCTGGCGAAGCGCAAGGAATAACAGGGCACACCATTGACTGTGCTGCCGCAGCCGCCCATCCTGCATTTCTTTTTTTGTCACAAGAGGGGCCATAAACATTGACCCAACCATCGTGTCATTCCCGGGCCGGCCGTTTCGGACGGACCCGGGAATCCAATCTCTGGTACAATTCCTGGCAAGCCCAGGTTCGCCTGCTATTAATGCTGGAACTCACGCCCGCAGTCCGTCAGATGACGGATGAGATAGTTTCGGGTAGCTAGTAACTGCAGGCGGGCAGGAATGGCATTACCCCAAGCACTCTGTCATTCCCGGTCCGGGCGTTTCGGCCGGAACCGGGAATCCAGGCTGGTTTCCTCGATTTATTTAATGTCAATAACATTTTTCCTTCACGCTTGTCTGGGAACTCCTGGATGGCTAATATTCCAGTCTGAACATTTTAAGCCAATGCATGAAGCAATCATTGAATTTACATGACATTTAATCTGCAGGAAAACACGCTCATGCTCGATGGCGCGCTCGGCACCCAGTTGCAGGCGCTTGCCGGGAAAACCATCGCGGTCCCCGAAGCCCTGAACCTGGATGCGGAAGGCCGCCGCCTGGTCGAGCGCGTTCATGGGGAATACATCAAGGCCGGGGCGCAGGTAATCGAAACCAACACCTTTGCCGCCAATTTCCCGCGCCTGGAACGGTTCGGTCTCGGCGCCGAAATGGAAAAGATCAACAGGGCCGCCGTCGAGGTTGCCCGCCAGGCTGCCGCCGGGAGCGCGCTGGTGGCCGGTTCGGTTGGGCCGCTCGACCTTGGAATTTCAGTTGGCGAAAACGAAAAAACCATGTATGAAAAATGTTTCCACGACCAGGTTGATATACTCAAATCCAGCGGGGTGGATTTGCTGATGCTGGAAACTTTCTCGTCGCCTTCCGAGGCGCGCCTGGCGCTTGAAGCCGCTCGCGCCGCCAGTCTGCCGGTGTTCTTCTCAATCGGGGGGCAATCCATCAGCCGCCCCTACGCGCGCAAGGCCGTGCTGGAAATGATTGCCCTGGCCGGGGAATTCAAGGTCGATGCCTTCGGAGTGAATTGCCTCAGCCCATACGACCTTGGCCAGGTGTTGGACATCCTTGCCGCCAACACTTCCATGCCGTTGCTGGCCTATCCGAACGCCGGCACGCCCTCGATCGAGCGCGGGGTGGTAAAATACGACCTGCCGCTTGATGCCCTGCTGCAGGAAGCGCGGAAATGGTTCCAGAAGGGCGTGGTCGTATTCGGCGGATGCTGCGGGACAAACCCGGAACATATCAGGGCCCTGGCGGCTGAATTCAAGGACAAGAAACCTTGTATTCGTCCAAGCAAGGAAGTTTCATCGGGTAGGGCCGGACTGCCAGTCCGGCCGTCCAGTACCGGCGGTACCACGCCTGGGGCATGGCAGGCAAGGCTGTTTACCACGCTTGGAGCGTGGTCCCGCCCTGCCGCAGTAAAAGATATTGCTGCCGGCCCTGCCAACTTGGTGCGCGAAAAAATGAATTCAGGCAGGCGCCCCCTGGTGGCAATTGAAATTAAGCCGGTGCTTTCCAAGCCCCTCCAGGCCACGGTTGATTCCGTGGAAGAACTGGCCTCCGGCGCGGTGGATTTTTTCAGCGTGCCGGACAACCCTGCCGCCAACCCGGCGCGCGACTGCATGGCCTGCGCCGCACTGCTCCAGCAAAAATACCGCATACCGGCCATCATCCACAAGACCGCCACCCAGTCAAACGCGCTGCACATTTCATCCTACCTGCTCGGGGCTCATGACCTTGGCATTCGCGGCGTGCTGGCCGTCACCGGTGATCCGCCCGGCGCGGGCGCCTTCGACCGCGTCGCCACGCGCGTGAATGACGTGCGCAATTCGATAGAGCTCCTGCGCTTGATTTCCTTGCTCCGGGAAGGCACGCTCGTCAACGGTCAGTCTCTGCCTTTCCCGGTTGATTTTGCGGCCGGGTGCGCATTTGCCCATGGCGATAATATGAAAAGCCAGCTGGCATGGCTCGATAAAAAAGCGGATGCCGGCGCCGAGTTTGTGTTTACTCAGCCCGTTTTTTGCATGGAAGATTTTGAGCGCGTCGCGGAGGCACTTGGCCGTTTCTCACTCAAGAAATTTATCGGCATCCTGCCCGTGGTCTCGACCCGCCAGGCAGAATTCATCCGCTCAGGAAAAATACCCGGCATGACGCTTCCCGCCAGTTTTCTCGAAACAATTTCAGCTTATAAAGTTGTTGCCGACCAGGCAATAGCCGGCATGGGGCTGGCGCTTGAGCTGGCCGGAGAAATCGCAAAAGATGCCGAGGGTATCTATGTCATCATGCCCTTCCACAAGAACGCACCTGCCTTGACGGCGGAACTGATAAGGTCATTTAAGCCGGAGTCTCGGGATAGTTGAGCTGACGCGCAAGGAGGCCCGGGATATATCACAATCTGTGATATGTTTAGAAATTCGAATTACTTTTCTTCATAATAGTGCATCATGATAGCGGCAAAGTGTAAAAATCAGCAAACAAGCTTATGGCGCT
>JBAYWJ010000144.1:0-8981 GCA_041674125.1 Kiritimatiellia bacterium
CGGGATCTTCCTGTCGGCGCAGGCCAGCAATGGCTCGCGGCGGACGGAAGGCGGCGTGCAGATCCAGACCGCATCCGGTTTGATTGTGTCGAGCATTTCGTTGTAATCCGCATAAACATCCCCGCCGAACTCCTTCTGGCGCTTCAGGACCTGTTCGCGGTTGAGGTCGCACAATGCTGCAATTTTAACGTCCTTACGCTTCTGCAAACACTTCATGTGCGCGCCCGAAATGCCGCCGGTGCCGATGAATCCGATCTTGATCATTTTTTTCTCCTGTGATGGTCCAATGTTAAATCTGAATGACGCCCCGACAGAGCGGGGCGGCTACAACAATCCAAATACTGTAGCCACGGCGCTTTCTACTCTGCGTAGTAAGCGAAGGCTTTCTTCGCTACGTAGCACGAGCTGTCGCCGTGCAAGAAATACTTATAATTTCTTCAAATACTCGATGGTTTCCAAGATGTCTTTGGCCTGCTGCTCGCCGTGGATTTCGCGCTCGATGATGTATTCGCCCTTGAACCCGATTTCGTCGAGGCGCTTGACGAATTCCGGGAAGCGCACCCGGCCGGTCCCCACCTTGACCTCCTTGCCGAGCCTCATGGGATCGGTGGGATACATTCCATCCTTGGCGTGTATGTTTTTCACGTATTTGCCGAACACGTCGAGGGCGTCGATCGGGTTGCCCTTGCCGTAGAGGATCAGGTTGGCCGGGTCGAGGTTGATGCCGAGGTTGGGGGTGCCGACCGCCTGTATCATGCGCAGGAGGGTGGTCGGGGTTTCCTGGCCGGTTTCAAACCAGAACTCCATCCCGAGCGATTCGAGGTGCCTGGCGATCCGGCGCACGGCCACCATAACCTCCTGGAAAAGAGGGTCGCAGGCGTTCTCGGGAATGAAGCCGACGTGGGTGACGATCGCCGGCAGGCCGATCTTATGGGCGAAGTCGGCGGCCTTTATCAGCTCCGCGGTGCGATGGGCGCGGTAGGCGGCCGGAACCAGGCCGAGCGTGAGCGGGCCGGTGGTGAAATTCCAGTCGTTGGGCGGGCAGTAACCGGCCCAGAGGGCGGTGATGTGCATCTTTTCCTTTTTGGCTTCGGCGGCCACCTTCTTAGCCAGCGCATCGGTCCACATCCAGGACCCCCAGCTGTTTAACTGGCAGACATCCAGCTTATATCTTTTCAATTCCGTGAAGCAGGGCTTGTCGTCGCAGAGCGAAGTGATAACGCCTATCTTGTTTTTCATGCTTTTTCCTTTCCATGGACTTTATTTTTTGGAGTTTTCAGCCTTTCATTCAATATGATTGACGCGCATGGAGAGAAACCATATCATTAATCCCGATGAAATCAATCCGCTTTCGGCATGCGGTTCTGGCGCTATCGTTCGCATCGTTACCCCTCGCCTGCCATGCGGTCTCCTACCGGGAATGGGCCGCCGAGCCGGCGGCCGCCCAGGCCGCATTTTCCATCATACTGGAGCCGGTCTCCAACGGTTACGTGCAGGAAACGACCATGGCGGATTTGCCGGGCACACAACGCGCCAAAACAAGCGTTGAAGTTCCGGAACGCTCGCCGGGCGGTTATATTGGTTCGGTCGCGGTCTGGCAGAATAAAAACCTTCCGGTTGACTATCCCCTGACCGTTACATTTTCTTTTCCTGAAATAATATCCGATGAAGATCTCCTGCCATCCCCCGGCACAAACATATCCGCCGCGGCCGGAAAGGTCGGCAAAGATTCATCCCTGAAGTGGCATCAGCCGATGGGCCTGCTCAACCCCGCCGCGCCGGTCCGCGAAGGAAGATATCGGCAAAGTTTCAGGGTGGACGCATTGTCCTCATCCGGCCGAACGGCTTTCCCGCTTGTGCTGCCATGCAGGTCGCATATGAACATATTTCGCATGGCCGGATTATCCCGGCTTTTAGCGTGTCTTTGCGAAATCACAGACGCACGCGGGAAGATACTGGCGCGCAAACACCTGATAGAGCTCTTCAGCCCGGGCCGTTACGGATACAGCCGCGGAACTGCATGGGTGATGAGCGAGGCAGATGCCGACCGCCTCTTGCGGGATTTGGCCGGCATAGAAAAAGCGGTCACCCTCCTGGAACTCCCGCCCTTGATGGGGCCCTGTGCCGAGATTGACGCACTGTGGGTTTCATCCGAAGCCGCCCGGGCCGGGAAGCCGGACCGCGGCTTGCTCCGGCGCCTTCTGCTTATGGGAGTGCGGGTATTCGGGAACTCCGAAACCGTTTCCAACCTGACCGCCGCCGCGGGCCTGCCCGGCGCGGGCAGCGTTCTCATGGGCGGCATCGAATCACTCTCGCAACAATCTGGCCGCAAGGAACACTGGAAACCCGGCAACCAGCGCGGCCTCTGGGAAACCACCGATTACATCATACGGCCCGAGAAGGGAGCAACGAACGCGGCGCCGGTGATGGAAAACCGGCGCGACCTTTTCCAACCGTTCCAGCGCCTTTACATCGGATGGACCGTCGGAATCCTGGGCTTGTTTTGTGCCGTGGCCGGCATCGGCCTTCCCCTGGCCTTCTGGCGCTTGAAAGGCTCGCGCCGGATCGTGCTCTGGTGGCTGATCCCGGCGGTGGCCGTCATAACCGGCACGGCCGGGCTGATTATCGGCCGGGCAATCCTGCCGCGATGCGCGCAGTCCGACGTAACCGAATACCGCTTTGCCTATGCCGGCTGGCCGGATGTATATTGCCACAGCATCAACCGCCTCCTGACTTTTGAAGACCGGCAGGCGGCATGGACACTGTCCCCGGGCAGCTTTTTGTTCCCGATATGGAGCTATGAAAACTCCGCGGCTTCCCGCCATTCAATGCAATCCGAAAACAACCTGACCCGCCGCAGCCTTTCGGGGCTTAAGCGCGGGCAGATAATTATCGAGGAAACCGCCACTTTCCGCTCCACGCCGATCCCGGTGGAACTTGAGCGCACCTCCGGAATGCCCCGGCTGAAATCTTCAGCGCCCTTGCGCAAAGTGCATGTCTGGGAAAACGGCGCATGGCACAAGCTGGGGGACCTGGCGCCCGGCAAGGCTTATGAAGTTTCCGGCCTGGCAGCCACCAACGAGTTGACAGGCATCCCGGAACGGATTAAATCCTGTATTCCCATTTTTAATTACGAGCCGGGCCCGTGCAAGCGCTGCGGCAAGGTTCATAATGGCGACAAGCAACTTTCCGAGGCCTTTACCAATACCTGGGTGGTGGCGGCCGTGTCCGACGAGCCGGCGGCCGCCCGGCCGGAAATAAATGGCGTTGAAACAAAAACACGAACCGTATGGTTCATCCAGATCCCGGTTACGCCGGGGGATGCAAAGCCAAATACGGGAGCAAGCAGGCCATGACCAGCATCGAACCAGCTTCATTATGCCTGTCGGATATCAGCAAGACCTATCCGAACGGGATAGAAGCGCTCAGGGGCGTATCGCTTGAGCTCAGGCCGGGCGAGGTATTCGGCCTGGTCGGGCCGAATGGCGCCGGCAAAACCACCCTGCTCAAGGTCGCCGCCGGACTCCTTTATCCCGAAACCGGCATGGTATCATGCTCAGGACTTGACATCACACGCCAGCCGAAAAAAGCGGCCAGACTCATAGGGCTCATGCCAGATCCGCTGGGTGTTTACACCGACGTTTCGGCGCGCGAATACCTGGAATTCTTCGCCAGGTTACAGGATATCCCGATTCACCAAATCTCCGGAAAAATTGACTGCGCCGTGGAAATTCTTGGCCTTTCACCCTGGCTGGACGACGAAGTGGAAACTCTCTCGGCAGGGTGGCAACGGCGCCTGGCTCTGGGAAGAGTTCTCCTTGCCGACACCCCGGTACTCCTCCTGGACGAGCCGGCCGCCGGCCTGGACGTGTACGCGCGCAGCGAGCTTCTCAACACCGTGCGCCGCCTGGCGGAAACCGGGCGCGCAGTGGCAGTATCATCCCATATTCTCCCCGAGCTCCAGCAGCTGGCCGACCGTTTTGCCATCATCAACCAGGGCCGATGGGTGGACATCACTGCGGGCGAGCCATTCTTCACGCGCGCCGAACTTGATCACGGCTTCACAATGGCTGAATGGTGTCTGCGCTGCAGCCGGCCGGATATCGCCGGGGCGGTACTGGCAAGGCTGGGATTCAGCGCCAAATCCGGCACCGGCACGCTGATCTTTGCCGCAGCGGACGATGCCGCCGCGGCCCGAGCCTTGAAAGCAGTTATGGATGAAGGCGTGGACGTCTATGAATTTTATCGCCGGCAGGTTGAGCTGAACGAGTTGGTTTTGCAAATATTGCGCGATGACAATCAATCCTCCTGCGCAGCCAACAAGCATGGGGACAGAAAGTGATGAATCCATTATACTGGATTGAGCTCAGGGTACGCGCGCGGGAAAAACGGTTGTGGCTCATTGCGCTCTTTTTTGTATTTACCCTGGTCATCATCAGCAGCATCGTGCTAATTTCCGTTTTGAACCTGTTTTCCCGCTGCATAAAGTCCATCGAGCCAAGCGGGATCGGCGAAGGACTAACATGGGCCACGCTCTTCTGCCAGGCCGGCCTGCTCGTGATCCTGGCGCCGCTGGCAACCGCCGGCAGGATTTCGCAGGAGCGCGAGCAGCGCACCCTGGCCGCGCTCATCAACTCGCCCGCAAGCGCGGCGCGTATCGCGCTCGGAAAGCTTTGGGGCGCCTGGACGTTCGTCATCTGGCTCGGCGTGCTGGCCCTGCCCTTTTTATTCACCGCCACCCTCTGGGGCGGACCATCCTGGCAACTAATCCTGGCTTGCCTGGGCCTGAATCTGCTGGCGGGGCTGGTTCTTTCGGCGCTGTCGCTGGGCATTTCCGGTCTGTTCGGGCGTTCATTGACAGCCTACCTTGTCACCGGGTCGTTCCTGTTCGGCTGGATCGCGGTTCTGCCCATGCTGGGCTCGCTGGCCATGGCATTCAACCACGGCAGCAACAAAACATTCCAGGAGCTCGTAATGTATCTTACTATGTATCACAATCCGTTTTTCCCCCTGATGGCCCTGGCAGGGTCGTTTACGGAATGGGATTCCGGGAAGTTTTTCATTCCGCTGGCGTTCGGCATCGGGGTATGGGTCTTGCTGGGCGCCTTCAGCCTGCTCGCGGCCGTCCGCAGCCTTAAGCGCGAAGTTTATTGATAACCCGCGCGGGAACAGACAGCCATTTTCAGGAAAAACATGGAAAACGGTAAAGTCGAAGCAAAGGAAAAGCTCGGGCAGATCATGGCCCAGTGGCTGAAAAGGCACCTGGAGCTCTGGGTTGACGCCGGCATCCTGAGCCGGGGCCAGCAGGAAGCCATTACTAACCTATATGCCTGGCCCGAGCAGGATGCGGCGCGCCCGGCCGGCGACAGGCCGGCCCTGAAACTGGTGGTGATCCTGGAGGCGATCGGGGCCTTCCTGATCGGCATCGGCGTGATTTCCCTCGTCGCCTTCAACTGGCCCGGCCTGCCGAACTTTTTCAAGCTGGCCATTATAATCGCGTCAATTGCATCGGCGCACCTGGCCGGATTTTTATTCCTGGCGCGCCGGCCGAAGTTTGAAAAGGCGGGCTTGAGCCTGGTTTTTCTCGGGAACCTGTTCTACGGCGCCGGCATCTGGCTGGTCGCCCAGATGTATCACGTGAATTACGGCTTCACGGCCGCCTTTTTCCTGTGGGCGATCGGCATCGTTCCTTTTGCCTGGCTGCTGAAGTCCGAACTAAACTTTTTTCTGGCCCTGGCCCTCTTCATCGGTTGGACCTTCGGGGAAGCTTTCGGGGACATGGAGCCGCACCTGCCCTTTCTCATCATACTCCTGGGACTCCTCGGCCCGCTGTCATATTATTTAAAATCCAAGGTCGGGCTGGCCGTCTGCCTGGCGACCGGCGGCGCGTGGCTTTTGGTCAACAACATCCTCTGGTTCGGGGAAAACATCTCAATCCACCTGGTCGCGCCCCTGGCCTTGTACGGCATTGCGCTCCTGGCAATATCCAACCTGCATGCCGGCGGGCGCCTGGCCGCCTACCGCCAGGTGTACCTGGTCATCGGCCTGGTTGCCGCCGGGATCGCCATAGGCGTCATCCCGCTCTGCGGCCCGATTAAATTTGATCCACGGGCCATGACGCTCGCCACCCTGCCGGCATCCTTCTGGACCTGTTCCGGCCTGCTCCTGGCGGGCGTGCTGGCGGCCTGGGCGCTGGCCCGGACCACGGACCTGGACCAGACCGGGATTGAAATTAACAAGATGCTGCCCTTTCTCCTGGCGGCCGCCTTGTTCGTTTTCCTTATGCCCTTCTTCAAAGGATACATGACTCTCAGCCTGCTGCCGGTTATCCTGATCGCCATTGCCCACCGGCATTTTAGCAAATCAACCGCGCTCCTGAATATTCTTCTGGTTTACCTGTTTTTCTGGCTGCCATTCTGCCTGATCAGGTGGGAGCAGCCCCTGATGCTTTTCCTGCTCTACCCGGCTTACGGCGCCGCCTGCTACCTTCTGGGCTGGAATTACGTGTCAAAGCTCCACAATGCCGGCCTGGGCAATGCCTTCAAGTTTTTCGGCCTGTTCGCCGTCTTTGCCGCGCTTTACACATTCTCCTCGAGCGAGATCAGCAGAAGCTTCGTTAAGGATTACTCATTTCCTTCTTCGTTCGATTTCTGGCTTCTGATGGCCGTATTTTACGCCGGCGCCATCTTTGCATACGTACGCCTGGCCGGCTTCGCCTACCCTGCGCATAAAAACGGCCTGCTGCCCGAGGAAAGGTTCATGGTGCCGGTTCTGCTGGTTATCCCGGCCGCGCTGATAGCGGTGTACTCATGCAACCTCGCTGGAACCCGGCAGGTTTTCGCGGCGAATTTCTGCGCGATCTGCATGCTGATGGCCTTCCTGGTTGCCGGCTACCGGCGCCGCGAGGCGTATCTCAAGGCGCTGGCCCTGGTTTTCCTGGTCCTGCTGGTCGGCAGCCGCTTCCTGGAAATCGAGTGGAGCCTGTTATACAAGGCCGTCCTTTTCATCCTGACCGGCGTCATCGTCCTCGTTGGCGGGATAATCTTCGAAAAATACAAGGACAAGGTGGCCATCATTGAACAGTAAACGCTCCATAAGCTGGCTCCTGGCACTCGCAGCGGTGTTCATCCAGATTGCCTTCATCCTTTCCATCCAGGTTAGGAAGGAATGGAGCTTGCGGTCCGGCAAAAAAATCACCGTAAAAATCGTGCCGGTGGATCCCAGGAGCGTTTTCCGGGGCGACTACATAATCCTGAATTACGAATTCTCGCGCCTGAGCCTCGGCAAGATAATGCACGATAAGGCGGGCCTTAGGAGGGGTCAGCGGGTGTTCGTGACGATTGCCAAAACAAACGGAGAATGGCAGGCGGTGGCCGCAAGCTCCGAGCATCCGGGCAAGGCCGGCACGGACGAGATTATTCTGAGGGGCTCGGTTACCGGGTGGCCCTCCGGAAATTCAACCGAAGTCAACTACGGCATCGAAAGCTATTTCGTGCCGGAGGGCAAGGGCAAACAGATCGAGAAAGACATAGCCCGGCGAATGATCACGGCCGAGCTTTCCGTGGATAAGAAAGGCTACGCGTCGGTCTGCAAAATCCTGATTGACGGCCGGGAAATTGATTTCAGGTGACGGGGCCCGCTTTTTTTCAACGCCCGGCCGCCCGGCCGGCGCGGCGCAGTATGCTTTCCGGGATTTCAAATCCGCACAGGGCGGCGTTGGAAGGATTGACCGCCAGGATGGTCCTGCTGGTCAGGGCAATCGGTATCCCGGCCGGGCTTTCGCCCCGCAATACCCGCGCCGCCAGGAGCGCCATGTCGCGCCCGGACTGGCAGTAGTCGCGCGACAGGGCCACCGCCGCCCCGCCGGTATCGACCTGGCCGCTGACGAAGCAGAACAGGGGCTTTTTGCTTGAGCGCGCTGCGAGCGCAATCCCGGCGAACGAGGCATCGATGATGTTTGACGGCACCTGGCAGATGCCGTCAATATCGCGCCCGGCCAGAGCCTTGGCGGCATCAACCACCTCGGCCTGGCTCGAAACGCCGATCGCCTCGAGCTCCAGGCCCGCCTGCCGCATGGCCCGGGCCATCTGGTCCTTGTTGAAGATTGAGTTATCCTCGTTGTCGGCGTAAAGCGTCCCGAACCTCCTTGCATGCGGCAGGCACTCGCGCAAAATCTTCACCATACCGTCGAAATCAACCATGGTCGAGATGCCGGTTACGTTGGAAACGTGGTTGGTGAAGTCGGGCCCGGCGCCGGCCAGGGCCGGGTTGGCCACAACGCTGAAAATGACGGGCTTGTCCTTGATCTTGTGCACCGCGGACTGCAGGGTCGGGGTGGAGGTTACGAGGAAAATGTCGTTGCCTTCGGTCACGGCGGCATCGATCATCGAGGGCAGGTTGATGATCTGGCCCTGGGCGTTCATTATTTTAAGCTCGTAGTCGCGGCCGCGGACGAGCCCGAGCCGGCCCAGCTCCTCCAAAAACCCCTTCTCGCAGTCCTCGGCAAACATTGATTCGGCGTAATGCATGAGGCACATCTTGGCGGGGCGCGCCGCGCGGGGCCCATTTCCCTGCAAGCCGCCTCAACGGCGGCAACAAAATCCTCCTCCGGGATGTCCCAGGGCTCGCGCAGCAGCGGCAATACGTCCAGGTTTAGGACCAGCCTCTGCGGCACCACGTTTTCAACCGGGAAGGAATCCGGCGCGCGGCCCTTCAGGATTTCAGCGGCCACGTTCCCCGTCGCGCGCCCGACTTCGAAATAATCCGCCCCGAGGCTGATCAGGGCGCCGGCGGCGGCGTGCGAGGCGGCGTTGGCCAGGACCGGCACGCCGGAAGCGAGCGCGGCCTGCGCGATGGCCGGCACCGAGTTGGCCGGCACGTGGCCCAGCGCGTCCTGGATGCCGTGCAGGATCGGCAGCAATGCCCCCGGCATGTGTTGGCGCGCGCTGATGATGTCGGCGATGGACTCTTGGCTGTCGGAA
>JBAYWJ010000145.1:0-8951 GCA_041674125.1 Kiritimatiellia bacterium
GAGCCCCCTGCCAGGATCACCGCATACATATCTTTCCGGTTCAGCATGGTTACCTGATCATTGCCTGGTTGTCCCAATCGCCCATTATTCATTTTGCTGCCTATAATGCAACTGGCATGTTGAGTTTGTTACTTTCCGTTCCTGCGCGCAAGCATAAAAAGACAAAGTCGTGCATGAAAGAAACCCGGATCCTGCATTCATAACCTTCTAATAATCAATATTTGACAAGTATTATTCTACCCCGTACATTTTAGCTGATAATAAGGAATTGAGTTTGTTCCACTAAAGGTCACAAATCCCAGAATCAAAGACGTAAAAGGCCCATATTTCCAAACACAAGCCATGACCTCCAATATAGAACTGTGTCTTGGCCAGTGGCACGTAATAGGTGGTCATGCTGTCGGCAAGCACCGGTACATGACCTGGTTTTTGAAAATTGCAAAGAAACAGAAACCAGTCATCGGCTTCAAAGAAAAGATTGTGGACAAATGTTCTCCATGCTATAGTCTTACCAGTAAGAATAATATCAAAAGGAGAACTACACATGCAAACACTGGCTACAACACGAATGTCTTCAAAGGGACAAGTGGTGATTCCAGAAGATATCAGAGGGCGATTGGGGCTTAAAGAAGGCGCCCAATTTGTCGTGGTTGGAAAAGACGACGTGGTGATACTCAAAACCATCGCCCCTCCATCCATGGGCGGCTTTGACGATCTCATCCTCAAGGCACGGCAACAAGCGCGGGTAAGCGGCATGAAACTATCCGACGTCGCCAAAGCAGTCGCCAGGGCAAGAGCCAGAAAATGAGAGTAATCCTTGATACAAACGTCTTTGTGTCAGGAGTATTTTTTTCAGGTCCACCATACGAGATTCCGGACGCTTGGCGTCACGGGAAATTGATCTTAGTGGTAACACCTGAGATACTGAGTGAATATGACCGTGTTGGCCGAGAACTTGCAGGGGAGTTTCCGTCCATCGATCTAACCCCAGCGCTGGAACTACTTGCCTTTAAAGGCGAAGTCGTTGAGGCGCCTCCACTGGCAGAACGAGTGTGCAACGATCCGGATGATGACAAGTTTCTCGCTTGCGCGCTGGCAAGCAATATACGGATCATTGCCAGCGGGGACAAAGCATTACGCAAGACAGATGGATACGCCGGAATTGAGGTTCTCAGCCCTCGTGATTTTGTTGATAAATATTTGAAGTAGGAGAGCCATCACTTGCAGTTTACGTTTTGTCCGGAGCGGACAAAACTAAACTGAAGCGCACTGTTCGGCACCTGGAGAAAGAACAGCATGAAAATGGAAGCATACCTCCTGCCGCCTGTCATATATGATTCCAGCCCGAACACCCACGGGCTGGCGACGCGCAGATTTCAAGGCATCCCGAGTCTGGCTGTCGCTTCGAACGGCCGGATTTGGGCGGCGTGGTACGCGGGCAAGACGCCGGACGAAGACCACAACAATTACGTTGTGATTGCCACCAGCGGGGATCACGGCGCAACTTGGAAGGAACTCCGGATCGTCGATCCTGACGGGGATGGACCGGTGCGGGCGTTTGATCCGGAGTTGTGGATAGACCCATCCGGCAGGCTCTGGTCGTTCTGGGCGCAATCAGTCGGCCATGACGGCAAGGTTGCCGGCGTGTGGGCCATGACGAACGATGAACCGGACCTGGAGAACGCTGGATGGTCATCTCCCGGGCGCCTCACCGACGGGGTTATGATGTGCAAGCCCATCGTTCTATCCTCCGGCGAATGGATGCTGCCAGCGTCGACGTGGCGGGAGACGGACAACAGCGCCAAAGTCGTCGTTTCGGCGGACCAAGGGAAAACCTGGAGCCTGCGAGGAGCTTGTCATGTGCCGAAAGACCTGCGGTCATTCGATGAACACATGGTCGTCGAAAAGGCAGATGGCACACTGTGGATGTTGGTCCGCACGAGCCAGGGAATCGGCGAGAGTCTGTCCACCGATAATGGCCTGACGTGGAGTGCGCTCAGCGCCTCCTCTATTCAACACCCATCCTCCCGATTCTTCATCCGCCGACTGGGTTCCGGCAACCTGCTGCTGGTGAAACACGGCCCCATGCTTGAAAAGACAGGACGATCACACCTTACTGCCTATGCCTCCACGGATGATGGGAAGTCGTGGTCCAAGGGGCTTCTGCTCGACGAAAGGGAAAACATTTCATATCCCGACGGACAACAGGGCAAAGACGGAACCATCTATATCATCTATGACCGTTCTCGCACTGGCGATCGGGAGATCCTGATGTGCAGGTTCACGGAGGACGACGTCTTCGCAGGATGTCCGGGCGGTTCAGGCGGTCTGCTGAGACTTGTCGTCTCGCGAGGCCTTGCATGAATTCGGCTAAGACAGAGAGAACTGCCGAACTGGCCGGATGTACGCGACGGCTTATAGCCGCGCGTGATCCGCAGCGTAAGCGGCAGGTTCCGCCTGCCTTACCTCGCGCCACTTTCCTCAACTCTGCTCGTTCGGCGAGAGGATGGAAGATGAAATACATTTTCAGCACATTCCTGCTGGTGGCATCACTCGCGCTGGCGGTAGATGACGATACGGGATGGTCGCCAGCGGTCAACGGACTGCGAGCGCGTCTTATCATAATGCCACCAACTGGAACAAACACACCATTCTGTTCCGTGCTAATTGAAATGCAGAATGTACGAGATGTGGCAGGCCAGATGACAATCCGGTTCACTCCAGAGCGGCTCGACCTGCGCGTCACCGACAAAGCCGGCAAGGACCTTCCGGTTGCCAACGAACCCTATGACGGGATGACTCCGGATTGGCAGCCAATCCACCTTCCCTTTGCGGGCACGATAAGATTCCAGGTTAGTTTTCCTGGACTTGGCTACAATCCTAACAAGGACATAGTTATCGTGGATGTTGGGCCTTCCAAAGCGTGGATAATACCGCAAGACGGCACGACTTACCGACTCTCAGGCAAGTTGGCGGTGGGCAAACAGACCGGCGTTCACCTTTACAAGGATTGGAGCGGAACGATCGAGTTACCGAAGGTGGAAATACCGAAAACGAAATAGCTCCGAACAACGGCCTCTGGTTCGCAAACGGCAAGAACGAGCATTCGGAGCAAGATAATAATTGCTGCAGGCGGAGGATTGGCTATTCTTCGAATATGGACAGGACGCACACAATCGCACTGCGAATGACGGACACTCATCAGCAACAAACGGGCATCTGGAAGAACCAAGGACCTGGCCGACGCGGAGGCCTTGGAGAAGCTGGGGAGATCCTAGCCCGCAGCGCCGCGCCTTCGGCAGACCGGAACAAGGCAAACACATAAGACGCGACCTTCGGGCACCCTGCCCCGCAGTTTCTAATGGCTTTTCTGCCACTGATCGGCTACGCTTCAGCACATGAAAACCAAAATCAAAAAATATTTCCCGCCGTTATTGATTCTGGTAATGGCTTCTGCCGTGGCCGCGGCCGGCGAGAAGCTCGCGGAGGCCGAGCTCCACGAAAACGTTACCAACGCATTCATCAACCCCGCCAAAACCTCGAGCCTGCCCCGGGTGCTGATCATCGGTGACTCCATATCAATCGGTTACACCGAGCCGGTACGCGGCAACCTGAAGGGCGTCGCCGGGGTGTTCCGTCCCCCGGTAAACTGCCAGCACTCGGGCTACGGCCTGGCGCAAATCAAGACCTGGCTGGGCACGGGCAAATGGGACGTGATCCACTTCAACTTCGGCATCTGGGATACACACATGGTTGATACCAATGGCAAACTTGTCCGCGGAGTGGACATGCGCCCGCCCACGGCCGAAATCCGGGTGCGGCATTCCCCGGAACAGTACCGGGACAACCTGGCCAAAATCCTTGATGTCCTCAAGGGCACCGGCGCCAGGCTGATATGGGCAAGCACCACGCCGATCATGAGCCGGACCGGCGAACGGTTCGAGGCCATTCCAACGCTCAACCGGACCGCAGCGGAGCTTATGAAATCCCGCGGCGTTGCCATTGACGATTTGTATGAATTCGTCCTGCCGCACGTGAAAGAATGGCAAGCTCCGGACAAGGTTCATTTCAACGCGGAAGGAAATAAACATCTTGGCAAGCAAGTTGCCGACTGCATCCAGCAGGCTATAAAGAGCAAGGAGCAATGAGCAACACAGTAGCAGCCATGATTCTTTTCCTGGGCAACAAGCAGATGATCAGGGCCGCGGGATATTTAGGAGACAGGCCAAATAAACCTGTTATATATCCTGGAGAGGCAAGCCGGGTCACTCCAGCGCCGACATGACATCGCGCTCGAACTGCCTTCCCGTATTGCCGCCGCCGTGGCTGTCGAACCAGCGCATATTCTTCATATACACCGCCGTGATATCGTTTTCGGGGTCAACCCAGAAGTGCGTGCCGTAAGCGCCGCTCCAGCCGAAACAGCCTGCGGGCAGAACAGTGTCGCGCAAGGTGACGCGCACGCCGAGCCCCCAGCTCTGGGTATCGCTCAGCCCGGGCGTCCCGTCGGGGACATAGGGCCTGCGCATCAGCCGGACCAGCTCCGGCGAAACAATCCTTGCGCCGTTGTATTCGCCGCCGCGCCGCAGCATCTCCGCAAAGACGAGGTAGTCCTCGAGGCTGCCAGCGAGCGACGCGCCCGCGCAGGTATAGCTTAACGGACACTGTTCGAAGGTGTGCGAGCCCATGTTGACCGTTACAAGCCCGTTCACCGCCCGGTCGCACATCGCGATCATCCGCCCCCATTGCTCATTGGTGGGCGCGAAGGTGATGTCCGCGATGCCGAGCGGCTTGAAGATATTCTTGCGCACGAAATCCGCGTAACGCATGCCGCTCTTTATCTCGATGAGCCGGGCCGCGATGTCGAAGGCAGCGTACCCGCTGTAGGAGGTCTTTTCTCCCGGCTCAAAGGAGAGGTAAGTGTTTTTGCCGTAATAATCCACGGCGCTCTCGAGCGACGTGCGCACCGACGGCGGCGTGAGCGCGTCCTGGCGGAGGCCAAGCTCGTCCGAAGTGACGATGCCGCTCGTATGCGTCAGCAGGTGCCAGATCAGGACATCTTTTTCAGCCGCGCGGGCCGGGACGGGGGTCCCGTTTTCAGCAAGCTTCCCCACGGACATTTTCCCGAAGGCGGGGAAGTATCCGGACACCTTGTCATCGAGCCGGAACCAGCCGCGCTCCAGCCCGATGAGGCACGCCAGGCCCGTGACCGGCTTCGTCATCGAGGCGAGGCGGAAAATGGTGCCGGGGCACAGCGGCTCCTTTGTTTCGGTGTTTTTGTACCCGCGATAGAGCCCGCAGACCTGCTCGCCGTGCTGCGATACGGCCATCGCGGCCCCGCCGATGTTCCATAACCTTATGTCACTGTCCGCGCGCGCTTCCAGGGTTTCCTTCAACTTGCTGGGATTTAATTCCTTCATGAATTGGCAAGAAATCGTTTTTCAGCCGTCGCAGACACCAGTCAGCTGGAACCGGCCTGAACAGGCGTTTGCATAACTGGCAGACTGCCAAAACCGGCCGGGGATATCAAGCGCGGAGCGAAATGAACGTTCAAAACAGGGTAACAGCCGCCTCTTCTGCGTGAAATAAAGGCATGCTGCCGTATGGCGCCTTTACTACTGTGGCCCGCTATCCGGCGCTGGCGATACCCGGCCCGTGCCCCACTGCTCAAGGTTTATCCAGTTTCAAAACGATGTAACCGCCATTATCGGCCACGGAAACCACGAGGCCGCCGGCCGGCACGCGCGCACCGGAATGCAATTCCACGGCCGGCGTTTTTTCAATCACCGTGACGGTTTTGCCGGCCAGGTGGTCCGGGAGCCGAAGGACATCCTGTTCCACCGGTCGATGGTAATGGGCATAAACCACGTATGCGTCTCCCTGGCGATGCCAGTATACGGCCGTGGCCCCGGGGAACGCCGCCGGATCGAAATACTGCCGGTAGGCCATGGCATGCAGTTCCGTGCCGGCCTTCGCATCCATGTCATCCAACACGAGCGGGTAGGTTTTTTTTCCCTTGGACAGCGTGACCGGATAACGGCACAGTCGCGCGCGTTCCTCCGGCCGGGTGCATCCGGTCAGCAGGGAATAGCCGCAGACAAATCCCAGCCGATTGGTACCTCCGCGGCCCAGCAGCTGCATGAACCGGTCCGGCAGGTTGTTGGTGTCGCTGATCATGGTTTCATCGAACCGGATCGGGACCGGCGCCTTGCGATAGTCTTCCATCCGGCTGAAATCGCAGCGTATGCCGTCCTTCTCAAACGCCCGCGTCTTGGGAATGTAATAATCATGGGCGTCGAATGCCGGCGGCAGGTAATGATCATGCCCCGCAAAATCGCCGCCGCTCAACACCATGGCCTGCGCCAGCGCCCAGACATCGATGCGGCAATCGCGGCGAACCGTGGCCCAATGCTCTATCGTGCATGCGCCAAACGGCTGCAGGCGATAGATAATACGGTTGGATATCAGTACTTCCTGAATGCCTTTGGCCGCCTGCACGACGTCGTATTCATCCACCATGTCCAGGAACTCGCACCGGGTGAGCGTATCGTCCTTCAGGGGGTTCTTGCCGTCCACCAGGTACTCCTGCCGGTTTATCACCACGCCGCCGTGATTGCCGCCGAGGAAACGGCCATTGATCTTCCAGGGCGGCGTGTCGTCGGTGGTCTTGTGATAATAGAGCATGCCCTGGTCGGGATACCGCGCCTCATCCGACGCCGGCAGGCTGACCTCGACGAAATTGACCTGGCCGCAGTGGCCGGGCGCGATCTTCAGCAGGACATCGTACTGTTCCGAAAAATAACTCCGCACGTAAACGGTTTTACCGGTTTTGAGCACTGCGATTCGATTTTTTTCCATCGCCTGAGCCGTCATTATAATTCCCATCACGAAGATTGTTATGATTATTGGATTGATTTGATATCGTTTCATCAGGGCCACGATCATAACGCGACACGAAGTGCGTGCCAAGCCGATAAGAGGACTCGGATCCAAAAAGCAAGGGAATCCGGTTTTGCGATCGTCAGCCTCGACTACGCGAACAGTCACATCAGGAGAGTGTTTCCCGCTGGTTATACGCGGGGGCGGAGGCGCTCCAGCCGGTTTTTTCATGTACAAATTCGGCAAACTTCAGGGCGGTCCCGGCTTCGCCGTGGGTCACAAAGACGCGGCGCGGCGGCCGCGCGCAGGTCTTAAGCCAGGCGAGGAGTTCTTCTTTATCGGCATGCGCCGAGAATCCGTTAAGCTGTTCAACACGCGCGCGGACTGCGTGCGGCTGGCCCAGGATCCGCACTTTTGCGGCCCCGTCCAGGATCTCGCGCCCGAGGGTGCCCATGGCCTGGTAGCCGACGAACAGGACGGTGTTCTCCGGCCGGCCGATGGTGTTCGCCAGGTGATGCTTAATCCGCCCGCCGGTGCACATGCCCGACCCGGCAATGATCACCGCCGGGCCCTTGACCTTGTTTATGGCCTTTGATTCCTCCGCCTTGGAAGTCAGGGTTATGCCCGGAAGCTCATGCGCGTTGCCAACCTGCTCCATCAACGCCTTTGTTTCTTCGTCGAACAGTTCCTTGTGGCGTTTAAAAACCTCCGTGACCCGTATGGCCATGGGGCTGTCGAGGAAGACGGGCAGCCGCGGGATTTTTCCGGCGCGGAACAGGATGGTCAGATAATAGATCAGCTCCTGCGTGCGTTCTATGGCAAAAGCCGGTATCACGACTTTCCCGCCCGCCTGGCGCGTTTCATTAATAATGCGCGCGAGAGCATCCGGAATATTCTCAGTCGGTTCATGGAGCCGGTCCCCGTACGTTGATTCAATCACCAGGTAGTCGGCCGACCGGCAAGTGGCGGGGTCCTGCAGGATCGGGAGGTTGCATCGCCCGAGATCACCGGTAAAAAGCATGGTGCGCCTGGCAGGCTCCTCGCCTAACTCCAGGTTGATCATCGCCGACCCGAGAATATGGCCGGCCTCAAAAAAACTGGCCCTGATGCCGCTCGCCGCCGGCACGGCGGCGCCATAGGCAACCGGAGTCAGGAGAGGCACAACCGCCTCCGCGTCGCTGATCGTATACAGCGGCAGCTCCGGATGAGGTCCCCGGCGCCCCTCCCGCGCGTGCCGCTTCTCCTTGGACAGGGCGTCTTCCTCCTGGATCCTGGCGGAATCAAGGAGAACGATCGGGACGATCTCGGCCGTCGCCGGGGTGCAGTAGATTTTCCCCCTGAATCCTTCGCGGACCAGCTTTGGCAGAAGCCCGCAATGGTCCAGGTGGGCATGGGTAAGCAATACGGCCTTGATCCGCGCGGGGGCAACAGGGAACGCCGCCCAGTTCCGATCCCTGAGCGCGCGCTCCTGGTAGAGCCCGCAATCCACCAGCACGGCGGTCTCATCCACTTCCACGGCATAGGACGAGCCGGTCACGTTCTGCGCCGCGCCGAGAAATGTAACCGACATGGACATGGCGATTCAACCCCCGACCAATCATTTTACGATAACCTTAAACATGTTCGTTTCCGCCCGGGCCGATAAGCACGGTGTCGGGACAAATATAATCGTTGGCGACCGGCAAGACAATCTTTTCATCAAACGGTTTTGCCGCTTGCCGGATAAGCATGCATGTGGGTGGCAAAACGGCATGCCGGGGAATTGCCGTTGCGCCATCCATCGGCAATGGGCTGAATCCGATCTTACCGGGCCATTTACTGCTGTCGTCCTTGCCGGTAATGGGGCCGAACAACGTCCAGCGGGTATTCCCATCCGGGCAGGCCATCCGGGGTCGCCTTACGCATTCCTGATTATTGGATATTTAGTTTCAGGGTCATTAATGCGTCTATCTATTACCCCGGCAATTAAAGTTATGACATTCAAGCGACTTTTGCATAGGCGACTTTGGGATGATCAAAGAAACGCTTAATCTTGGAGGGCAGACGTTGAAGACTGCGCATGTGGCGCCGAA
>JBAYWJ010000146.1:0-8793 GCA_041674125.1 Kiritimatiellia bacterium
ATCGGCCAATGCCGGCCCAGGGAGAGTTAAAAGTCTTCATGGTTCCCTTTCCTGTTTTGTTGCCGCAATAAATAGACCACCAGGAGCTCGGCGGGGGTCCCGGAGGTGTTGCGGGGCACGTGCGGCACGCGCCCGTCAAAATAAAATGCGTCGCCGGCCTTGAGCGAAAAGGATTCCCGGCCGACGGCAAAGCTGATGTTTCCCCTGAGCATGAAAATGAATTCCCCGCCCTCGGTGGCGAGGGGCTTGCGCCGCGCTCCGGGCGCAAGAGTGAGCACGAAAGCCTCAAACCCGACCCCTCCCAGCGGGCGCGAGATGATCGCCTCGTATTTGAATCCGCGCGACGGCTCGCGCCGCATCGGAGTTCGCCCGGAGGCCGGCACGAGCTGGCAGCGCGGCGCCTCACCGGCGCCTATGCCCTTCACTATGTCTTCCATGCCGATCCCGAGGCAGCGCGCGATCTCCGCCAGAACCGGCAGGGAGGGCAGGGCCCGGAAATTTTCAACCTTCGATAAAAGCCCCTTCGAAAGGCCCGTCCCGCGGGCGATGTCGGCCAGGGTCAGATTTTTTTTCCGCCTGGCCCGGCGGATGCGCAGGCCGATCTTAAAGAGCGGGCTGGCGGCAGTGCTCGTGCTCCGTTTCATCAGCGTATTCCCATCAGCAATATGCAGGCGGCCCCGAGCGAGACGCCCGCGCATTTGCGCAGCGTGAGCGGCTCGTGCATGAATGCAATTCCCGCCAGGACGGTCAGGGCGAAGCTCATCTGTGTGACCGGCAGGACCAGGCTGGCATCGCCGCGTTTAAGGGCCAGCACCAGGAAGAGGACGATGCCGCAGACCAGCGCCCCGGACACGGCGCCGTAGGCGAAGGTGGAGCGGGGCGCGCGCCATGCGGCGCGGTTGGCCATGAAATGAAATCCCGCCCCGCCCGCGATCCAGGCGCAGCCGTTTATGGTCATGAGCCCGAATTCATCGGCGCCGGCCAGCAGGCCCGCCTTGTAGCTTAGGCCCATGCCGGCCCGCAGGAGGCTGGCGAGGAAGACGGCCGCTATTGAGAAGGAAACGAACGGCTTGGCGGCGGCGCGCCCCGAAGGCCACGAAAAGAACAGGACGGCGGCGACGCCGGCGGCTATGGCCGCCAGGCGCGGCGCCGTGGCCGGCTCGCCGAATAGCAGGAAGGCAAGGAAGGCCGCCGGCACCAGGTTGAGGCGGTAGATGGTGGAGCAGACGCCGACGTCCTCTTTTTTCAGGGCCATGACGTAGAGGATGTTGGCGGTGATGGAAAACACCCCGGAGACGGCGCCCCACAGGAGGGTGGCCGGCTGCAGCAAAACCTGCCGGGAGGGCAGGCAGGCGGCGAATGCCAGGGCCCAGATTACGCCGATCACGGCCAGGTAGGCGCCGACCGGCCCGGAGCGCCGGGCGTAGAGCTTGAATACAAAGTCGTTGGCGGCGGCGCAAGCCATGCTCAGCAGCGCCAGGGCTAGAACGGGCATGAAATCCTCCTGTTGTGTGCCATGGCCTGGAATAGTAAAATAAGTTTCATATAAGTCAACATATTCCGCCAAAGACTCTTTGGGTAAAGGTGCTGCGGAAGAATCCGGCAGCTGCCAGCGTGCCATGCGGGCCGACGTCAAAGACGGGAATATGAATCCGGCGCTGCAGGCCGCCAGGGCCTGGCGGCATAGGAAGGCGGAAGTCCGCGGCGGTCAGGGCCGGAGGAAATCAATTTTCATGATCGAAAAATCGTCGTCGAGCGCCCCCGGGCCGTGGATCTCGCGCACCCTCTTTTCAAGGGCGTCCAGCGCCGGGCGGTTGGATTGGGTGGCGTCTGCCAGGAGCCCGACGAATTCGTCGAAGGGCCAGATGGCCCCGTCCGGGAGGGTGATTTCAAAGGTGCCGTCGCTGACGACGTAGATCGTGCAGGGCGTTTCCAGGCGGATGGTTTTGGTAGAATATTTTGTCCCCGGCATGCCGCCTAGGACCATGCCGGGCGTGGATATGTGCTGCACTTCGGGCTTGCCGTTTTCGCGGCGGTTGACGAGGAGCGCGGGCGGGTGGCCGGCCGAGGAGTAGCTCAGGGTCATTTCACGGCGGTTGAAAATGCCGTACCAGATTGTGAAATACATGTTGTTGTGCTTTTCCATCAGGAAGGCCTCATTCAGCGCCGAGAGGGTGGCCCCGGGATCCCTGAAATCGGTGCGGGGCAGGGCCTCGGAGCGGATCACGTTGATGGCGGAAATTGAAAGCAGGGCCGCGCCGACCCCGTGCCCGCAAACGTCCAGCAGGAGGAGGCAGAAGTGGTCGTCATCAATCCAGTGGTAGGCAAAGGCGTCGCCCCCGAGCTGGGTGGAGGGGATGAAGCGCCAGTCTGTTTCCACCGGCGGGCCTTTGAGCGGCTCCGGCAGGAGCGAGCGCACGTAGGAGGCGGCTTCCGCCAGCTCGGCCGTGAGGGTCTTCTGGCTTTCCAGCAGGGCCGAATAGGCCTCGTTGCGCTGGAGGAGGTTGATGTAGCCCTGCGAGTGGTGGCGGATGCGAGCGATGAGCTCGATCCGGTCGGGCAGCTTCACGATATAGTCGTTGGCGCCCCGGGCGAAGGAATCGGCCTTGACTTTGGGCTCTTCCTTGGTTGAGAGCACGATCACGGGAATGTTGGCGGTCCGAGGGGTGGCGCGGTAGGTTTTCACCAGGTCCATCCCGTCCATATCGGGCATGACCAGATCCTGGAGGATGATGGTGGGGCCGAATTCGCCGGCGGCCTCGACGGCTTTTTTAGGGTCGCTCACGTAGCGGAAGAGGATGTCCTTTTCCGGGGCGAGCATGCGCCGGACCGCCTCGCCGATAATGGCCTGGTCGTCGACGAGCATGACCTTGACCTCGTGCTCGGTCAGGGAAGTTTTCAGTGCGTTTTTCTGTTTTTCATCCTGGAACATGTCGGGCCTTTCCGTGGCCGCGCTTGCCGCGCGGCATTGCATCTAACGCGTGCAGGATAGCAGTTCTTGGGCTATCCGGTCAATGGGAAGCACCTTCATGGCGGCATTGCTCTCGATCGCAGCCTTTGGCATGCCGAAGACGACCGAGGTCTCCTTGTCCTGCGCGATGGTTTTCCACCCGGATTTGCGCAGGCTCAGCAGGCCCTCCGCGCCGTCGCGGCCCATTCCGGTCAGGACGATGCCCGTGCCGCGCCCCGGCCAGCTGGCCGCCACGCTGTGAAAAAAAACGTCCACCGAGGGACGGTAGACGACGTCCCTCGGCTCGCGGCGGTAAACCAGTTTTTTTTCAGCGGTCATCACCATGTGATCGTTTGTGCCGGCGATCCAGATTGTGCCTGGCTCGGGGCGGCAGCCGGACCTGGCCACCTTTACCGGCAGGGCGCACTGGCGCCCGAGCCATTCGGCCAGGTCTGAGGAAAATGCGACGTCCACGTGCTGCACCACGACTGTGGCGGCCGGGAATTCCTTCGGCAGCGGCATGAAGATATCCAGCAGGGCCGCCGGGCCGCCCGTGGAAGAGCCGATGACAACCAGCGGCGGCAGCGGCTGGCTGCCCTTGCCGGAATCGTCCAGGGCAATCAGGGCTGGAGCCTGGCTGTTCCGGACCACGAGCTTTCCGACCATCTCGATCTTCGCCTCAAGCTCGGATGCGCCCTTCAGCGAGCCGTCCGCGCCCAGGACCGGGGTGTTTATGGCGTCGAGCGCGCCGTGGCCCATGGCCTCGAACACAAGCTGCATGTTGCCCTCGACGGTTGCGGTGACGACCAGGATTGCGCAGGGCGAGTCGCGCATGATGCGCATGGTGGCCTCCGCGCCGTTCAGGACCGGCATGATAAGGTCCATGAGGACGATGTCGGGGGTGTCGGCGGCGCATTTCCGGACGGCTTCCTCGCCGTCGCGCGCGGTCCAGGCGATCTGCCAGTCGCTGCGCCGGCTGACGCTGCGGCGCAGCGCCTCGAGCGCCATGAGCATGTCGTTGACGATGGCGATGCGCATCACCCGGATTCTCCGATAATGTCGGCGACGGCCCTGACGAAGGTGTCGTCCTGGAAACTGCTCTTGGTGAGGTAATGGTTTGCGCCGGCCTCCAGGCCGCGCAGTCGGTCTTCCTCGCGGTCCTTGTAAGAAACTATGATCACCGGCAGCGTGCCGAGGCGCTGGTCCTGCCGGACGCGGCGCACCAGGTCGATGCCGTTCAGGCGCGGCATGTCAACGTCGCTGATGAGCAGGTCGTACTGTTCGGCGCGCATCTTGTTCCAGGCCTCCATGCCGTCCACGGCCACGTCAACCTGGTAGCCCCGGCTCCGGAGTATTTTCCGCTCGAGCTCGCGCACGGTGATGGAATCGTCGGCGACCAGCACCCTCCGCTTTTTCTGCCGCTGCGCGCTTTCGCCGGCGCGGGCGATGGCCTTCAGGCCGCCCTCCGCCAGGATGCGGTCCACGGAGCGCAGGAGGTCATCCACGTCCACGATCAGGGCGGGGGTGCCGTCGTTGAGGAGCGTCACCGCGCCGATATCCTGAACCTTTCCGAGCTGCGCGTCGAGCGGGCGCACGACCACCATCAATTCGCCGAGGAAACGGTCAACGATGAGCCCGTAGTGGTTGTCGCGGTCGCTGATGATCACCACCGGCCAGCGCGAGCTGCCTGCGCCACCGGTTGTTAGCGCGAGCGCCTCGGCGGCGCTGATGAGCCCGACGTTCCTTCCGTTGTGGCGCAGGTAGTGCCGGCCCTCGAGGGTGATTACCCGGCCAGGATCGAGCATGGCCAGGTGGGAAATCCGCGCCAGGGGAAATACAAAGGGCTCGCGCGCGATTTCCACCAGCAGCGCCCGGATAACGGAAAGGGTGATCGGCAGCTGGAGGTGGAACTCGCTGCCATTCGGGCGGCGGTTCTCGACGCGCACGCTGCCGCCCAGCTCCTGGGCGAGGTTGAGGACGATATCCAGGCCGACCCCGCGGCCGGAAATCTCGCTCACGCCGGCGCTGGTGGAAAAGCCCGGCAGAAAGAGGAAGTCAAGCACCTCCTGCTCGGAAAGCCGCTCCGCGACCTCCTTCGGGCTCAATCCTTTTGAGATCACCTTTTGACGGATGCGCTCCAGGTCAATGCCGGCGCCGTCGTCGGAGACGGTTATGTGGAGCAGGCCCGCGTGGTGATAGGCCTGGAGGGTGATGGCGCCTTCCGGCTTCTTGCCGGCGGCCTGACGCTGTTCGGGGCTTTCAAGGCCGTGGTCGAGCGCGTTTCGCAGAAGGTGCGCAAGGGGCGCCTCGAGTTTCTCCAGGATTTCGCGGTCCACCTTGATGTCCTGGCCTGTAATGGAAAAGTTGGCGCTTTTGCCGAGGCGCCGCGCCAGATCGCGCACCATGCGCGGGAAGCCGCGGGTACAGTCGCCGAAGGGGCGCATCCGGCTGGCAATGGCTTCGCGGTAAAGGCGGTCGTTGAGCTCCTCGGTGCGCCGGCTGAAGTCGTCAAGTTCGGCAAGGTGGGTGACGGTGGCGGCGGTGCAGTCCCTGACTTCCCGGCAGACATCGCTGACCTCAGCCCGGAGCAGTTCCGGGTCGGGTTTTTCCTCAAGCATCAGCCGCAGGCCGTCGAGGCGGCGGTCAATGGCGCCCTGTTTCTTCTTCAGGGCGGTCATGCGGCTTATGAAAGGCTCAAGCCAGCGCATCTGGACGGTAGATTCGTCCACCAGGCCCAGGATGCGGTTGAGATGCTCGGCCGTGACCCGCACGGTCTGGGCGTGCGCCTCCGGCTTCCGCTCCTGCTGCTCCGCAGCTTCGGTTTTGCTGCCGGATTCGGTTATCTGTTTTTCCGCCGCGGGCGCCTCGGGCGCGGGAGAGGCCGGCGCTTCAGATTTGGCGGAGGGCGGCCGGGCGGATTTGACCGAGGCCAGCTTTTCGAGGATTTTTTCAGTTTCCGGCTGGAGCGCCGGGGTGCCGCCGGAAATTTCTTCGTCCGAGCATTTTGATATTTTCAGCAGAAAATCGACTCCGGCGAGCAGGTGGTCTGTCTGGGAGGCGGTGATGGTGATTTTATCCTGCTGGGCTGCCACAAAGCTGTCTTCCAGTTCATGGGCGACTTTCACGGCCAGGTCAAGACCCATGATGCGCGCGGCGCCCTTGATGGAATGGGCCGCCCTCATCAGTGCTTCCAGCTGCTTTTTATCGGCCGGCCGGTGCTCGAGGGCCAGGAGGGCGTCCGTGAGGAGCGCCGTCTGCGCGGCCACTTCCTGCCGGAAGAGATCGCTCATGGACATGCTGCTCAGGTTTTGGTCTCCGCCGTTCATGTCAGGCTCCGGTCAAATGCCCCGAAAAAGAGTTCTTCATTGATAATTCCGGCCTGGCGGCTGCCGATTGTGATGATGCCGGACGTGTAGGTTTGCATGGCGCGGGCAACGGTAACCGGGACAGGCTGGATGGCGGCGTCTTCGTAATCGCACAGCCCGCAAACCTCGTCGGCCGGGAAGACCCATTTTCTCCCGTTCATGCCGGTGACGCAGAAGCGGCGCAGGTGCGCCTGCGGCTGAGCGGCATTGCTTCCGGCATCCTCGATCCCGAGCAGGCCCGCTGCCGAAAAGCAGAGCTGGATGTCGCCGCGGATGCTAACTAAGCCCAGGAAGATTGCATTGCTCCGGTGCGGGACGCGCCTGATCGGGCGGGGGCGATTGATTTCAAGGAAGGCTGCTGCCGGCAGCGCGAGCCATTCCGCCCCGAGCCGGAAGACCATGGCGGCCTTGTGCGCCCCGCTTTCCTGTGTTTCCTGGCGAGCGACCATGCGGGTAAGGTCGCCAAGGTAATCCTCCGGCAACGCGCGGTCCAGCAGGCCGCGCCCCGCGGCCTCGTAGCGCGGGCAGTTGCGGCAATGGATGTGCCGCGCCAGTTCGGGACAGGTCCGGCTGCCACGAATGCCGATGGTCATCCAGCACTGGTTTGTTTGGTCTTGTTCCATTGGTTTCAGGGCAGTCTGCTTTCAAGCGCGGTCGCGCGGCGCCTCAGGAGCCCGGCCGCGGCTGATTCTCCGTTCTGTTCCTTGAGCGCCGCGAGGTGCAGGATCGCCTCGCCGAAATCGGAGTCAAGGTAAATGGCGCGGTTGAAGCTTGTCTCCGCGCCGGCGTTGTCGCCCCCGGCCTCGCGGATCAAACCCATTAGAAACTGCGCCCGCGCGTTGCCGGCGTTGGCCTTGAGCTCCCGCTGGCATATTTGCTCTGCTTCCTCAAGCCGGCCGCTGTCGGCCAGGCGCATGGCCGCTTCCAGGCCCGGGCGCCGGGCGGGCGCCGGCAAGCGAGCCTCTTCCCGGGCGGGCGCGGCAGTTGCGTTCGCCCCGGGCGCGGGCCTGGCGGTGCGCCGCGCAACCGCAGCCTGGGGCGCATGGGCAGGGCGCCCCTCCGTTGAGGCCCCGGGCTTTCTTTTGCGGAAGGCAAAAGCGCCGCTGTCGCCGCAGGCCTCAAACGTTTCCGTCAGGGCCGGCGTTATTTCAGCGTGCCCGACAAAAAAAACGCCGTCGCGCGCGAGGAGCCGGTCTATGGCCTTAATGATTTGGACCCGCGCCCCGGCATGGAAATAGATCATGAGGTTGCGGCAGAAAATGATGTCGTAAGATGCGCATGGGAACGGGAGGTGCTGATCGAGCAGGTTGGCCTTTGTGAAGCGTACGGCGGCCTTCACTTCCGGCTTGAGGTGGAACGCGTCGCCTTCCTGGCTGAAATAGCGGTCGCGAAAAGCGGTGCGGGCGCCGCGGAACGAATGGCGGCCGTAGGCCGCGGCGCGGGCCCTGTCCAAAAATTTATCGTTGATGTCGATCGCGTCGACGATGAACTGCTTGTTTCCCAGGCCGCAGTCAAGGCAGGTCATGGCGATCGAGTATGGCTCCTCGCCGGTGGCGCACGGGGCGCTGAGGATGCGCAGGGTGGCGCCCGGGCGCGCAGGCTTCCAGCCCGAGAGAACGTGCTCGGCCAGGAAGGCGAAAGGGCGGCTGTCGCGGAAAAACCAGGTTTCCGGCACGACGACCAGCTCTATCAGCGCTTCCAGCTCGGCGGGCATTTTTGAAAGCAGCTCCAGGTAGGCGGCTGTGTCCGCGGCGCCGGAAAGGGGCAGCCTCTCGCGGACGGCGTGCTCCACCGCCCCGGAGCCGAGCGAAGAGGCCTCGAGGCCGATGCGCTCCTTCAGGAGCAGTTCTATGGCCATGATCTCCGCCGCGGGATTTATTCCGTTGTTCATCAGGTTTTGTCCAGGGCGTGCCGGCCGGCCGGAGCGATTTTGATGCCGGTTTTCATGGTTCATTGATAGCATATCGGCGGGCGCATGTCAAAATACATGTGCCGCGGCCGGACCGCTTCCGGCTTGAGTTCGCGCGCGCGCGCGGATAGGATGCCAGTTATGAAACACAGATCCGCACAAACGCATGCGGCCTCCGGAGAACTGGCCCTGCTGAAGCGCCTTACGGCCAAACTGCCATCGCGCAGCGACGTGATCGCCGGGCCCGGCGACGACTGCGCGATTGTCAGGCCTGCCGGGCCCGGGCGATATGATTACCTGCTAAAGTCGGACAGCCTTGTCCAGGACGTGCATTTTTCCATGGCCGCCGCTCCGGAACTGGTCGGGCGCAAGGCGCTGGGAAGAATGTTGAGCGATTTCGCCGCCATGGGAGGCGAGCCGCTTTGGGCGCTGGTGGACCTTGTTGCTCCCCCGGGCCTGTCCTTTGGCAAGCTGGAGCGTGTATACGCCGGCATCAACAGCCTGGCCCGCCGTTTCAAGGTTGCGATTGTCGGCGGCGATATTTCGGCCGGGCGCGACCTGCAGCTGCA
>JBAYWJ010000147.1:0-8766 GCA_041674125.1 Kiritimatiellia bacterium
CCGCGTAGGCGAACTTGAAGCGCAGCGAGATGTAAATGACCATTCCCACGAGGGCCCACACTAGGGCCTGGACCGCGCGCCTGGTCATTTCGCTCCCGATCTGCGGCCCGACCTTTTCCTCGCTTAGAATCTTGAAGCCGGCCGGCCCGAAAGAGGCGAGCAGCGTGTTCTTGGCTTTGTCGCCGGCGCTGAAAGGCACCCGCACCTGGAGGATCTCGGTGCCCTTGTCTATTTCCTTCTGGTACTGGATGTGCGACTGGGCGATGCCGGCGCCGTCCAGCGCGTTCCTGATCTTTTCAACTTCCTGCTTCTGGGCAAAGTGGAAGGAGATAGAGGCCCCGCCGGTAAAGTCGGTCCCGAGGACGCTGGCGGGGTCCCCCACGCCGCGCTTGACGGTGTAGGCCCATGAAACCGCGATAACTACCAGAGAGATTATGAGCGCGATTTTCCGGAAGCCTATAAAGTTGATGCTGGTGGGCTTGATCATGTTCATCATCTTCAAGGCCGGCATCGAGGAGCGCTTCGCGATCACGTTGAAGATCATGCGCGTTACGGTCAGGGCCGTGTACATGCTGACCATTATGCCGGCGGTGAGGGTTACCCCGAAGCCGCGGATGGCGCCGGTGCCGAAGATGAAAAGAATGATAGCCGCCATCACGGTGGTCAGGTTGGAGTCCAAAATGGTGATGAAGGCCTTGTGGTAGCCGCCCTCGATCGCCGCCGCGAACCGCTTGCCGGAATTCTGCTCCTCGCGTATGCGCTCGAAAATGAGTACGTTGGCGTCCACCGCCATGCCGATCGTGAGCGCGATGCCGGCGATGCCCGGCATGGTAAGTACCGGCAGGCCTATGTGCGCTCCGGACATGCTGCCGGTGAAGAGGCTCATGAAACCGGCCGTAACCATCATCGCCAGCGGCAGGAGGATCATGTTGAACATGAGCCCCAAGGTCGAGACCACGCCGCCCAGCAGGTAGTAGCCTATCATGAAGACCACCACGATGATGCCGCTGTAGATGGAGGCGCGCGTGCCGCTCTCGATCGAGTCCTTACCGAGCGAGGGGTCCACCAGGCGCGACTCGATGATGTCAACCGGCGCCGGCAGGGACCCGGCCCGCAGGACGATCGAGAGGTCCTGGGCGTCCTTCAGGCTGAAATTGCCCTCGATGATCGCCTCGCCGCCGTAGATGGCCGTTTTCAGGAACGGGGCCGAATAGAGAGTGCCGTCCATGATGATCGCCAAATAGCGCCTGCCTTCCGGGCTGGGGTTTTTGGCGCCGCCCGGGGCGTAATCGGAGGTTATGCGCGCGAAGCGCTTCGATCCCTTGGAGTCGAACTTCAAAGTCACGTAGGGCTGGCCGAGCTGATCGTATTCGACGCCCGCGTTGCGCACGGTGTCGCCCTTGAGCTCGGGGCGCTGCTTGACGAAAAACGGCGCATAAAACTTCTGGCCTTCCTCGGTGATCTCCTCGAGCATGAAGCGGTGGCCGGGAGGGGCCTGGAATTTATCCATGCTCGCGCGGTAGTCGGCGTTATATTTTTCCTCCTCCATCACGCGCTTGTAAAGCGTGCGTCCGCTGCGGCCCTTGCCGCTCATGCTGACGATCTTGAATCCTTCCGGCGCCAGGCCGCGGGTGAAGAGGTCGTCCACGAGCTTGTCGTTGTTCTCGTGCACGATGCTGAACTCGAGGTAGGCGGCGCTCTGGATGAGCTTGACCGCCCGCTCCTGGTCCGCATCCTTAAGCCCGGGGATCTGGACGATGATGCGGTCTTCTTTCTCCGGGTAGATCTGCGGCTCGGCCACGCCGAGGGAGTCCACGCGGTTGCGGATGATTTCAAGCGCCTGCTCGCGGGCGTGCCTGACCGCTTCCGGCACGCGGTCCAGGATGTCCTTTTCCGGCAATTCCTTGTATTCCTCGGCCAGCTGCTTCTGGATTTCGGCGCGGTTGATCTGGACCGTGAAGCTCATGCCGCCCTTGAGGTCGAGCCCGAGCTTGACTTTCTGCTTCGGCGGTATTACCAGCGCCAGCGAGAAAGCGGTTAAAGCAATCAGTAAAAGCCATTTCCAAAGTGCGTTTTTGTCCATGTCAGCCTTACTCCTTTGAAGCCGTTCCGAGGTCCTCGTCCTTCTGGATCACCCTTGTGACCGAACCGCGCAGGACGTCCACCTTGGTATTATCCGCGATTTTGATCGTAAAAATGTTGTTCTTGATGTTGGTGACGATGCCGATCATGCCGCCGCCGAATATGACCTTGTCACCGCTCTTGATGCTCTCGATCAGCATCCGGCGCTCCTTTTCCTTGCGCTGCTGCGGCCGGATGAGCAGGAAATAAAAGAGCGCCAGCATGATCACCACCCACCCGATCATCATGTAGGGCGAATTCTGCGCGCCCTGGGGGCCCGCCGCGCCGGGGACGCCGCCCATGGCAAGGGATGTTAAATTTATAACAGCGTTCATTATATCTGCCTCCTCTTATCTGAATGTCCAGTGTTTTTGAATATAAGCTCGGAAACGTACAACATTCAACTCTCAACGTCCAATGTTTTAAGAATTTGCTTGTGTTGAAAGTTGTCCGCTTTGAGCGGATCCGCTTCTGGCGGAAAAGTTGAACGTTGAATGTTTCATTTATCCGTCCTAACCCCGGCAAGAAACTTCCCGAACGCGCCCTTCTCGATCGCCGCCCGTATTTCCGCCATGAACTGCATATAACAATAAATATTGTGAATTGTCAGCAAAACAATTCCAAGAATTTCATCTGAATTCAAAAGGTGCCGCAGGTAGGCGCGGGTGAAGTTGCGGCAGGCGTAGCAGCCGCACCCTTCCTCGACCGGCTTCAGGTCGTCCTTGTAGAGCGCCGCCTTCAGCGGATAGCGCCCCTTCCTTGTCACGGCCGCGCCGTTGCGCGCCAGGCGGGTGGGTATTACGCAGTCGAACATGTCTATCCCCATCGCCACCGCCTCGGCCATTTGGCCGAATTCCCCCACCCCCATCAGGTAGCGCGGCTTTTCAGGGGGTAAAAAATCAACGCTGTCACGGATGCCGGCCAGCAAAACATCCTCCGGCTCGCCCACGCTTACGCCTCCGACCGCCAGGCCGTCAAAGTTCATCGCGGAAAGCTCTTCGGCGCACCTCCGGCGGAGCTCCGCATACATCCCGCCCTGCACGATGCCGAACACGAGCCGCCCGGGCGCGCGGGGCTGCCCGGCGCAGGCGGCCGCCCATTTGAGGGTCCGCGCCACGGCCTGGGCGGCGTATTCGCGGCTGCAGGGATAAGGGGCGCATTCATCAAGAACCATGGCCACGTCGGAGCCGAGCTCGCGCTGGATGGCCATCGCCTCGGCCGGGCCCAGGAAAAGGCGGCGGCCGTCAATGTGCGAATTGAATTCAACGCCCCCGTCGCTGATGGAGCGTCGGGAGGCAAGGCTGAAAACCTGGAATCCGCCGCTGTCGGTGAGGATTGGCTTCCGGACGCCCATGAATACGTGCAGGCCGCCGCAGGCTGCGATGACCCCCGTGCCGGGCCGGTCGTTGAGGTGATAGGCGTTACACAGGAACATTTCAATCCCGAGCTCGTCTATGTGGGCCGGCGTGAGCGCCTTGACTGTGCCCTGGGTGCCGACCGGCATGAATACGGGGGTGTTTACGGGGCCATGGGCGGTCTGCAGCCGCCCGAGGCGGGCGGAGGTTTGTGAGTCCCGCTTTAATATATTAAAAGATTGCATTGGCTTGATTTGTTTCAGCCGGACGGTATTTATCCCGCTTTTACCCTTCTTCGCCAGAAAGCCCTGTGGCTCTTGACCTCCCGCATTCGCGTAGCCCGCTTCGGTGGGCGAAGGAAGGTCGTAGCCCCTTGGGCGAAGTAGGTTGCCACAGGGATGAATGGCCTCCGTGGCTTCGCAGGGTTCCGCAAAGATCCAGCCTTCGCAGCCAGAGGCTTTGCTATGGCGGAGTAGGCTGCCCCGTCCCGACCTCTTCGAGTCGGGACCGCGGGGTGCTTCACGGGATCGGATATTATGGCCGATATTTCCCTGCCATGCCCGGGTAGAGCCGACTTAACGTCGTCTATCGTCACTTTAAATACCATCTTTTTGTTTTTTCTGGCGATTTGCGAAAAGGTGTGTAACTTTATAGACAACAGTGGCAATTGTCAAACAAGAGCGATTTTACGAATGGGCACGTACAATCCAGGCGAAATGAAGGTCAAGCCGGCCGAGTCCGGCCTGGCGCTGGTTGAGTTCATCGCGCGGCGCCTCGGGCTTTCGCGCAACAAGGCCAAGGCCCTCATTGACCAGCGCCGGGTATTCGTGAACGGCCGGCGCGTATGGATGGCAAGGCATGAACTCAAAACCGGGGACCGGGTGGCGGGTTCCTTTGAAATCGAAGAACAACCCCGGGCGGGCCGCGTGGCCATCCTTTACGAGGACTCGCATTACCTGGTTGTGAACAAGCCGGCGGGTATCTTGAGCAACGGCCCGGGCAGCATGGAGGAGCTGATAAGCCGCCCGGGAAGCGTGCCGGCCGCGGCCGGTCAAAAACCTTGCCTGGCCTGCCACCGCATCGACAAGGATACTTCCGGCTGCCTGATATTCGCCAAATCGGCGGAGGCCAAGGAGCGCATCATACCGCTCTTTGCGGCCAACAAGGTCAAAAAGAATTATGAAGCGATTGTCCGCGGATGGCTGCCGAAAGACTCCATGACGATTACAACGCCCATCGACGGGCAGAAAGCCATCACCCGTATCCGCATCAAAAAGGCGTCACAACCCGCCAGTTACCTTTCTGTTGCAATTGAGACCGGCCGGACCCACCAGATCAGAAAGCATCTTTCCTCGATCGGCCATCCCGTCCTGGGCGACCAGCAATACGGGGGCGGAAGGCCGCTTTCCCCGGAGGAGCGCGCGATCACCAGACAAATGCTGCACGCCGCCTGGCTGGAGTTTGTCAGTCCATTCACCGGAAAAATTGTCAGGGTCGCCGCACCCCTTCCCGCCGACATGAAGGATTGCCTGCGGCGGTATCGCCTTGCGTAACACGAGAGAGCCTGCCATATTCCCGCGCTATCCTTCAGGCAGCAATTCCACCGCAAACACCAGGCAATGATGGTCGGGAGGCGGATCCTGGTCCAGATGCAGCGTCAAGTGGCAATCCCCCCTCTGACTGAGCGCAAGCGTTCCAAAGTTCACGGCATATTCGCTCAAATACCACGAGCGCGAAGAAACCAATGGCTTGCGGGTGTGCGTCACGCACGAAAACTCCCGGCCGGCGCACCGCAGCTGCAGGCTGCAACCATCAAATATTCTTTTATTAAGCTTAAAGACGGCCGGATAGGCCAGGATGACCCTGGCCCGGTAATTACCCGGTCGGACAACCTTGAAGCACCATTCAAGCCGGGCATGGGGAGAACGCCAGCGGCTGATGCCAAAAGGCGACATGACAAGCCCCGGTTTATTGACGTTTAAGGAGGTTAAATCCGGCAGGCCATGCACTCCGGCGGCATGGAAAGGCAGGAGGATGGAGCCATCCGACTGCGGCCAGATAAAGCCATCGGTTTCGCACCCTCCCTTAAGACAGACCGCCATAACCGGGAACAGGCCGCGCGCAGGATAATCCCTGACCATGACCTGCAAACAGCAATCGCCAATGGCCGCATAGAATGTCTGCCGGAAATCCAAATTGCGGCCGGGATTGGCCAACCAATATATTTTTTTCACGCGGTTCTTCAAGCCGTGCAGGGTCAACGCCTTCCCCGGATCGCGGTTCAAAATAAAAAACAACCGTCCGGGTTTTTGAGTGACTATGCCCCAGTCGAACTCGTATGCATACGGCCCAGCGCCAGAGCCGTAGACGGCCTCGCCGTTGACCTTCAGCCAGCGGCCAACCTCCCGGAGCGAACGGACACAGGCAGGCGGAATATTTCCCCTGGCGGTCGGGCCCACATTCAACAGATAATTCATCCCCTTGCCGGACAGGTGCGCCAGGGTATGCAAAATAATTGCCGGCGTTTTCCAGTTACGGTCGTCTTTCCGGTATCCCCAGGTGTTATTGGTCGTGGCGGGCGCCTCCCAATGGCCGGGCAAACGGCCGAACGGCATCCAGTTGTCGCCCAGGCTGGAATAATCCCCCAGTCCGTTCCCCACCCGGCTGTTCACCAGGCAACGCGGCTGATAACGGTGGACGAACCTGACCAGGTCTTCGCTTTGCTCCCTTGTGATGCAGGCGGCCGTGTCGAACCAGAGCAGGAATATTTTGCCGTAGCCTGTCAGCAACTCGCGCAGCTGGGGTTTGACTTTGCGTTCGAGATACCCGGAAAATTTCGCCGGATCGCCTTCCATTTGTCTGGCCATGGAATGGGCCGCGTGGGGCTCATGCCAGTCCTGGGATTGCGAATAATAGAACCCGAATTTCAAGCCGTATTTCCGGCAGGCCCGGGCCAGGGCCTGCATTATGTCTTTTTTATACGGCGTGGCATCCGCGATGTTGTAAGGATCAACCCTTGATTTGAACATGGCAAACCCATCGTGGTGCTTGGCGGTAATGACCAGGTAACGCATGCCGGCCTGCCTGGCGATCCGGACTATTCTTTCAGCATTGAATTTTTCCGGGTTGAACCGCCCGGCAAGCCGCTCATATTCTTCGACCGGGATGCGGCCGTTGTGCATAATCCACTCCCCGAGCCCGCGGATGCGCCGGCCTTTCCAGAACCCGGCCGGGAGCGCGTAAAGCCCCCAGTGAATGAACATCCCGAAACGGGCGGCATTCCATTCCCGCATGCAATCCAAGTTTCTTGATTTCATAATTTCCTTCTAAGGCAGCATATAGCCGCAACCAAATGTTTTTATTTCCTGTTCGCGTATTAAGATTTGCTTGGCCTTTCACTACCAAAGTCTTTTTTAAAGATGCTTGATACCTCATCCGCGGAGGGAATCTTTCGGGACCATCGCAGCATGTCAAATTGTCGATGTCCTGTTCAGTATAAACAATCTCCTCCTTCCCGTTTTTTACCTGCCGCAACTTTATACTGTTACTTGCTATGCAATCGGCGCCCTCCATGAAAATGCGGGCTTAAGATCCGGAAATGGATTTCCGGTAAAGTCGGGCAATGGAGTTCCCCCGCCGAGCTGCCAGCCCATGAAATCAAGGAATGCGCGCCAGTCAGCAAGTCCATGCTCGTGGGTTCCATCGCGATACCAAAGCGCTATGCGTTCCTCCGCGCCGAGAAACCGGTAGACCTCCCTGGCGGCGAGGTGGGTCTGCCATGTCCCCTCAGGGTTCGCCCAAAGGTCGCCAAGCGCCTCGGTGGTCAGCAGCGCCCTCGGCGCCACGAGCGCCTTGAGGAAATGCTGGTCAAAGGGAAGCGTCTCCTCCCGGTTGACGTATTCCTTCAGACGCGGTCCATACCAGTAGGCGCTTAGACGAATCGAGTCGGCCAGCTTTTCCGAGTCGGCTCCCTGGCAACGGTAGCACCCCGCGCCGCCGGCGCCGGAATCGTTGGCGCAGGTGAGGGCAATGCGCTCGTCGGTGGCGCCGGCCAGCAGGGCGGTTTTTCCCCCTCGCGAATGCCCAACCACGGCGATGCGCGCAGCATCCACGAAGTCCATCCCGATAAGAGCATCAACACAGCGGTGATAGCCCCAGGCCCAGGCCGACAAGGCGCCGTAGCAGCCCTCGGGATAAACGCGATACAGGCCTGCCGTGCGCTCGGGACTATAGATGTCCGGGGCAAGCTCAACCCGGTTGAACTGGGCCATGATCATGCCGCGGCGCAACACCTCCCCGGCCACCTCGTCGGTTACGTAGCGCCAGCATGCGTCTCCATTGAGGACGACCGGGAACGGGCCGTCGCCGCGCGGCACGAGCAGGGTTAGCAGGAACGAGAACGGCCGGTCCGGTCCTGTCGTCACGTGGCCGGAAATGAAACGGGCATTGCCCAGCGCCTTCGCCGACCCCTCGTGCAGCCGTTCCCAGCAAGTTTGAGGTGGTGTCGGCGGCAGCCCGCCGTATTCAATTTCGACAATCGAATCGAGCATTTCTTTCCTGCGGCGTGGCCATTGTGCCGGCGTGCTCACCGGCGTGCCGTCATCCATGCAAAAAGGATTCGGCAGTTCAGCGATTGTTTCCATATTCACCGTGTCCCTCCCTGCCCCGTGACAGGCTTTTCTTCCAGAAAAAATTCCCCCAGCCTGTCCAGCGTGTGAAAGGAATCGGAAAAAACGGGACTCCAGGCCAGCGGGTTTACACCGCCCCTGAGCATGTTAACGTATACTCTTTGCCCCGGCTTTATCCCGCCGGGCGCAAGCCGACCCAGGGGAATGCTCAGGCTGACTTGCCACAAATTGCTTCCGGTCCCGGAAACGACCCTCACCCCGCTGTCCCACTTGCCGCCTTCTTGGCCATGCGCCAGCTCCGTGTGTTCCCCCTTGGGATTGATCCCGATTTGACGGTATGATTTTGCGCCGCGCTCAGCGGCAAAAAAGAGTTCCCAATCATCGCCGCCGAAGATTTCCGGATCAGTTTTCAATGTCGTTGGATCCAGATTATCCTTCAAACGGAAATACAGATGTTCGCCGTCCTGCGCCACGCGCGCTTCCACTTGCCGGGCAGCAGCCGCCCCCATGAGCGTGCTCCATGCCCCGGTCCTGGCGGCTTTATCCCAGTCAATCTTGAGCGGGTCGCCGGCAGCGCCCGCCGGCACAAGCGGCACCCGCACTTGCGGCGGCGGCGCGGCCCGGAGCGCTTCTATCTTCTTTTCCTCCTCCCGGCGGAGCAA
>JBAYWJ010000148.1:0-8759 GCA_041674125.1 Kiritimatiellia bacterium
GACCGGGAATGACAGGGGGGTAGTGCGGGGTGGCCCGGGAATGACGAGGTGGGTTTGGCAGGCCAGGTTCCGACCGAAGCGTCCGGAGCGGGAATGACAGCATTGAAGGCATCCGGCCCGGGCCGGTCAATGCCGGCATGCGTATATTTTACGCTGCCGTCAGGATGGAAGTTTGAAAGGGACGGGAGCCGCGTTTGTTAGGCCGAACAGGACGGCCGGGGGCATGTTTTGCCCGGTCTTGAGCAGGACCGCGCGTTCGGCCATGACGGCGCCGTTCTCCAGCGGCTTGAAGTAGACGGCCAGGGAAGCGGTTTGAAGCAGCTTGTATTCAGTCGCCTGCACCCGCCCGTGTTCGGCGGCGAGGGTCTGCTTGAAGTCTTCGAAGGTGAAGGCGGTGGGAACAAGCTGGCCGTCCATTTCGCAGAAAATCCTGGGCGAAGCCGGATCCCTGGCGCAGGCGAAGACGAAGCACACCGCCATTGCCAGCGCCGCAATCCCCAAGAGCCTGTTCATGAACCTGTCCCTCTATGTTCCGGGGCTGCTAGAACCGGTAGCCGAGGGAGGCAAAAGCCTGCTCGCGCTCTCCGAAGCCGAATTCAACCTCCATGGCCACGCGGCCCCAAAGGTCCGTGCCGAAGCCGGCGATCACGTTCAAGGGCTCTTTTTCCTTGAGTTTCACGTCGTATTTCAGCGAGCCGAGGCCGGGCACATCCCAGTCCCCGGAGTGCTCCTCTTCCGCCTTCTGGAATGTTCCGCCCACCCAGACGTTCAGGCCTTTGCCGGGCCAGGGGGTGTCGATGCGCGCACCGACCTTCGGGGTCAGCACGAAGGCCTGTATCCATGAATCCGATTTATTCAGGTCGGCGTAAGAATCGGCGACCGTCAGCGAGGCCCAGAAATGCTTGATGCCGTAGACGAGGGTGGCGCCGCCGCCGTAAAGGTTGCCTTCATCTTTATAAACCACCGAGCTCATTTGCGGGAAAGGTATGTTGTTGACCTTGGTGTTCTCTTCAACCCGCCCGACAATGGCAAACAGGTTGAGGAACGGCAGCACCCAGACGTCGAGCTTCAGGTTGGCCTCGTTGATGCGGCTTTTCACGTCCAGGTCGCCGGGGTTGATGGGGATCATCTGGCTGATGTCGGGCGTGAGTTTGATCCTGCTCACGTCATATCCCTGGCGCTGGTAATAGTAGTTGATCCCTATGCCGCAAGGTATCGGCAGGCTTTTCTGGTCCTCCACCAGCGACCGCCCCAGGGGAAAGAATGTTTCGGTCCCGGCCCGGGCCGCACTGCATGCTCCTGCGAGGATCGCTGCCGCGAAACAGATGCAGAACAAATAACGTTTCATCAGGTTCCCTTTCTTGTACGGTTTATCCTGGCCGTTCATTGATGGCTGGGAAGCATTGTGGACGCTTGCCGGCGCGATGACAAGACTTTTTTAAAACCAAAGTAGCCGCACCGGCAATGCGCTCCGCACTTGCAGTTATGGGATACGGGCGGATAATAATTCGGCAATGAGGGACTGGATTCCCGGTTCCGTCCGAAACGTCCGTACCGGGAATGACAGCATTAAAAGCGGGCAGATCAAGTTCCGGCCGAAGCGTCCGGCCCGGGAATGACGAGAAAAAAATCAGTTTCATAAGATGCTTTTAAATTAACGCTTCTTTCCACGCTATTGTCAATGCCCGGGCGGTAGTGCTATTGTTGCGGGCATGAAAGCAACCGGGCAATCCGTTGAAGCAAAACAAACCCGGGAGGGCGCGGGCGTCTCCTGCCTGGTCCCGGCCCACAACGAGGGCGCCAACATCGGGCGTGTCCTGGAGGTGCTGCAAAACCTGCCGTTCCTGGATGAAATCATAGTCCTCGATGATGGCTCCACCGACGACACCTCCGATGTGGCGCGCCGCTATCAGGAAAAAAATCATGCCATCAAGCTCATAACAGCGGCTTCGAACCTCGGTAAAACCGATGCGGTCCAGGCGGGAGTAAGGGCCTGCCGCGGCGAGATAGTGGTTATCATTGATTCGGACCTGCTCAACCTGAGCCCGGACAACGTCGGGCGGCTCGTGGCGGCGGTCAGGGACGAGGGGTATGCCATGGCCATCCTGGACCGGGCCGGGGACAGGCGGGCCGTGTGGGGTTGGACGGACTGCGCCAGGTTTTTCGGAGGGGAAAGGGCGTTCCGCAGGAATGATTTCCTTGAAATAGAATTCCGGGAAGGGGACGGGTACTTGCTTGAAATAATCATGAACCTGCACTTCATCCGGCATGACGGGAAAATAAAAACGATATTTTGCGAAAATCTGTTCACCCTGCACGATCATCACAAGAAGGGATTCCGCGCGGGGTTCGCTCATTACTGGAAAATGAGCTTTGAGATCCTGGCTTATTCCGGAGTCATGAATTTCCTCAGGCAGGTTTACCGCATCGAGGAAGACCGCCTGGCGCGGCTCTACGCCTGGCACGGCCGGCGCTGGCTCAAGCCGGCGACTTTTTTCCTGATTCCCGCCGCCTGCCTCCTGGCGGGATGCCTGACCTTTATCAGGTTGAATCTTTTGCGGAAGCGCGGCTGAAGGACAGGATGGCGGCGCGGAGCGCGGAGCGCGTGACGGGCTTGGAGAGGACCATGCTCACGCCTGCCGGCAGGTCGTTGCCGCTCTGCATGATCTGGCCGAAGCCTGTCAGCATTATGACGGGAATATCCCGGCTGGACTTTCTGATGGATTTAGCGAATTCGCTTCCGCTCATGCCCGGCATGGAGCTGTCGGTGATGACGAGGTCGAAATGGCCCTTTTCCAGCTTGCGCAGCCCTTCGGCACCGCTTTCCGCGGTTTCGAACGTGTGGTTGTCGGCTTCCAGGTATTCCGTAATCAGCTCGCGCACGACAGGATTGTCATCAACAAAGAGCACCCGGAGGGTTTTCATGCTCAAAACAGGCGGCGAAATATCTGCAGTTGCGGCAGCGCCGGTGCCCGCTTCTTCCATCGGCAGGCGGACAATGGCAGTGGTTCCCCGGCCGGGTGAGCTTTCGAAGCGGATTGTGCCGTTGTGGGCGGCGATGATGGCCTGGGCGATCGGTAGACCCATGCCGGACCGCTCTTCGCCGCGGGTGGTGAAAAACGGTTCAAACAGGTGCTGCCGGATCTCCGGGGAAATTCCGGCGCCGGTGTCGGATACCTCGATTTCGACTGCTTTTTCCGGCCTGAGGGAGTGTCCGCGGATGGTGATCGCGCCGCCCCCGGGCATGGCGTCGATTGCGTTCAGAACCAGGTTCAAGAAGGCTTCCCTGATCTGGATACGGTCGCAATAAACTGCGGGCATGTCCTGGAACTCGGTTGTTATTTCGATGGATATACCTTTTGCGCCCATCTCGTTTTTCCACCTTGGCAAGGTGAACGTGACCACGCTTTCGACCAGTTCGTGGAGGTCAACCGGCTCGCGTATGTCATGCGCCTTGGGCCTGAAAAAGTCATGGAGGCGGGTGACAATTTTACCGGCTTCCAGCGCCGCGGAATGGATCATGCCCAGCATGCTCCGGACTTCATTTTTATCGTTCAGTTTTTCTTCCCTGGTCAGGAGCAGGTCGGCATACCCGAGGATAGGCGTAAGGATATTGTTGAGCTCGTGGGAGATGCCCCTGGCCATCTGGCCCAGGGCGCTCAGACGCGCGTGGCGGAGGATCTGGTCCTCGCTCTGTTTAATCTGCCCCAGGATTTCCTTGAGCCGCCGGTTGGCCTCTTCCAGGCGCTGCTGAGCCTGCGTGCGCCCGGTTATGTCGATCGCCAGCTCGAAGCGCACGTCGCGCCCGTCGGGCCACTTTATGATGCGGTCGACGAGTTCGTAGTCCCTTTCGAGGTGGGAATTGTGAAATTCCCAGCGGTGGGCCTTGCCGGGATTTTTTGTTATGATTGCGTTGGTGCAGAAGGGGCAGGGGGCGTCCAGGCCCTGGAACTCGCGGTAGCAGGCGCGGCCGATGAGAGTGTGCGGGAAGCGTTTCTGGGTGGCGGTGTTCACGTAAAGTATTTCATGCGTGGCGGGATCGCTTACGTAAATAACCTCGTCGATGCTGTCAAAAATTGCTAGCAGTTGGGCGTGCTCCGCGGCCAGGGCTTCCGCTGTTTTCTTTTCCTCGGTGATGTCCCTGGCAACGCCCATGACGTAGTCCCGGCCATCAATTTTCATCATTTTTGCGGAAAGCATGCAGGATTTCCGGGAGCCATGACGGTCGCAGATGGTGAATGGGAAATTCTTCACGAATTCGTTATTCATCTGGAGCGCCCAGTATGCCTCGCGCTCTGCTAAATCGGCCCAAATGCCCAGTTCGGCCGAGGTTTTACCGACCATTTCATGCCGTTCGTAGCCGGTAATGCCGGTGCAGCCGGCGTTGACGGCAACAACTTTCCGGTCTGAGACGCGGCTTATGATTATGGCGTCGGGCGAAGCATTGAAGATTGCCGCAAAAGCCTTGTCGGCAAAACCTTCGCACCCGGCGGCGCTGTCGTTTTTATTATGGCCGGATTGTTCAATCATGGCTTGTTTTCATCGCCGTGATCCTGGCCATGCGCCTGATGACCGGAGCGTTCTGGATGAGGGTACAGACGCCCGGTCGCGATTGAATGCATGGTCATCCTGATTGCTTACCGGTGGAGTCATCGGCCCCAGGCATTTTCTGTTGCCGGCAAATAGATGTTTAAAACCCGCCGATACATTGGTATTTTTATTCAAATTTGCCCGGGATGTCAAGCGCATAATGTGTGGTATAACGCCATGAATTTAAGAAAAGGTTCTAATTGAATCCCGGGAAAGAAACTGCTAAGCTTCAAAAAAAGTTTAGCGCCGGATTTTGGCCGGCAGGAAACCCCGGAATTGCCATGCATAAAAGAAAACAATCAAAGCCTCGATTCAAAAGCACTCTCGCTATGCCGCAGGTTTTGGCGCAGGCCGTTGAAAGCGCTTTTGACGGGATATGCATGATGGATATGCAAGGCAGAGTGGTTTACGCCAACCGCGCGGCGCTTGCAATGTTCGGGTATGGCCGCAAGGAAGCGCACGGCCTGCATCTTGGGAAATTTGCGGCGCATCCCGGTAAGGTCCCGGAAATATTGAAGACCATCAAAGCCAAAGGGCGCTTAAATTCCACTCGGATTGGCCTGAGGAAAAGCGGGGAAAAGTTTCCCGTGCTCATCACCGCCTCCCTCGTCAGGGACAATGCCGGCAGGAAAACGGGCGTCCTGGTCATTTTCAGGGATCTGTCCGGGGACAGGGAAGCGGAAAGAAAATTGAGGGAAAGCGAGGGCAAATACCAGGCCCTGGTTGACAGCGCGAAGGACTTTATCTATTCGGTCGGCAAAGATTACAGGGTCCTGGCCGCCAACCGGGCGGCGGGCGCCCTTTTCGGCAAGAAGCCGGGTGGCATAACCGGCAAGACAATTTTCGACCTGTTCGAGCCCGGGGTTGCGGCGGGCTATGCCAGGGGCATCAGAAAAGTGTTCAGCAGCGGAAAGGGGCTGGAAGCCGATGGCGAATTGCAGCCGAAAAAGAAAGATAAAAACTTCATCAGCACCGTGCTCACCCCGGTCAAGGATCATGAGGGCCGGGTTGTTTCCGTTCTGGGCATCACGCGGGATATTACGGGAGTGAAACGCTCGGAAGAGGAGGTGCGCCGGCTCAACGCAAACCTGGAAAAGCTGGTTGCGGAGCGCACGGAGGAATTGCGTTCCAGCGAAAAGAAATATCGCCTCCTGCTTGAAAACCTCCAGGAAGGCGTCTGGGCGATCGACGCGGAAGGCGTAACTATCTATGTAAATTCCAGCATGGCGCGCGTGATGGGTTACGCCGTCCGGGAAATGACCGGCAAAAAAGTGACTTGTTTCCTGGATGCCAGCGGCAGGGAGATATTCAAGGGCAAGCTTAAAAATCGCCGCCGGGGCATCAGGGAACAGTATGACCTTGAATTCGTCCGCAAAGACGGAACGCGCTTCAAGGGGCTGGTGACCGCCACGCCGCGGTTTGACTTGAACGGCAGATTTGAGGGCGCAATCGCCTCCATCCTGGATATCACCCGGCGCAAGCAGGCGGAAGATCAGCTCCGGGAAAAGTCTTCGGAACAGTCCTGGCTGCTTAAGAGCATGATGAACGCGTTCGTCATTTTTGATTCCGTTTTTGACGCGCGCGGCAGGTTCGTGAGCTACCGTTTCCGCTATATCAACGACGCGTATGAGCGCATCACCGGGGTAAAGCTTAAGGATGTTGCCGGTAAAACGATCCACGAAATATGGCCGGAAACGGAGCCGGAGTGGGTGGAAAAATACGGCTCGGTGGCCATGTCCGGCCGCCCCATGGTTTTTGAAATGTTCCACAAGCCGACCGCCAAGTTCTATCACTGCAACGTGTACCGGCCCTGGCCTTCGAAGAAACAGTTCTGCGTAATTTTCGATGATGTCACCATCCAAAGGCGGCATGAAGCCCGCATGGCGGCGATCAACGCGTGCTTCCTGAAGCACGGCAAGGATCCCGCGCGCAATATCAATGCCCTCGTGGCGCTTTGCGGCGAGTTGCTCGGTGGCGACTGCGCGCTTTACAGCCGCATCGAGGGCGACCTTTTGTGCTCGCGCGGGCAGTGGCATGTTCCGCCGGATTACGACCCGAAGGACAAGCCGCAAGGGCATATTTGCCATGATGTTATCAGGCAGGAATCAGACGATGTGCGCGTGGTGCGGCACTTGAAGTCCTCGCGCTACGCCAGGACCGATCCGAACGTCTTGCGTTACGGGCTGCAGGCCTACATCGGCAAGCTGGTCAGGTGCGAGGGGCTGGCCGCGGGGGCAATTTGCGTGGTGTATAAGAAAGATTTTGCGCCGGATGAGGACGACAGGAAAACCATGGGTATCATAGCCGCGGCCATAGGCGTGGAGGAAGAGCGCCGCCGGGCGCAGCAGGACCTGGTTTTCAAGAACACCCTGCTGTCGGCCCAGCAGGAGGCCTCGATTGACGGCATCCTGGTGGTGGATGAAGAAGGCAAAATCGTCATGTTCAACCGGCGCTTTGCCGAAATATGGGGCATACCCGACAAGGTCCTTGCCTTGCGTTCGGACGAGCGCGCGCTCCTGTTCGTGCTCAACCGCCTGGCGGACCCGGAGGAATTCCTCAAGAGGGTCAATTATCTCTACGCGCACAGGAAGGAAACGAGCCGGGACGAAATCAGCCTCAATGACGGCCGGACGCTCGACCGCTATTCGGCGCCGCTTTTCGGGCCCGCGGGCGAATATTTCGGCCGGGTGTGGAATTTCCGCGACATCACCGGGCACAGGCAGGCGGAGCAGGAGTTGCGGGAGTCGGAGGAGCGATTTCGTGTGCTTTTTGAAAAAAGCACCACGGGCATCATGCTGGTTGATATGGAAACCGCCCGGATCGGTTATGTCAACCAGGCAATATGCAACATGTTCGGGTATGCAGCTGGAGAGCTGACCAGCATGAAGGTGGAGGCCATACACCCGAAAGAATCTTTTGCCATGGTGGAAGGAGAGATGATGGCTCTCATCTGCGAGAAAAAGCGCCACGCGCATTCGCTGCCGTGCCTCCGCAAGGACGGCGGGATATTTTATGCCGACACGACATGCACTTCAATGCTTATCAAGGGCCGGAAATGGGCGGTAGGTTTTTTTGTCGATGTCACCGAGCGCAAAAAAACAATCGAAAAACTGCGCGAGAACGAGGAGAAATACAGGGCCTTGTTCGAGGAATCTCCGATCGGTCTGGAGCTTTTCGACGGCTCCGGCAACCCCGTGATGTTCAACAGGGCCTGCCTTGAAATTTTCGGGATCCTGGATGCGGGTGATCTGAAAAATTTCAACCTGTTAAGCGATCCCAACCTGACCGAAGAGCGCAGGGAGCGGCTGAAAAAAGGCGAGGTCCTGCGGTATCAGATGCCTTTTGACACGGAGCTGGTCAAGGCGAACAAGCTTTACCGCACCAGCCGTTCCGGGATCATATGGCTCGATGTTCTGATTGTGCCCATTAAGACGCAGGCCGGAGGGTTCCTGGTGCAGGTGCAGGATATTACCGAGCGTAAGCGGTTCGAGGAGAGCCTTGCTTATGAACGCAACCTGCTCCAGACCATCATTGACAACCTGCCCTTCCGCCTTTACGCGAAGGACCTCCGGCACCGTTTTGTCCTGGGCAACAGGTTTCTGCTGGATAAAATGAACGCGCCTTCCATGGAGGCGCTGGCCGGTAAAACAGACTTTGATTATTATCCGCGTGAAATGGCCGAAAAGTTCCTCGCCGATGAGGAGAATATATACCGGACAGGCAAGGCGCTTCTGAACAAGGAGGAAGTCTGGCCTGTCGGCCCAGGACAGGAGGAGATTTCCTCGACCAACAAGATATTGCTGCGCGATGCCCAGACCAATACTCCCATTGGCTTCGTGGGATTCAATTTCGACATCACCGAGCGCAAACTGGCGCAAAAAAAACTGGAACAGGCCAACCTTGAGCTCAGGAAGGCGCTTGCACAGCTCAAGCGCACCGAGGCGCAGATTATCCGGAGCGAGCGTCTGGGTGCGCTGGGCCAGATGGCCAGCGGCATTTCACACGAATTCAACAACGTCCTGGTGCCGATCGTCGGCTATGCCGACTTTCTTCTCGGCAGCCCGGATAAGCTGGATAACCGCGAGGAAACAATCAAGATGCTCCGCATGATCCTCTCGGCGGCCATGGATGCGCGGAGCATCATCCGGCGCCTTCAGGATTTTGTGCGC
>JBAYWJ010000149.1:0-8720 GCA_041674125.1 Kiritimatiellia bacterium
AGAGCACGTTCGGGAAAACGGCCGTGACGCCGTGTCTGGCCAAAAGGCGGCAGGTCTTTTCCCAGTCCCCGGGATAGAGCCCCATCCCTGAATGATCCCACACCCCGCGGAACTCGTTTTTATTGACGTTCTGGCTTGGAGCGATGATGCCGCTCGATCTGTCATTGTAAGACTTGAGGAACTGCCGCGCCTCGTATCTGACGCTCGGCGCGAAGTGCGCCAGCAGGGCCGCCAGCATAGCTTTCTTTTTTTCGCTGTCTTCGCCCATGAGGATATGCGTCATCCAGGCGCCCTTGTCCGAAAGAACCCAGGCCGGGTCGGGCAGGGTCCTGCCGGATGAATCCTGCCAGAACGCGATGGTCCTGGCGTTTTCCGATTCCGGGAAAGCGGTGAATATATTCCCCGATTCCTGGATTATTTTCCCGGGCATGCCTTCCGGCGCGGAGCGGTTGAAGGCAAAGCCGGCCCAGTGGCCGGGCGCGGTCGAAGCCTGGTATTTGCCAAGCCGCACGCCGAGCAGCTCCGCCAGGCGCGGGGCGGTGTTGTAAAAAACAAGCAGCTTGCTGCCGCTTAACGAAAGTTTTGCCAGCTGGCCTATTTCCCTGTCGCTGAGATGCGGATTATAGGGCAGGATTATTATTGCGGCCGAGCGGACCCGGCCGCTGGTAATATCGCCATCATCCAGGACTGAATGTGCCACGCCGGCTTCTTCAAGCCATTTGCTAATCCGCGCGGCGGTTTTTTTGGCCACGCCCCGCTCGGCGCTGTTTTCAGCGGCGGCCGCCCCGTTGACGATGACGATTCCGCTCGCGCCGGCGCTGAGGGCGTGGAGGGTTGCATCGGCCGCGGCGGGGGTGTTATTCTGGAAGCTGAGGCGTACGCCGGAAATCCTGTTCCATCCCGCGGGTTTGCCCTCGGTGGAGGCTTCCTGGACCTGGAAGAACAGCTTCTGCCGGCCGGCCCTGACCACAGGGGTGATCCACAAATACCAGCCCGCGCCGCTTTTCAGGTAAAGCCCAACCGACTGGATCCTGTCGCTATCCGGGCAGGTTATTTCCAGCTCGAGAGTGAGGGCCCTGGAGAGGTCGGCCTGGACCGGGCAGTCCCAGTAAAAGCGCGCAGTGCCGGCGCTGAACGCGCACGGGAATTTGACGCCGCCATCTGTTTTGAGCGCTTCCGGCATACCCGGCCCGGCCTTCCAGGCTGCCCGGCCGGAAAGGTCAATCACCGGCGCGAACCCGGCCTGCGCCGGCCCGCAGGCCAGGAGCATAAAAACGGCGGCGGCATAATAAAAAATTTTACGCATGAGCCTGGCATAGTAAGGCGACGCAGTGGAAAACTCAAACCGATTTTAGGCGCTCAAGGCAGCCAAAAGAGCCGGCTTTATTCCCGGCAAAATGTTGATCACAGCAGCTCTGCCGCCGCGGCGGCCAGGATGCTGCGCTCGCTCTTGGTTAGCGTCACATGCCCGTGCAGGGGCAGGGGCTTCAGGCGCTCGACGGCGTAGGAGAGCCCGTTTGAGTTCGAGTCGAGGTAGGGGTTGTCGATCTGGGAAGGGTCTCCGGTGAGGACCATCTTGGTGTCCTCGCCCGAGCGGCTGATGATGGTCTTGATCTCGTGCGGGGTAAGGTTCTGGGCTTCGTCTATGATGACATACTGCTTCGGGATGGACCGGCCGCGGATGTAGGTGAGCGCCTCGAGCTCCACCACGTGGTCGCGCTGCAGCTTCTCGACCTTCTCGCGCACCGACTGGCGCGGGTTGGTGCCGTCGCGCATGAGGTAGGCCAGGTTGTCGAAAATGGGCTGCATCCAGTTTAGGAGCTTGGTGTCCTTGTCGCCCGGCAGGTAGCCGATGTCCTTCCCGAGCGGCATGATCGGGCGCGAGACGAGCATCTTGTCGTATTTCTTCTGCCGGACGGTCTGCTCCAGGCCGGCGGCCAGGGCCAGGAGCGTCTTGCCGGTTCCGGCGGAGCCGACGAGCGTCACCAGGGGCACCTTTTCATCCATCAGGAGCTCGAAGGCCATTTTCTGCTCGATGCTGCGCGGCTTGATGTTCCAGGCGCCTTCCGAGCTGGCGGAGAGTTTCACGAGCGTGTTTTGGTCGGCGGCGCGGGCCACAAGGGGCGGCCTGCTTTCGGGCGCCTGCTCCTGCTGCTGGCCGTTCTCGGAGGAGAGCAGCACAAATTCGTTGGTGAAGATCGTGGGAATTTTAATTTTCAGGATCCCGCTCTGCTCGAATTCGGCGATCCTCTGCGGGGAGAGGCGCACGGTGCGGTAGCCGGTGTAGAGCTCGTCGAAGTTTACCTTCTGCTTCTCGAAATCCATGGTCTGGATGCCGAGAGCGTCGGACTTGAGGCGGGCGTTGATGTCCTTGGAGACGAAGATGACCTTTTCGCCGCTATTCTGGAGGTGGTAGGCCACGCGGATGATCTTGTTATCCGGCAGGTCCTCCGCCAGGTCAGCGGTGCCGGGGATCTGCTTGTCCAGCATGATCTTGAGCAAGCCGCCGTTTTCCATCGGCACGCCCTCGCCCAGGCGCCCGCGCTTGCGCAGGCGGTCCAGGCGGCGGATGACCTGGCGGGCGTTGCGGCCGAGCTCGTCGTTGTTGGACTTGAACTTGTCCAGCTCCTCGATCACGGCCATGGGGATCACGACGGTGTTGTCGGCGAAGGATTCCACGCAGTTCGAGTTGTGGAGAAGGACGTTGGTGTCCAGGACAAATGTTTTTTTCATTTTATCATGCTGGGAACATGTTTGCCGCGTATTATTTATGAACGGCAGGTTTTCTGTTTTTATTATTTAATCGTGAACTTTGAGCTTGTCAGCTTTGAACTTTTTATCTGCCTGCTATTCAATAAAAAGCGCCTTACTCGGGAAATTGGGGTCGGAGGTGGCGTTGATGCCCAGCTTTTTCAGGCCGGCCTCGTCGCCCGGGGCGGGGATGTGGGTGAGGTGGGCGTCGCAGGCGCGCAGCACGGGGAGCTGCTCCATCGCCAGCTGGGCGGCCGGGTTGCTGGTGGCGCTGATGCTCAGCGCGATGAGCGTTTCATCCAGGTTAAGGCTCAGGCGCTTGCCGCCGAAAATCTTGCCCTTGAGCGCGCTGATGGAGTCGATTATGTTCGGCGCCAGCAGGTGCAGCTTGTCCGGCACCCCCGCCAGCTGCTTGATGGCGTTCAGTACCATGCTGGAGGCCGCGTGCAGGAGCGGCGAGTTCTTGCCGGTTACGATCATGCCCTCGGCCAGCTCGATCGCGGCGCCGCAGCAGATGCCCTCGTTGCCCTTGCTGCGCTTTTCGGCCTCGACCGCCGCGGCGCGCGCCGGCTCGACCACGCTCCGCGCCTCGGGCCGGACGTTGAGCTCCTCCATGAGCAGCGTGACGCGGTCCACCGCCGCCTGCTCGCTCAGGCCCATCACGTATTCGCAGCGGCAGCGGAAGTAGCGGCGGATGACCTCCTGGACCGCGGCCGCGCGCACGGCTTCGTCATCGGTGATCGCAAGGCCGGCGCGGTTCACGCCCATGTCGGTCGGGGAGCGGTAGCCGGTGCCTGCGCCGGTTATCCTGCGCAGGATGCGCTCCACGACCGAGAATATTTCCACGTCGCGGTTGTAGTTGACGGCGGTTTTGCCGTAGGCCTCAAGGTGAAACGGGTCAACCTGGTTGAAGTCGCCTATGTCGGCTGTGGCCGCCTCGTAGGCGATGTTGACCGGGTGCTTGAGCGGCAGGTTCCAGATGGGGAAGGTCTCGAACTTGGCGTAGCCGGCCGAGACGCCCCGCTTGTGCTCGTGGTAAAGCTGCGAAAGGCAGGTGGCCATCTTGCCGCTGCCGGGCCCCGGCCCGGTCACCACCACCACCGGCTTGGAAGTTTCAATGAAGGGGTTGGAGCCGTAGCCCTGCTCGCTGACGATCGTGTCCACCGCGGTTGGGTAGCCTTCGACCGCGCGGTGGGTGCAGACCTTCACCCCGCGCCGTTCGAGGCGGTTGATGAAGGTGCGCACGGAGGGCTGGTTGTTAAAGCGCGTGATCACCACCGCTGCCACCGCCAGGCCCCATTCTTTCAGGTCGTCCATGAGCTTGAGGGCGTCGGCGTCGTAGGTTATTCCGAAATCGCCGCGCAGCTTGCGCCGCTCGATGTCGCCGGCAAAAATGCAGAGGATGATGTCGGTGCGCTCGCGCAGGCGCTGGAGGAGCTTGATCTTGTTGTTCGGGTCGTAGCCGGGCAGGACGCGCGCGGCGTGGTAGTCGAAAATAAGCTTGCCGCCGAACTCCAGGTATAGCTTACTGCCGAAGTGCTGCGCGCGGGCGAGAATGGCCTCGGCCTGCTCGGCAAGGTATTTCTCGTTGTCGAAGCCGGTTTTTTTTCTTGGTTGCATGAATGACACGGACTGGTAATGTTTGTTTTTCCCAGATTGCGCGGGAATTGTCAATGCGCTTTGCGGTTTGAAAAACATCCATTGGAGGTACGGCATGAAACTTAACGCGAAGGAATTCATCGGGCGGGAAACGGCGGAGCTCAGGCGCGCGGTCGGCAGCAGCACCGCCATCAACGCCCTGAGCGGCGGGGTGGATAGCTCCGTCTGCACCGTCCTGGGCCACCGCGCCCTGGGCAAACAGTTCAGGACCATCATGATCGACAACGCCCTCATGCGCGCGGGCGAGCCGCAGCGCGTGGTTTCCATTTTCCGCAAGATGGGCATACCGGTTGAGCTGATAGACGCCCGCGCCGCATTCCTGGGCGCGCTCAAGGGCGTGACCGACCCCGAGAAGAAAAGGCAGGCCATCACGGACACCTTTTACAAGAAGGTGTTCGGCGCATATGTCCGCAAGACCGGCGCAAAGTTCCTGATCCACGGCACGATCCTGACCGACATCGAGGAAACCGTGGCCGGCATAAAGCGCCAGCACAACATTCTGGAGCAGCTCGGCATAGATCCCCAGAAGGCCTACGGCTACCAGGTGCTCGAGCCCCTGAAAACCCTGCGCAAGGACGGCGTGCGCGCCGTTGCCGCGCGCTCGGCCTGCCGGCGGAAATCACCAAGCGCATTCCTTTCCCCGGCCCGGCCCTGGCCACGCGCATTGTGGGGGAAGTAACCGAAGAGAAGCTGGAGCTGGTTCGCGCCGCCACGGAGATCGTGGAGGAAGAGTTGAAGGATACCAGGGCCTTCCAGTACCTGGCGGTGCTGCTCAACGACTACGCCACCGGCATCCGCAACAACAAGCGCGAGTTCGGCCGGATCATCGTGGTGCGCTGCATCAACAGCGTGGATGCGCGCGAGGCCACCGCCACCCGCCTGCCGTGGGGCAAGCTGGAGCGTATCTGCAAAAGGATTGTTGAAATCAAGGGCGTGAACCGCTGCCTTTACGATCTGACGCCGAAGCCGCCGGCAACGGTTGAATACGTGTGATGTTTTTGCGAGCAGAACCGGGGCAAGGATGAATTATCAGGGCAAAACGCCTTGATATCGGCATCGGGCAAATTTGCCTGTCAATCAATGGTTCCTCGGCGCGCAGACGCGCCGAGGAATGGCCCGGCTGAGCTTCGCTCCACGGCTGGGCTCTTCGGCGCTGCGCGCCTCAGAACCCACCGATGGAGCTGCGTGCTCGCCTGACAACAGGCCAAAGCGCCGTTGTCAGTCTGCGCCCGCGCTCATCCGGCCCGTTCGCTGAGGGGATGATATGAAATCGAAAAAGGGGCCTATCTCGCTGATTGTGGTCGGATCGCTGCTGGCACTCGGCCCGCTCTGGGGTGTGCTCGGCACTGTCATCGGAATGCTCCGCGCCTTCGGAACACTCAACAATTCGGGACCTGCAACGTCCGAGCGCCTAGCATCGGACATCAGTGTCTCCCTTTGGTCAACAATGGCAGGGTTGCTCATGTCGCCCATCGGCGTCGCAGTACTCATTGGTGGAATCGTTTGGCTCATCAGGATGAACAGGAGAGAAAAAGCAGCGAACCAGCAAATGCAAACTATCGCCGCGAAGCGCGGCTCAGTTTGATTTGCGACGTATCGCTGGTCATCGCTGCCATTGCATTTGCGCTGCAGGGGATTCTTTCCCCCGACTTCGGCAAGTAGCCTTGTCATAACCGACATGAAGTGGATAACGACAATCAATAATCATGACAGTGATGACACGAAGAAATGACGGGGCCCAACCAAGCCTCGCATGCGACTTCGGAACCCGCGCCGGGCGCGGCTTCCTCAGCGCATGAAGGCTGACGTTCGACCAGAAAGGAAGAGAATGAAAGGGCGAACTTATATCACGGTAGGGCTGCTTCTCACAATCGGCGCGGGGACACTTCTGGCTGCAGAAAGAGACATCTGCGTGAACAACATGGCGCAACTTGATGCCTTTACCCAGCAGTACGCATACGCGAACAAGATTGATAACGGGCAGCAGATTCCCGTAGCCGAACTGCATGAGGCCTTCTCCCAGTACATGAAACGAGAGCTGAAGAAGGTCCAATGTCCTGCCGGCGGAGAGTACACCTTCGGTATCGTTGGGGCATCGCCGACGTGCTCTGTGCATGGATCTCTCGTTGATATCAGAAGCGCAACAAAGAGGGAGCGGGAGACCCATGCCCGCCCCTTGCGCATTTCAGATGCCAGGGCAGACGCCATTCACGATGGAGCAAAGACCGGCCCCATTGAGGAATGGAGCTCACTGAACCTCACACTCGCCTCTCTTCAAACGTGGGGCACCAAGGAATACAGCTTCTCGTCTCGATCGCCAGGCCGGGAGACAATCGAGACTCATGGTACAGTAACTCTGACCACGGAGGTAACCCCCGACACAGTCATTCTGCAGGACAGTTACCAGATGACGGACAGGGGCCAGAAGATGTCGCTGAAGATGATTCATGCATGCCGCCGGGACAACTTCCTCTCGCCGAATCGAATCGAAAGCATAGGTGAAGGAAACGACGAGTTTACCAGCTTTGTAGCAACGGTCGCCGATGGCACGATGACGGTGAGCTCGAAAGGTTTACTCAATTCAGTTTCAGAGTTCCCTGGTGGCGTTATCACGATGTCCGCCATGATGAGGCTTGTGACGCTGGCGTCTCGGACACCCGGCACAACCATCTCCTTTGAGTATTGGCTGGAGTCAGGGGAACTGAACCTCAAGAAGAACTACCGCCTGTTCACACTGCAGCCCGAAACGATCACCTGCGGTGGGCGGCAAGTGAAGTGTTCTAAGTTCCGACTGACCGGCGGCGGCATCAATCCGGTGTATTACTGGGTCACTGAAGATGGCGTACTCCAACGAATACTAATAGATGACCGGAAGGTCCTGGAGTTGGCAAGCACAACACAACCGCCAAAGATTGACAAAGCCGCAGGCAAACAGGTCGACATCAACCCCGCAGTCATTCTAGGTGCCGGCGCCCAGAGGGAGGCTGCAGCGGGTCTGGGTTTCTACCAGCAATTTGTCACGTTGTGCAACGACGGTAAGTTTCCAGAGGCTAAGGCCGTCGTCCGTGGCTACGTTGATGAACGGTTCTTTGATAAGAACATTCTGCCGCTCAAGATAATTGCGAACTCAGAACTGCAGGGAGTACTTAAGGATGCTTTGCCATTGGCAGCAGAGCATGCGGCATCCAAACGAGCGAAAGAGAACGCATTGCTGGCATGGGGCGAACTCCAGCGGTGCGCTAAGGAACTCACGCTTAGCCTGCAACTCGCCACCCTCAACACCAAACGTGCAACCGATCCAGTTTCCGGAGTTGTGGTGTTCGTCGCATCAGGCAAGGAGATTGTCTTTATTGGATCACTCGACAAGATTGGAGCGAAACTGGCCCGAGACCTGAAGAGCGGCAGCAAGGACGAAGCGAAGGCTCTGCTCTGGACATTGGAAACGTGCAAGACACCCGTCGAACCAAAGCCTCAAGGCGACGGGAAACCCGCGCCTTAGGCTCGTCGGCTGATATTACTAAAGGAGATTTAACCATGGACATGTGGAAGTTCTTTGACATCACGCATCGGGAGCACATTGTCTGCAATCCGATGAGTCTTGAGAAACTTGATCAGCTTATCGCGCTTCTGCCCTTGAAACCCGGCGCGCGCGTGCTGGATATCGCCGCCGGCAAGGGCGAGTTCCTCATCAGGCTTGCAGAGCGGTACCGGCAAATAGCAGGGACAGGAGTTGATTTCTCTCCCTACCACATTGCTGATGCCCGCAAGAAGCACCAGGAGCGTGTCCCGGATGCCCGGCTCAATTTCCTGGAGATGGACGGGGCCAAGTATGTCCCGGAAACCCTGGAGAGCTTTGACCTGGCAGCCTGCATCGGGGCGAGCTGGATTTTTGGCGGGCATCGGGGGACGCTGAAAGCGCTGCGGAAAATGGCAGCCCCGGAAAGCTGGATCGTTGTGGGAGAGCCGTACTGGCGGCATGAACCGGAAAGAGAATATTTGGAAGCGGTTGGAGTGAAACAGAGCGACTTCGGAACACATCACCGGAATGCTGAGGCCGGGCGAGAGCACGGATTGGAGGCTCTCTACACGCTCGTAAGCAGCCAGGATGACTGGGATAGATATGAAGGGTTTCAGTGGTATGCTGCGGAAACTTGGGCGAGTGATCATCGGGATGATCCAGATGTGGAGACCGTGCTGAAGCGAGTGCGTGAGAGTAAGACAGCGTATCTGAGGTGGGGACGAGAAACGCAGGGGTGGGCGATTTATGTGTTCAAGAAGGGGGGGTATAGCACATTTCTAGTTGGCTGACG
>JBAYWJ010000150.1:0-8716 GCA_041674125.1 Kiritimatiellia bacterium
CGGTTACCGGCTCATCGTTTTTCATAAGCAGGCAAGCCTCCCTGATCATTTTGTCAGCGCCAGCTCTTTCAGCTGCCGCCGCAGCCGCGACGCGGCCGGGGCGGCCTGACGGAACACTTCGTCAAGTTTACCGAAATCGAAAATCCTGACGCCCTGGATATCCGGCCGGAGGTATATATCGGGCTTGCTGTATTTCATCTTTGCGGTCAGCGCCGCGGTCTGCATGATGTTGAAGGCTTCCAGGACCGACTCGACCGCGCCGGGGATTTCATTCCGGCCACGGCCGCGCGCGCTGCTTACGTCAACAGCGATGGTGAAGTCGGCTCGCTTCAGGAGCAGGTCGTAGGGCACCTGGTTTACGACGCCGCCATCCACAAGCACCCGGCCGCCAGCCTGCACCGGGGCGAACACCCCTGGCACGGCCATGCTGGCCTGCAGGGCCGGAAAAAGCTTGCCCCTCTCAAACGTGACCTGCTCCGCGCTCCAGAAATCGGCGGCAATCGCCACGAGGGGGATTTCAAGCTCCTCGAATGTTTGTTTCTTTATCTCGCTGAAAAGGTATGCGATGAATCCCCGGGTGCTGACCAGGCCGCCGTGCGGGAATTCGGCCGCAAAGGCCGAAACCAGCTTGAGCACGTCGCTCTTCCTGGCCACGATGTCGCGCCAGGTGTCTTTTTTGCTGATGAAGGGCCGGCTGACGCGCTCCCGGATTTCGCGGCCGGAAAGCCCGGAGGCGTAGAGCGCGCCGATGATGGCGCCCATGCTCGTGCCTGCAATCACGGAGGGCCTGAGGCCGCAGTCATCCAAGGCTTCCAGGACCGGGATGTGCGCCAGGCCGCGTGCCCCGCCGCCGCCGAGGGCCAGGCCGATTTTCAGAGGTTTTTTTCTTTTAAGCATGCGGAACATGGTGTTCGCGCCCTGGCGCGGCCGCGCCGGGGCGCCGCCGGCAAAACGGTTTATTATTTCTCCACGGGAATCGACTTAATCTCGGCTTCAGCGTGATAGGCTTTGCCGCTGGTATCAATGCCTTCGAATGTCCATTTGCACCTGGGCGGGACGGGGGAGGTTGCTCCATGCCAGTTGGGATCGCATACGGCTTTACCGCGGGGCTGGATCCAACCGTTCGTTATCCTGTCGCCCTGGGCGAACCAGGTGGAAAAATCATCTGACGTCAGGGTGCGGTGCGTGATGTTTGCCGGGGTCCATTTGGCATCCAGGTAAAACCAGCCCTCAAATTTTGTGACCTGGATCGGCCGGTCGGTGGCATTGCTCACTTCCGTCCTGTAATACCACACGTATGGGAAGGCAGGCGCCTCGGCGGTCTTGGCCTGGTGGATAGCGGTGGGATTGGGACTGTGCGTGACCGCCAGCCCTCGGTGATGCGTGCATCCGGCGATTGACGCAAGCAGAATGAGAACCGTTGTCGTTTGCAGGATTTTCAGGTAGTTCATGGCAAAAAATTCCGTGGCACCCGGTTGGGGCGCTACTCTTTTTTGAAAAACATCGCGCTGCCCGCGCCGCCATCCTCGATGACCTGGATATGTTTGTCGTCCCGGAAGATGACCTGCGAGCGAACGCCTTTTTTGGGTCCATCCTTGGTTTCAATGCAGAGCGTGTTGCCGGAAGCCGAAAGGGCCTCGAAAGGATATGGGCCAACGGTTTTGTCCAGAACGGTCATGGTGACGCCATCCAGGGTGACTTTCATGGCCATGCCGTTCATGGTGTCCGTCAGCATTTTGACCGCCGCGGGGTCGGCCGCCTTGTGTTTCTGGAATTCGGGATCCCTTTCCAGCTCGGCGGTGTCGCCCTTCCACTTGCCCATGAATTTGAAAGTCAAGGCGCCGGCCAGGGCCGGGTTGCTGTCCTCGGCCGGCTGCTTTGCCGCCGCGCTTTTTTGCGCTTCAGGCCTCGCCTGGGGCGGCCCGGACAGTGCGGCATAAAGATTGCCCTTGTTTGAGATGGCGTACAGCTGGTTCCCAACGGCCGCCAGGTGGATTATGCCGGGGTGTTTTGCGCTTTCCGCCATTTGCCTGGCGCCGGGTTCAGCCGCGGCGACATAGAGGGCGCCATCGGACGCAGTGGCGTAAATCTTACCGCCGCACGCGCTCGCGGCGGCAGCGCCCTGCCACTCGCCTTCCTTGCCGGAGCGGCGCCATGAGCCGTCGGAAGGATTTATCAGGTAGAGCGTGCCGTCTTTCTCGATGGAAGCCAGGGAGTCTTTGAGCCCAAGCAGAAAGAGCGTGTTGGCGAAATCGGGCTTGCCAACCTGCTTCCATGTTCCCTCGGCCGGCGCGGTCGCGTAGAGGGCGCCGCCCGCCTCGACCGTGTAAAGCACTCCTTCCATGACGGCGGCCGCGATGGTATTGGCCCAGTCGCCGGCCTTGCCCGATTGGCGCCGGGAGCCATCCCCGGGATTGACCAGGTAGAGCGAGCCGCTTTTTTCGATGCAGAGCAGCTGGTCCCCGAAAGGCAGGAGAAATTTAGTGCCGGCGAAATCGGGCTGGCCGACCTGCTTCCAGGTCCCCTTGGCCGGATCGGTCGCGTAGAGGGCGCCGCCAGCCTCGACCGTGTAAAGGGCGCCGTTCAAGCCCGCCGCCGCGATAGTGTTGGCCCAGTCGCCGGCCTTGCCGACCTGCGTCATGGCCCGGGATTCAACGCTTGCAGTGATAAGTAAAAATGCCAGGATGATGTGGCTTTTGGCGATATTCATTACGCTCCTTGTTGTTGTGGCCCGACCCGTGTGTTGCGGATAACATGCTTTATGCCGCGCGATCCGCATGTTACCTGATGGCATGAAAAATTTCAATGTATCCTGAAGCTGTCCAAATCCAGCGCGCTTTCCCATTGCGGCAATCTTTTTGCCGGCCCTTCTATCCGCGCCATGGGCGGGTCGCGGTCAGCCAGGGCGTTGATTTTGGCCCAGAGGGTCGTGTCGCCCCAGAACTGCGGGGGTGTGTCGGCTTTGGACACGGCCTTGAAAATAGCGCGCGGGGTTTTGTGCCCGGCCCGGATCGCCTCCAGCGCCAGGCGCTCGAGTTTCCCGAGCCCGGTGGCCGGGTCCGGCTGTTCATTGAGCCAGCGCGCGGCGGCGGCAGGCATCCATGGCAGGGGCGCTCCGGACAGGCGTGACAATTTTGAGAGCATGGCCAGGTCCTTGGTGGCAAAGGCCCTGTTCGCCTTTGTCGCGAATATGAATTGCGCGTTGCCAACCGGTTTCTTCCGGTCGTACAGCGAAGACAGCTGGCTTGGCTTAAGCTGCCCGAGGCCGTGGAAAGGGCTGATGCCTGGGAATGAATCAACGCATAAAAGCTCAGTGTCTGTCGCGCCCTTGAACTCCAGGCAGGCCAGGATGTGGGCGAGCATGGCCTGGTCGAAGAGGCAGGCGTCAAACCAGAGGACGATATGGTTTTGTGTGGCGGCTTCCGCCAGGCGCCGGTACTGGCTTTTCAGGGTTTCAAATACGGGCCCGGCTTTCAGGCCTCCTGCGGTTGCCTGCGAAAGAAATTGTGCCCTGGCATGGAGGACGTCATCGTCCGGCCATCCGGGCTGGCGGTGGCCGTCGTAGAGTATGTCGTGCCAGACAAAAACTTCTCCCGGCAGCCCGGCCTTTGCCAGGCTTTTCCCCGCGCAGTCGCCGCTGGTTATGTGCAACGTGTTATCCATTTGCTTTTCAAGGTTAGCATCTAAAACCTGAAGAACTGCTGAGAAAAACAAGAAAAAATATTTTACAGAAGCAAACAAAGAAAACAAAGTTTTGGAAGAAAAGGATTTTTTCTTCGTTAACTTTGTTGCCTTCTGTTAATTTTATTGGCTTTGGGTTGCGGGCATAAGCCCGCCTTGGATATTATCCAGCCGGACGGTCTGGCCGGCGGGGACTTCGATGAGCTTGCCGTCCGCTTTGAGGCTGACCGTGACCGCGCTCGGGTTGTAAGCGCTCCTCAGGTTTGCGGCAATGACGATACGGGTCCTGGCCGCTTCATATTCAAACAGCTCGATGTTGGTGCAGTACCAGACTTCCGGCCTGCCGGCGATCGGCTTGAAGATGCGCTCCAGGTCCGACCAGTCCGCGCCCGGGCGGTCGAACTCATAGGTGTGGCCCCAGATGTAAAACACGCTCGGGCAGCCCTTGTTGGCATAGTATTTTTCGAAGAGTTCGTTTACGGGGCAGGGGTTTTTGGAGAGCATGTGCGCCGTGGAGGTCCAATCGAGCGGCTCAAGTGGCGGGAAACAGCGCGGGCTGTTTTCAACCGTCCTGGCATACACGATCCCCGTCTGGCGCAGGATGTTTATCACTCTTTCGTCATGCGCCCCGTTGGGATACGCCATGCCCCGGACCGGGTAACCGACAAGGTCTTCGAGGGCATGGCGGTCATTTATCACTTCCCGGACGATCTGGGCTGCGTCGAGCAGGGTCAAGCTCGGGTGGGTTACCGTGTGGACCGCAACCTCGTGCCCCCGGTAAAGGTCGGCAACCTCGCAGGCGTCTAAGCGGCCCGAGGATCCTTCCGCCGGCCGGCCGTTCCGCAGCAGGGTCCCGGAATTCAAGTTGAATGTCCCTTTCAGGCCCCATTCGTTGAAAGCCTTCACGACGCGGCGGTCCTGGACAACCCCGTCATCGAAGCTTGTCGTAACGGCCATCCTTTTGCCGGAGGGGAAAAAAGGGATTATTACTCTCTCTGGCGCGCGGGTTGAAGTCATGGTGATATATTCCTCCTGGTCTGGTGCGTGTTGGGCCGCACCTTGTTCTCCTCATTTTCTGACATTCCGGAATGCAAACGCCGGCAGCGACCGGCCGCCTTCATCAATTATGTTGCAATAAGGGTTGGCGCCGTATCCGTAGGCTATGCTTTCAACATTGACGTTTTGGGCAAGGTGGAGAATAACCTGGTTGCCCTTAAGCTCGGTGCGGAAGCTCAGGTCCGATGTTGAGCGGTTAAACGCAAAGCCCGCGGGCCTGCTCCCGGCAGCTAGTTTGCCGGCGACATTCTTAAACGACACGATCAGCTGCTTTTCGCCCTTGCGCGGGACCTCCTTGATTTTGATCGCATCGGGTTCGATCTGGGGCGGTTGGGCGTTTTTCCCGTTCAGTATGGAATAAGCGGCCTCCGCAAAACGCCGCCCCAGGATGTTCTGCGACTTTCCGCTCAGGTGGATCGTGTCATCCAGCTCCAGGTCGATGGTGGGGATGGTCATGACGTTTTCCAGGCGCCGGGGCAGGAGCCGCTGGATTTCGCGGACGGCGCTCCAGCCTTCGTTTGCCGCGTCGGGCAATCCCGTGCACCGGCAGAGCTGGGCCTGGATGAACGGCAACGAGGGTGAATGCAGGTCACGCCGGAATGAAGCTATAAAATGCTTCATGGCGCGTTCGAAGGCCTTCGAGCTTTCCCGGCCGGTGTCGTTGCAGCCCTGGTACCAGACTATGCCTCTGATCCTGCCCCCGTTGCGCCTGGCGCGGTTCAGGGCGGCGCCGTAAAGCGAATCGTCGCCGCGATTTTTCAAGCCGGGCGACCACTGCCCCATGCCTGTCCCGCCATGGGCGCACATGATCAATCCCTGGGGGATTGAGGTTTTTTTGAATAAAATATCGGCGAACGCCACGCCGGGCCCGGTGCCTTTTCCCAGCGGGTCCTTCCAGCCCGGGTCTTTCGGCAAACCACGCAACCGGGCGTGAACGCCGGCATTGGCAATGTGCGGCAGGCAGACGGGCTCCTGCGCCCGGCCCCAGCGGTCGTTCATGTAGTACACGCGCACGTTGTCATCCGGGGAAGGATAGGCATCCTCCAGGTTACCGTAGCCTTGCATGTTGGATTGCCCGGCCAGGAGCCACACGTCGCCGACCAGCACGTTTTTGACCGTCACTTCTTCATTGCCGGCCTTCAGGCGTATCGTGTATGGCCCGCCGGCGGGCAGTCCGGAAAAACTTCCGCTGAACCGGTCCCCGGCCGCCTTGCCGCAAGTGATGCCGTCAAATCCCGGGATTATTTTGTTGGAGGGCGCGAGTATCCACAGGCGAAGGGCCCCGCTGTCACGGCAGGCTCCGCTGAATTTATGTGAACCTGAGCTTTTGGAGCCCCTGCACAGGACCATGTTTGGAAAGAGCCCGTTTTCGATTTTCATTGATAACGCCTTTGATCTGAAGAATCAGCAATTATTGCATTGTGTATTTCGGAACGCATTCAGGTTTTTCGCCATGATGGCCGGTTTTGTTGAAGCAAAACAGCGGCGCTCATTGTCCGCACGGCATGATCACACTTAATAAAGTGTGATCATGGTTCCCGCGATGACAAATTCACGGTTTTTTTCCCGCCTTGTCATATTATTTAAAAAAACGGCCAGCGCGAATATTTAGTCCTGGCGGGATCGAATGTCAAGCGCGGGAGAGGATTCCGGCCTGGCGCAATAGACAAGTTGAAGTAAAATTTCAGCTCAAAGCAGGATTGGCAGCAAAAACCAAAGGCAGCAGGTCAATACGCCGATTATAAGGCCCGCAATTGCGTATCCTTTTTTCCGGTCCCTGAAAAGGCCGATGGCGCTGAGCACAATGGCAAGCGGGACGGCGACAATGGAGAGGGTTCCTGCCAGGAATCCGATGGAGGACCCTCACCCAAAGCCCGGGACCCGGGCAACCGAACAGGCAATTGAAAGAAATGATATGATCCAGGGAGCTAGGGCAAGCCAGAAGCCGATTCTTCCGATCCGGCTGTATGTTGCGGTATCTTCCATGGAAGCCCGATATGGTTAAATGTTTCCGCTTATCTGAAATGGTAAGCTGGCCTGCAAAGCATGTCAAGCGTTGATGAGGAATCGGTCAGTGTGAAATCCTGTTTTTTAAAAAAAAGACGCCTTGCTCTGCCAGCCCCGCCGCGCGCCGCCATGCTCCATGCCAATATTGGCCCTGGTTATTGCAGGGCTCAAATATTTGGCCCGCCTGAGCAAGTTGACCGTGACTAAATCGCGGCCGCAGGAATCATTTCTGATTTATTGAGGCGCGCCCCTGATAGCTCGATGGTTCAGCTTATGCCGCTTACTTCAAGGCAGACCATGCTGTCCGGATTTTGTCTCGAGATATAAGCAGCTTGTCCGTTTGCCTTGAATCAAAAATATTTGAGCCGTATTTGCCCGACAATATATCGACGCAAATTTCAATCGTGAACTTCCCGGCAAAACCATTGCTTTTCAGCGCCCCAAACAGTTCATGCAAATTCACATTCCCATATCCAAGTTGTTTGTGCTCATCTTGCGTGCCAAAGTTGTCGCTGAAATGAACCTCCAGCACTTCAAGCGGCAACTTGCCGACATAGGCGGCCATATTTCCCTCATGTTCTATCCCATCGTTTCGCACGTGAATATTAGCGTGAGCAGCATCCAGAAGCATTCCGATGTGATAGCCGGAACACATTTCCTTCATATGAGCCATATCCTTGAGCGTGCAAAATTTATTTTTTCCACCAAAACTATTCTCTATTCCAACACGTATTCCATATTTATTCAACCTTCCGGCCATTGAATCCATATGTGTCTTGTTAAGATCAAAATCAAAAGCGGTCATTCCGTTTTCTTTGGATAAATTGATGGGATCCGAACAGCATGAAGAGACACCATTGGTATGTTCATGCCACCAAATAACGTCATCCATCATGCGACCGGTAAAATCTGTATCCAGCCCGCCTGATTCCTTCAATTTGTGATGCACGTTGCCATGATAGGTTACATATAATTGCGCCGAGGAAATTGCCGCGGCCGCATCCCTCCGCTCATGCCTGTCAATATCGATGGCATTTTGAAGAAAGGACACTCCTTCGAATCCATTCTCGATGATCCACTCTATACGGTCTATCAGCTGTCCTCCATCGAGAAGCCAGACGGCCATCCCAACAGGAGGAGGACCGCATTTCGTATTTGCACTTATACTCATGGGAAAATCTCCATCTAACGGTGGCGTTCAGCCTGAGTCAGGCGGTTGCCGGACGATAGGCTGGGACGCCTGGTTGTGGCAACTGTTCTGTCATTTGTCCGGCAGAGGCCCTCGTGATGACACCCAGTCTCTCGCTTCTGCGCAAAATCTCCGGTAGCCGTGTTTTCGGATGAAGAGAGCGGCGGCTTTGATCAGTGCACGCCCCTTGAATCTGGCATAGAAATTGTTAAGAAGAGGACACGTCGCGAACTCGGCGCAATGCATGCATGTGGGAAGGTCGTGATCCATGAGGCAGCACCTCTTGATCTTGCAGCGAGACCGATGTGCCGAACGCGTTCTGTCGGCATAGCCGATCCGGCAGCCCCTGCACGAACTCTCCTCGGTGGACATGCAGGTTCTGCAATACGCACCGCAGCAACCAATCAATTCATCGTTGATAGTATCGTCCTGCATAGTATCAGTCTTGTCTGATGCCACAACGGGCCGGATGAGCGCGGGCGCAGGCTGACAACGGCGCTTTGGCCTGTTGTCAGGCGAGCACGCAGCTCCATCGGTGGGTTCTGAGGCGCACAGCGATTGCGGCACTGCTATCGGAGGCTGACCAGAATGCTTCCGCGCTGAAGCTCGATGGCTCTCTGGCAAATACTTTATAATTATTTTATGTACACTTGCCAACTGTATTATTAATCCGGCAATTAAATATATTACAATATTTTAGTGACAACAGGCGCATCTTGATGTAGTCTTTGGGCATGAAAAAACGAGATGCACGCAGGTTGGCACCGGGCGTTCAAAGCGAAA
>JBAYWJ010000151.1:0-8663 GCA_041674125.1 Kiritimatiellia bacterium
AGACCAAGGCCGTAACCTCGCGCTGGTTCGACGAGGCCGAAATCAAAAAGCAGAAAGTGGATACCTGGGACGGAACCGTCCTGTAAGGACTTCCAGGCTTTTCGAAGGCGGGCCATCTCCGCAACACAAATGGAACCGGGCTGACATCACCCCCTGCCCGCAATGCTTCGCATAGCGATGCAGGCAGGCGCTCCGGCCGGCCTGTGGTCAGGCCGGCTCCATTTTTCCAATAAACCGGGCACAAGCTATGCAAAGCAGAGCATGCGGGCCGGGTTTTCCACCATGATGGTCCTGATCTGGGCCTTCGTCATGCCCCGCGCCAGCATTTGCGGCAGTATGTTTTGCAGGATGTGCGCGTAGCCCTGGCCGCCGTAGCGGACAAGCTTCGACTTGAGGCAGGTGTCCTGGGATACGAGAACCTGCTTCAAATGCCCCCAGTCTATCAGCCGCATGATCTGCTCAATCCTCTCCCGGTCGCATGGCCGGTCGAAAACGCCGAAGCGCAGGGGGTAAAACGGATTGCCGCCGAAAATGTCATATTCAACATAGCAGCCGGTGCGAGCAATTTCCCGGATCGTGGCCGGCAAAAATCCGGTCCGGTCCATGTGCCCCATGACGACGCGGCTGATGTCCGCCCCGGCGCGATCGAGAAACCTGATGATGGCCATCGGCGACTTTTCGTGCCGCCCGGGATGAATGGTAATGGGCGCCCCGGTTTCTTTTTGCGCGCGCGCGCAGGCGCGCAGCGACTTCATTTCCCTGTCCAGCAGCGGCCAGGAGCAGCCGATCTCGCCGATGATCCCGGCGCGGATGCCAGACTGCCCTTCGCCGGCCATGATGTCGCGGACGATTTCTCCGGCGAGTTCTTCTTCGCTTTTGCGGTCGAGCGCGCGTGAATTTTCGCCGCGCAGTACATAATAGCCCGCCCCGGCAATGACATTGAGTCCCGTGGCGCGGGCGATGCGCCTTTGTGCCGCAAGGTTGCGCGCCAGGCCGGCGGTGGTGACGTCAACGATCGTGCTGCCGCCGGCCTGCTTGAAATACAGCGCCTCCTCAATCGCCGCCTGCTCGTCCAGCAACCGCACGTTGTCCAGGTTATTGTACTGGTTGTATAAAATCCAGCTGATGTTCCTGATGCTTACCGGCTCATAAGCCCGTTTTTTCAGCTCAGCTTCCGCGGGCTCGGCAAAAAGGATTTCCGCGTCAATCAGGAGGTGCTCGTGCGGCAGGGTTATGCCGAGCTCGTCCCGGCTCACGGGGCCAAGGACGGTCTGGGCTTTTTTTCCGGCGGTATTGTGTTTGGCGGCCATGCTTCCTCCCGGCCAGGTGCGGATCAATTATTGTAAACCGGCGCGCCTTCCCTTCCGGCCAAAGCCAGGAAGGCCTTGGCGAGCCGGGCCGTCACAGGGCCGGGTTCGCCGTTCCCGATGCGCCGGCCGTCAATCCATGTGATCGGCGCCAGCTCGATGCGCGTGGCGGTGCAGAAGCACTCGTCGCAGGTGTATAAATCGTGCAAAGTCAACGGCTCTTCCAACGCGGTCAGACCTTCTTCGCCGGCCACCCGCAAAATGGCCCGCCGCGTCACGCCATCCAGGATCCCGCTGCTGATGGGCGGCGTTAAGACGAGGTTGCGCTTAACAATAAAAATGTTGTCGCCGGTCAGCTCACAGACCTGACCCTGGGCATTCAGGAAGATGGCATCCTGCGCGCCCACGGCATTGGCCTGCAATTTGGCCAGGATGTTGTTAAGGTAATTGGTGGACTTGATGCGCGGGCTGAGGACGTCCGGACCGTTGCGCCGGATGGCGCTGGTGATGACCTTTATGCCCTTGCGCCCCGATGATTTTCCGCCCTTGTCCTCGGGATGGCGGGTTTCGGCATCAACGATAATGACCACGGTCGCCCCGGCGCAGTTTTTAGGGTCAAGCCCCAGCGATCCTTTTCCGCGGCTCGCCACCGGGCGGATGTAGGCATCCTTCAATTTATTGCGCCGGACGGTCTCGATGATCGCCTTTTTCATGCCGTCGCGGCTGAGCGGCAATTCAAGCTGGATCGACTGCGCGGACTCAAAGAAGCGGTCGACGTGCTCGTCCAGGGCGAAAATGCGCCCGTTGTACGCCTTGATGCCTTCAAAGACCCCGTCGCCATAGAGGAAGCCATGGTCATAGACCGATATCTTGGCCTCCGCCTCCTCGACATAACTGCCATTGACATATACTATCATATAAAAAGCCTCCTTCAATCAGGTGACAATATTGTTTAATATGAAGGCTCAAAGTGAGGCTTGCTGTTTTCATCCGTCACCACGTCCACCAGCACGGGCCTTTCGGCCTTCAGCGCCTCTTGAAACGCTTTCTTGAGCTCCTCGGGTTTTTCAACCCGGATGCCGAGGCAGCCGAAGTCTCTGGCGATGGCGGCAAAATCCGTCCTGCGGTACCGGAACATTTCGTCCCGGTTGCCCGGGTTGTTCCCGTAGGCCTTGCCAACGCCGACCGCGCACTGGCTCATGCAGCCATTGTTGTTGACCACGGTTATGGTGTTGATGCCCCTGCGCGCGGCCGTCTCCAGTTCGCAAAGGTGGTAGAAAAATCCGCCGTCGCCGGTTAAGCAGAACACCGGCCTTTCCGGCGCGGCACACTTGGCGCCGAGCGAGGCCGGAAAGGACCAGCCCAGCGATCCGGCCGCCCGGATATAGGTCTGGCCGGCATGGTTTAAATCAACCAGCGAGCAGGTCCAGATGCTGGAATAGCCGGTATCGGCCACCAATATGGCGTCGGCCGGGAGAGCATCCGAAATCTCTTTGCAAAGCCTCTCGGTCCGGACCGGCGTCCCCGCCGCATTCCTGAGAGCCGCCACTTCCCTGCGCCAATCCGCCATCACGCCCGCCGCATATTTAGCCCAGCCGGATTTCTTGTGCTTGGCATCCGCCGCTTCCAGCAGGCGCCTGGCCGCCGCCCCGGCATCCGCCATGATCCCTTTTGCAAGCGGCAGGTTGCGGCCCAGCTCGCACGGGTTGATGTCTATCTGGATTACGCGCGCGCCTTTCTTGGGCAGCTTCCAGCCATCGGTTACCATGTCGCCGGTATTCGAGCCGATGAAGAGCACGCAGTCGGCTTCAGCCACGATCTTGTTGGCCGTGGCGCGCGCATAGGAACCAACAACCCCCACGCTGAGGGGATGATTTTCGGGAATTGTTCCCCGGCCGCTCATGGAAGTTGCAACCGGGATCGACAATTTTTCGGCCAGCTTCCGCACCACAGGGCCGGCCGCGGAAGCCGCCACCCCTCCCCCGGCAATGATGACCGGCTTTTTGGCTTCCGCCAAAAGCTTGATCGCCGCCGCGATATCGTCGGGATCAGGAAAAGGCCGGTGCGCCGGATACTTGCCGTAATCCTGCTCAACCACCGGGTCTGTTTCCATCTGGAACCTGTCGGCCGTCTGGCCCACGTGCCCCGGCATGTCCAGGTGGACCGGGCCGGGCGCCCCGGTGGTGGCCTCGCGGAAAGCCTGGCGCAGAAGGAAAGGCAGCTGCTCTGCCGTTTCAACCGAGGCGTTGAACTTGGTCACCGCGGCAAACATGGGCAGGTGCGGAATTTCCTGGTAGGCGTTCCGGTACTGCGCCACCGGCGCTTTGCGGCCCGTAAGGGCAATCACCGGGATATGCCCCAGGAAAGGATCCTGGAGCCCCGCCGCCAGGTTCGCCGCCCCCACTGATTGCGCCATGCACAGGCCGGGCTTGCGGCTGACGCGGGCATAGCCGTCGGCCATGTAGGCGGCCGCCTTCTCCGAATGGGTTAATATGCGCCTGATCCCCAGTTTTTCCATTTCCACCAGGGTGCCCCTCAGGATGGCTTCCATGAAAAACACATGCGTTACGCCATAGGCGTGAAGAGCGCCGGCAATATACTGGGCTCCGGTCCGGCTGCTGACAGGTTTATTGTCCCGCCTTATTTCTGAATGTTTTGTCATCAATATTTCCCCGCTTTAGGCTTGCGCAAAAGGCGTCCGCGCCCTGACATTCCGCCCCGGCCAGACCGCTCTTCGTTAAACAAATATGACACGAAGATTGCCCGATCAAAATTAAAGTGTCAAGAAAGCCTTGGCGCCTGTGCGGGCCGGCGGATGCCATTTTGCGGCGCGAAAGGTGTTGTTTCGGGCGCGCCCGGCGGCTATTGTGGGCGGCTTATGTTTTCCGGATGCTTCCACAACAAAGTGCTGCGCGCGGCGGCCTGGGCATTTTTCGCGGCAGGTATGGCTTTTGCCGGCGTTGTTCTGCTGCTGCTTATCAAGGGCGGGCCGTGGGCTTTTATCTTTTACGCCGACAAGCCGCTCGAGAACCTTGCCATCAGCCTGGCCTGTTTTGCCGCCTGGTACGCGCTGCTGTACGGCCCGCGCAACAGCCCCGGCGCCTGGCGGCTGCTTGCCGCGCGGCTGCTGCTGCTTGGCTTCAGCCTTGCCCTGGCGCTGGGAGCCGCCGAGGTTGCTTTCCGTGCCTGGATGGCAAAGGACCGCGCCGCCAATTCTTTTGAACGCTGGAAAAAGCTGCATGATGAGGGCCGCGAGCTGCCGGTGCGCACGATGCATCCCCTCGGCAGCATCATCGCGCCTTCCGCAAACAAGCGCCTGGTCTACGAGCTGCAGCCGAACCTGGACATGGATTTCGCCCACCGCCGCCTCAGGACCAACAGCGCCGGCATGCGCTCCTCAAGGGAGTATCAGCTCGAGCGCCTCCCGGACAGCGTGCGCATCCTCGGCCTGGGCGATTCCGGCATGTTCGGCTGGGACATCGACCAGGACGGGAATTACCTGCGAGTGCTCGAGAAAAGCCTGAACGGCCGGCAGGACGGCGTAACTTATGAGGTCCTTAATTTTGCCGTGCCGGGCTACAACACCCGCCTTGAATGCGAGCTCCTGCGCAGTCGCGGGCTTGCCTACCGGCCGGATATTGTGATAGTGGGCTGGTGCGAAAACGACTACGGCCTGCCCTTCTTCCTGCTCCAGGAAACTGACTTCCGCTCCCTTGACATCTCGTTTATATACTGCCTGCTCTTCGACCGCGCCAGGCTGCGCGTCAGCATCGGACCGCCGGAATTCAGGGAGCGGCGGAAATTCGACAAGGACAAGGTCCTGCCGGAAATTACCGCGGGCACCGACGTGGCCGGCGTCCGGCAGGCCATGCAGGACTTGAAAGCGCTCAGCCTGAGCAATAATTTCCGCCTGCTGGTTTTCGGACCCATGGACGGCAAGATCGTCAACATCTGCCGGGAAGCCGGCATTGAATATTACAACACGCTCGAAAATATTCCGGCCGGCCGCTATCCGCGGGAATACGCCATCCACTACATGCACCCCCGCGCGGAAGGCCACGCCGTGCTGGCGGAAGCGCTCGAAAAATATTTGTCATCGCTGAACTGGCTTGACCCGAAATAATCCTGCGGCGGCTGTGGCTGCGGACTGGACCCGGCTGCCATTGCGCTATCAGCTTCATTCCGCGTGGTTTTTCTTTACAAGAATGATTTGATCGCAGAGCACCAGCTCGTGCTTATCGCGTAGCCCCTGGTAGCCTTCCGGGAACTTGACCGAAACCCATGCGTCGTATTGCAAGGCCGGCTGTTCGACGTTGAAATAAAATCCGTGCCCCGTATTGCAGCTCCAGGAAGTCCCCACGTAGAGCAGCGACCGCGCCGTGGGCCTGATCGGCCTGTCCATTTTCAGCAACATATATTTGCCCGGAATGATCAGGGTGAGATCGGCAATCCGGCCGCGGGCGTTGGCCGGACTATCCTGCGGTTCGTCAAAGGCATGATGGCCGTATATAAACGGCATGGCCGGCCAGTCCACCGTGGACGCGTATCCGAACGCGGCATCCGGGTCCGTCACAATCCGTTTTTTGCCTGGCACTTTCATCAGTCTTTCGGCCGCATTGTTTCTTGGCGGTTTCAGCCGGATCACGCGCGCCGGGTCGATATTTTTGAATTCGTCCGGCAACGGTTTCGGATCGCTGCCGTATTTCGCATTCAGGCGCATCATGGTGATTTTTTCCTTCGTTTCACCGGCGTATAATTTCGGCAGTTTATGCTGCCGGCTTGCCACCGCCTCAAAATCCTTGAAATAATCGGGGTATGCCCTGGCAAGTTCCAGCCAGCGGTCCAACGTCACAAAATCCAGCGTATTGCGCAAAAGCTTCAAATGATCGGTTTCCTTCGCGTTGCCTTCGACCAGCTCCAGCATCCTGTCAAACAGCTTCTGCCACCGGTATATGCGCTCCAGTGTCAACCACGCGAATTCCTGCTGGTAATTGATGATGCTGTAGGAATATTCAATCCGCATTTTACCGTTGGATGCCGCATCTTCCAGCTCCTCCAGATATTGCCGCGCCAGTTCCGCCGCCTGGCCGTAATGAAAACCGGTAAATTCCTTCACCAGTGGCGCGATATCCCGGTAAGGATCGCGCAGCAGGTGCACGTAAACATAGCGTTCCAGCGGATTGAACGTGCACATGTAGGTGTATGTCTCGAACATGAGGCCTTTGACAGCGCCGGTCTCATAAATGGCCTGCATAATACTCTGCTGGTTCTTCAAATTCGTGAACGGCACAGTGTAATCCCCTCCGAACAGATGCGGATAAACCCACACCCATATTCCTCCGGTCTTACTCAATTCACGGTAATTCTCCAGATTCCTCTGCGCTTCCGGGTCCTTGTCCGGAGCATGGTTATTCGCCCCCTTGTAGGTCGGCCAGAAATCCACGTTCGGCAGTTTCTTCCCGCCCGGTGTTCGCGGCAAACCGTAATCCGCCCGGAAATCCTTGCCCTTGCCGTTTCCGCGCACCGCGGTCCGGATCCGTACCTTCGGATGCTCCCCAGCAAGTTTTTCCGAGAGCTCGATCACATAATCGAACAATGCCCCGCCGTAATTCCCATACTGGTCGGCCAGCCGCCGGCATTCCGGGCAGAAGCAGACCGGGCCATTGCCGCCATCGTCCCCCAGGTCAATCTGCAGCAGTATATTTTCCCCGGCGCGCATGATCTGCTCTTCCATAAGGCCAGCGTAGACCTCCCGCAGTTGTTTATTGCCCCAGCACAAGTTGCCGCGGCCCGTGAAATCGGGATTAAAGGTTCGTTTTCCGCCCTGTTCCATCGGGAAAAATTCCGGATTCGTCGCGAACCAGTCTTTCTTCCTGATCCAATCGACCATTTCACCCTTCTGCTTGATGTAATACTCCTCGTCCGGCGGCACGTATCCGTAAGCCGTATGGATAAAGGCCGGCACCACCATTTTCGACACCTGGCGCGCATCAACTTCTCCGTATGGTTTTTGCCGCCGCGCATCCCTGTAATATGTTTCGCTTTGCAGCATGTAACAACCCTGATAGTATCCCCACTTGTATTTGTTCAGCAGTATCCGGTAAGGGAAGGCGTAGCCGGCCTTTTTATTGAAAGGCTTAAGCACCACCGCATTTTCCACCTCCACGGTCGGCTCCTCCTCGCTCTCGTACCAGCGCACGCCCAGCTGGTCTTCGATAAAACCCCGCATAGCGCTGTGGGCCCCGTGGATCCCCTCCCCGTAAAGATAGATATTTTCGCCCCTGGTCTGGAAAACGTATTCGTCTTCTTTCAGGCCATCCGGCTTCTCCGTGCCGATATAAATGCCTCTAGACCCGACCTTGTCCACGGTCATTATCGGAAAATCCGCGCCCGTTTTACGTTTCAGAATCTTCTGCAGAAATTCAGCCGCGAACGACTCCGTCAGCGTTGGCTTCGCGTTCATTACGATTGCGTACCCGGTTTTGCCTTCCTCTGACAGCACAACCGGTTTCGCCGAAAACAAATCAAGATTCGCACACGATACGCCCAAAGCCAGGATGGTTGCTCCACCAAGCAGCGTCAGCAACTTTTTATAAATATGCTTCATCAACACCAGAAATAAACGCGGCACCGATCTGATCTTTCAGGTCATCAGTGCCAGCCATGAACGCGACGCCACCGTCATCGGATAACTTGCGCTATTTTTCACACACTGAAAGATGGATCGGGGACGCGTCTCAATATATAATATTTACCCGTCACGCCAGCAATTCTTTTTTCAGTTTTTCACGCAGGCGCAGCAATCCCCTGTCGCGCCGGCAACGAGCTTCAAAATACCTGAGCGACATCCCGACTGCCGCGTAATCAAGCCCGCCGGCATGCCCGCCTATCTGAGCAAGCGTCATACCGGTCGTCCGCCGCGCCAGCCACAGAACAAGATCGCGCCCCCAGTCGCCATGCCGGTCTCGAAATACTTCCCATCCCTCCCCCTTTTCCTCTTCCACCTTGTTAATCACATCTTCCATGCGTGCTAGGCACCGGTATGTTTGCTTTCCCGCCATCTCCCGGCTCAACGGCACGCTCCTCCGCTTGATTCCTTGTAAAAATGCCGCCGAGCCGATCGCCAGCAATCCTTTCGTCCGGCTCCACCCGGGCTCCGGAACGCCTTGCCGGACATACCCCTCAATCCTTGACCGGTATGCGCCCACCCTGTTGGCAGCTCCCTTCCCTGCCCTGGCCAACAACATCCCTGTCTCCAACCATCCCGGACCTGTCCCATATCCGGCATACGCACGGTATGAGTTCCAGCGATATTCGCGCAACGCCCCAAGCCATTCCGCGACTTGCGCCGCATCA
>JBAYWJ010000152.1:0-8635 GCA_041674125.1 Kiritimatiellia bacterium
AAAGGCCATTGCCGAAACTGTCAAGGGGCCCCGTGTGGCCGGCCTGGCGCGGTGCCTGGAAAAGGACATCCTGCGGTGCGCCGAAGCCGTTGCCCCGGCAGGCCGGCGCGGAAGGATCCACGTTTTCCTGGCGACCTCTCCGATACATCGCCGCTTCAAGCTGAAAAAGGAAAAACATGAAATTTTGAAACAGGCCGTGGATGCCATTGCCTTCGCGCGCAAGCATTGCGCGGACGTCGAGTTCAGCCCCGAGGACGCCACGCGGACTGAAGCCGATTTCCTGGCGGAGGTTGTTCGCGCCGCCATAGACGCCGGTGCCTCAACGGTCAATATCCCGGATACGGTGGGCTATGCCGTGCCGCACGAGTTCGGCGCTCTGATTGCTTCGCTTTACGACAGGGTTCCGAATATTTCCAGTGCTGTCATAAATGTACATTGCCACAATGACCTCGGCCTGGCGGTTGCCAACTCGCTTGCCGCCTTGAAAAATGGAGCGCGGGGTGTTGAGTGCACCATAAACGGCATCGGTGAGCGCGCGGGCAATTGCGCCCTGGAAGAAATAGCCATGGCGCTTCTGACCCGCAGGGATTCCTTCGGCCTGGAAACCGCCATCGTCACCCGGGAGCTATCCCGGGCCAGCCGCCTCGTAAGTCGCCTGACGGGGATGGTTGTCCAGCGCAACAAGGCGATCGTCGGCGCCAATGCGTTTGCGCATGAGGCCGGCATTCACCAGGACGGGATCCTGAAGGAACGGACCACTTATGAAATCATGCGTCCGCAGGATGTTGGCATCGACGGATCGGAGCTGATACTGGGCAAACATTCCGGCAGGCACGCATTCCGGGAAAGGCTTGCCCGCATGGGGTTTAAATTGAGCCCGCCCGAACTTGAGCGCGCCTACAAGCGTTTTATCGAGCTGGCAGACAAGAAAAAATCAATATATGACGACGATCTCACCGCCATTGCCCGCGACGAGATGGAGGAAGGCTGCGGCCTCTATGTCCTTGATTACCTGCACGTAAGCACCGGAACCAAAACCGTCCCTACTGCCACCGTGCGCCTCAAAAAAGGACAGGAGATGATCCAGGACGCAGCCTGCGGCGACGGGCCCGTGGATGCCACCCTCAAGACGATAGACCGCATCGCAGGCGTCAAGGGCAAGCTGGTGGATTACGCAATCCAGGCCGTGACAGTCGGAAAGGATGCCCAGGGGGAGGCCAGCGTGAGGGTGGCCTTCGGCCCCGACATCATCAGCGGCAAGGCGGCCAGCACCGACATAGTCCAGGCCAGCGCGGCGGCCTACCTGGGATGCGTCAATCGGCATCTGATGTCGAGTGTAGCGCGGAAGTAGAGATCAGAGGTCAGATGTCGGAGTAAGAGGATAGAAATCGGAGTGAAATAAGATGGAGCTGAAAACAGCCGAGGATTTAACTGTTTATAAGAAGGCTTATGCTTTGGCCATGAGAATATTTTCGCTAAGTAAAACATTCCCTTCTGAAGAACGCTATGCGCTCATTAGCCAGATTCGTCGTTCCTCCAGGTCCGTTTGCATGAATCTTAGGGAAGCATGGGCAAAACGCAGATACGAAGCGCATTTTATTAGCAAACTTACTGATTGCGATGGCGAAAACAGTGAAACAGATACCTCGCTGGATTTTGCGCGGGATTGTAATTATATTTGCAATCAAGAACACAAGGAAATGACTGCAGTATGCTGGGATCAATGATCTCTCGACCCTCAAAATTTCTGATCTCTGACCTCTGACATCTGATCTCTAATAAAATCATGATCAATCCTTCCACCAAACTCTACGCTGTCCTCGGCCACCCGGTTGCGCATTCGCTTTCTCCGCGCATGCAGAATGCCGCCATCAAGCGCCTGGGGCTTGACGCTCTCTACCTCGCGTTTGATGTTCCCCCGGAAAAACTCATGGCCACGCTCGGCATGATGGCGGAATTGGGCTTTGCAGGCGTAAACCTGACCGTGCCTCTCAAGGAGGTAGCCTTTCGCGGTTTGAAGGATATGGACCCGGACGCAATGGTGCTCGGGTCGGTCAATACGGTAAAGTTCGGCCCCCGTGGCATGAGAGGATTCAGCACCGACGGTTTTGGGTTCATTTCGGCAATAAAAAAAGTCTTCCACTGTACGCCCAAGGATCTTTCCGTTTGCCTGCTGGGGTGCGGCGGGGCGGGGCGGGCGGTCGGCCTGGCCTGCGCGGGCGCGGGCGCAAAAAAAATATTTCTGGCGGACACAGAAATGACCCGGGCAAAAAAGCTGAAAGCCGACATCGCCGCTTCAGCCGTGGGGGCCGAAGTGGATATCGTTCCGGCCGGGCGTGAAGCCTTGAATTCGGCGGCGCGTGAATCGCGCCTGGTGATCCAGGCTACCCCCGTCGGCATGCATCGCGGCGACATCCCTTTGCTTGATTCAAGGGCCTTTGACGGCCGCCAGATGCTTTACGATCTCATTTATATGTTCCCAAGGACCGCCTTGATGAAAATCGCCTCCGGGAAAGGTTGCCGGGTGGCAAACGGGCTGGACATGCTTGCCTTCCAGGGGGCGGCTTCGCTTTCGATCTGGACAGGGAGAAAGGCTCCGGTCGACACGATGATCAGGGAATTAGAGAAGGCTGTTTACGGAAAAAGCAAACGGGTATAAAAATCAAGGTCCATCTGGATTCTTTATTGCTTTGGAATACGTATGACAGAAATGACTTCGAAAGAGAGATTCGCAAGTATGTACGCGCACCGTGAGGCTGACCGCATCCCGGTTGTCGACAGTCCCTGGGGCGCAACTATTGAAAGATGGCGGAAGGAAGGCCTGCCCGCGGACGTGAATTACGCTGATTACTTCGGGTTGGATAAAGTTGAATATATCCACATTGACAATTCGCCCCGTTTTGAAGCCAAAATCCTGGAGGAAACGGATGAGTATGTAATAAAAACTACCGGGTGGGGGGTTACGCTCAAGAACTGGAAGCATGCCGCCTCAACGCCGGAGTTTTTAGATTTCACGATCGTGGACCGGGCGAGCTGGGAAAAGGCCAGGGCCAGGATGATGCCGTCGAGGGATCGTGTTGACTGGAAGGACCTTGAAGAAAACTATCCGCTGTGGGTTAAAAACGGTCATTGGATCCAGGCCTGTCTCTGGTTCGGATTTGACATTACCCATTCCTGGATTGTGGGCACCGAGCGCCTGCTCTATGCCCTGATCGAGGATCCCGACTGGTGCCGGGACATGTTTTCGCATGAGCTTGAAACGCAGCTGGCGATCCTGGACATGGTCTGGGAGGCGGGGTACCGCTTTGATTGTATCCACTGGCCGGACGACATGGGATACAAGGGGACCCAGTTTTTCTCGCTGGACATGTATCGCGAACTCGTCAAGCCGTTTCACAAACGGGCCATTGACTGGGCACATTCAAAAGGCGTCAAGGCCCATCTCCATTCGTGCGGCGACGTCAATCCTTTCGTGCCGGAACTGATAAGCATCGGGCTCGACGCCTTGAATCCGCTTGAAGTCAAGGCTGGGATGAACCCGGTCCATCTCAAGAAGACCTACGGGCGCGACCTGGTTCTCCACGGCGGGATTAACGCGGTGCTCTGGGATCATCCCGACCGGATAAGCGCCGAGATGGAGCGCGTCCTCCCGGTCATGAAAGAAAACGGCGGGTATATATTTTCATCAGACCACTCCGTCCCGTCGAGCGTCAGTCTGGAGGATTTCAGGATGATTGTGGACCTGGCGAAGCGGCTTGGAAAATACTGACCTGGATGTATCGCGATGATTGAACCTCAAATCAGCATGCCATTGACGGCAATTTATTGCGTTTTTGTTTTTATCCTGGGACTCTGCATCGGCAGCTTCGCAAATGTCTGCATCTACCGCATCCCATATGCGCGCTCCATTGTTTTTCCCCGATCAAATTGCCCGCGCTGCGGGAACATGATTGCCTGGTTTGACAACATCCCCATCTTGAGCATTATTTTGCTCCGCGGCAGGTGCCGGGCTTGCGGCGGAACGATATCAAAGCGCTACTTTCTGGTCGAACTGCTTACGGGGCTTCTGTTCCTGGCGGTTTTTATGCGTTACGGGATTGATGTCCGGACCATCGTGTTTTTTATTGTCATCACCGGTCTAATAATCGGAACCTTTGTTGACTTTGATCACATGATAATTCCCGACCAGGTCACGGTTGGGGGAATATTTGCTGGTCTCGTTCTCAGCGCTTTTTTACCTTCGCTGCACGGCGCCGGTACGCATTTTGAGGGTTTCAGGGCGGCATTTATCGGCATGATAGCAGGCGGCATGTCGCTCTGGATAGTCGGGGAACTCGGCCGACTGGCTTTCAAGAAGGAGGCCATGGGCATGGGCGACGTAAAACTCCTGGCCGCGATGGGTGCATTCCTGGGGTGGCAGGCGGTGGTTTTCATCATCATGGTGTCTTCGCTCACCGGCGCTGCCGCCGGCGTTGCAATGGTCATAACCGGCAACAAAAGCATGAGCAGCAAAATTCCGTTCGGGCCGTACCTTGCCCTGTCTGCCGTAATCTGGATCCTGGGCGGATGCGACTGGTGGGCGGTGTATCTCCAGTGGATGGCCTCCCGGCCGCTGGCCGGCGCACCCTGAAACCTTTCGCAGACCGCGGCCAGGGCGCCCGGTGCTTTAATATGAGCGATATTAATATAATTCTGGCAGGATTTATGGGGACCGGCAAAACAACGGTCGGCAGGATTCTGGCCATGCGCCTGAAAAAAACTTTCATAGACATGGATGGCATAATCGAGGAAAGGGCAGGGAAGGCCATCAGCCGTATTTTTGCAGAAGAAGGCGAGCCTTATTTCCGGCAGCTTGAAAGAAACCTAGTTAAAGAACTTTCCGCCGGCCGCAACCAGGTCATCGCGGCCGGCGGGGGCGTCGTTCTCAACCCGGAAAATATTAACGATTTCAGCCGTGCGGGCAGGGTGATCTGCCTCATGGCTTCGGAAACTGATATTATGCGCCGTGTTTCCGCCTCATCAGAGCGGCCTCTCCTGGAAAACGGGGATAAGCTCGGACGCATAAAAAAATTGCTGGATCAGCGCCGCCCCCTCTACGAGTCAATTCGCGACCGCGTAAACACCACCGGCCTCCGGCCTGAAGAGGTGGCAGAGGCAATCATGTTGATGCTGAAGAAAGAATGCGGTTGACTTGCGGATCATGCCGCTCGCGGCGTGCGACCTCTGCACCGGGACGAATCGTGCGGCGTTCCGTCAAGCTAGTACCGCCGAGGCAGTGTCAGCCGGTTTTGCCTTATTTTTCCCAATCCCTCAAAAAGCTCGGGAAGTTACATTCACCCTGCGACTTTACCGGCCAATCTATCAGCTGGCATTGACCGGGTTACGGAACGATTTGAACCGAGTGGGTGGATGTTACCAGTCGCTGCGCGCGGCAAATAGATTCAAAGCCGGGGATCTGCCATCGGAATGGAAAATCGCGGCACTGGCGTGGCTTTGCCGATTGGATGCGGCAGAGATTTTCTTTTAAAAAAATGCAGGCGCCGTCTTCCGACTCGTTAAGGATCAATCCGGAACGATCTGGGCGCAAGCTGGTAAAAGCTGCGGTAAAATCGCAAACCGGCATGTTCAGGAAGCGGGCTATCGTCTCGACTTCGTCAGCTTGAAGGCGCACTTCGCCGGCGTAGCGGCAGCACGCACCGCAACGCGCGCAGGCAGCGGGGACAGTCTCCGGAGGGTGATCAAAGCTGTTTTCTTTGTTTGGCACGGCGATCTTATTTATTTGCTCCAATCAGTGGCGCCACTTAAGGGCGCTAAGTCTGTAGCAAATATGGCTGCAGGTTGTAAGATAAAACGCAGAAAATGACATATAAAAATCTTATCTTTTGTTTAATATTGAAGACACATTATTCGCCAAACAGGCAAATGAGCTGAAATGCAGTAAAATCTGAGCTCCGCAACACTTCAAATGTCAGCCCATGTTTGCGCGGCGCGCAGCTTGATGTTTTGCAGGATCGATGATACCATGGCGGCCGTGAAAATTGAACAATTCATCCGGGAACGGGCGCGCGAGTTGGGGTTCGGCGCAGTCGGTTTTGCAAAGATAGGCCCGAGCCGCTCCACTGAAGCATTCCGTAAATGGCTGACAAATAAATACTGCGCCGGAATGCATTTCCTTGAAAGACATGCCGCTCTGCGCTCAGACCCCAGAAAACTTGCTCCGGCGGCCAGGAGCATGGTTGTGGCCGGGGCTCGATATCCTTTTGAACCAGGCAACTGCGCAATATCCAATTTCGCCCGCGGCACCGACTATCATCTGGTTTTAAGATCCAAATTGGAACAGCTGGGCGGGTCCATCGCCGGGAAATGCGGCCTTGAAAACATCGGCCCGATCTGCGTGGATTCCGATCCGCTGCCGGAAAGGGAATGGGCGGTACGAGCAGGCATCGGATGGATAGGGAAGCAAGGAAGCGTGGTAAATCCGGAAATGGGCTGCTGTTTCTTCATCGGAACACTGATGCTTAACATTGAGCTTGAACAATCCCCTGAAGTTTACGGCCAGTGCGGAGATTGCGATCTTTGCCTAAAGGCCTGCCCGGCCGGCGCCATCTTGCCGGAAAATCAGCTTGATGCGCGCCGGTGTGTTTCTTACCTGACAATCGAGCACAGGGGTGAAATCAATCATGAAATATCGGCTTCTTTCGGCAATTCGGTTTTCGGGTGCGATTGTTGCACCTCAATCTGCCCGTGGAACCGGCGCGGGAAAGCTCCGCTCATGCCTGAATTTGATATTATCCCCGCGGCGGCTTTTTCGCTTGAGAATTTAAGCTTAATGGATAAGGTCGGGTTTCAGAATATGTTCCGTAATTCCGCCGTGAAACGCGTTGGCTTTGAAAGATTTTCAAGAAACATAAAGATTGCTCTGGATAATCAAAGGAAAGAAAGAAATCTTTCGCCGCCCGCTTCTCCGGGCCCGTCTTCTACGCTGGCGCCAGCTCGCTAATCTGCGGGTAAAAATGATTTTATTTGACGCACATTGCCATTTGCATGACGGCCAGTTCCGGGGCTGCCTGCAGCAGGTCATGGCCCGGGCTGGCGCGGCGGGTGTTGCGCGCATGGTTTGCTGCGGCTGTGACGAAAGCAATTGGGAAACCGTCAGGGAAGTGGCGGGCGAGTATCAAGGCGTGTTTCCCTCTTTCGGCCTCTACCCCCTTGATGTCCCTAAAAGGACGCCGGGCTGGCTGGAAAAGCTGAAGTCTTTCCTTCTTTCTGTTCCGTCCGGGGTGGGGGAAATCGGACTGGATAACACCATTGAAGGCGTCAGCGACCTTGATCAGGAGGCAGTATTCGTGGCCCAGCTGCGCCTGGCGCGCGAATTGGGGCGCCCGGTGACTATTCATTGCCGGAAGGCCTTTGGGCGTTTATTGGAAATCCTGAAACAGGAAGGCGGCGTATCTCATGGCGGCATTATGCACACCTGGTCGGGCTCGCCCGAACTGGTCCGCCCGTTCGAGGACCTGGGCCTGTGCATTTCTTTCAGCGGAGCCATTACCCGGGAGGGCAACAGGCGCGGGCATAAATCCATTAAGGCCGTCTCGCGCGAGCGCCTCCTGATTGAGACCGACAGCCCCGGCCTGATGCCGAGCGGCATTCAGGGCGAATTCAATGAGCCGGCCAATTTGCCGGTTATTGCCCGCGCGGCGGCGGCGCTGCTTGGCGAAACGCTTGAAAAGGTTGCGGAATTGACATTCAATAACGCAAAACGTCTTTTTTCATTAAAAGCCGGATAAAAAAAATATTTTTGCCACCCGACTGCAGCGCCTGAAGCGCATTAAGTTATCTTTATGGCAGATCGTTTCAGCAGGACTGAACAATTGATCGGCACAGAAGCGCTCGCAAAGCTCAAGGCTGCCCGGGTGGCCGTCTTCGGCCTCGGCGCAGTCGGCTCTTATGCCGTTGAAGCGCTGGCGCGGGCTGGCGTGGGATTTCTGCGCCTGGTGGACTGCGACGTTGTCCGGCCGAGCAATATCAACCGGCAGATCTATGCCCTGGGCTCCACCCTGAACAGGCCTAAGGCCGAGGTGGCCGCCGAAAGAGTGCTGGATATAAACCCGGAGTGCAAGGTCGAAGCCATGCGGGAGTTCGCCGGCAAAAGCACGCTCGCCGCCCTCCTCCGCCCTCCGCTTGACGCCGTGATAGATGCCATTGACAGCGTCTCTCCCAAAGTGGAATTAATCGCGGAAGCGGTTCATGCCGGCATGCCGGTTGTCTCCAGCATGGGTGCCGCCACGCGAACAGATCCGGCCGCAATCAGGCTGGGCGACATTTCCGAGACCGACGTCTGCCCGCTGGCCAGGTTTGTGCTCAAGCGCCTTCGCCGCAGGGGGATCACCGCCGGGTTCCGTTGCATATTTTCAATTGAAGAGCCCTTCAATAAAGCGGTGGCTGCTGAAGAGGATCATGAACAGTTCCGGCAGGGACGGCCGCGCCGGCCGATAGGCAGCTTATCCTATATGACCGGAATCTTCGGCCTGCTTGCGGCTTATGAGGTCATTAAAATCATAATACCAGTCCGAGGAAAAATTCCGACTGTGAGGCATCCGGGTGTATTGGCAGATTAAAACGCTTAAGTTACCTC
>JBAYWJ010000153.1:0-8570 GCA_041674125.1 Kiritimatiellia bacterium
CCGCCGGCAACATCCAGACCGACCAGTCGGTCGAAGTCCTCAACCCGTCCCATTACATAGCCACCCTGGCCGAGGACGGCAAGTTCGAGGCGGAGATGGAGGTTTCCATCGGGCGCGGATTCAAAGCCGCCGATTGGGGCGCGGACAAGGACCGTGAGATAGGCATCATTCCCGTTGATTGCATATTTTCTCCGGTGCAGAAGGTCAATATCTCGGTCGAGAACACGCGCGTCGGCCGGCACACGGATTACGAGAAGCTGATCATAGAAATCTGGACCGATGACCGCATCACCCCGGATGACGCCCTCGTCCAGGCCGCGAGCATCCTGCGCCATCATCTGGATGTCTTCGTGAATTACGACGAGGACCTGCTCGAGTTCGAGCAGCGCGAGCGCATCATTGACCGCGATCACGAGGAGCTGCGCAAGAAGCTGAACATGAGCGTTAATGAAATCGAGCTCAGCGTCCGCGCCGCGAACTGTTTGAACAATGCCAACATCCTTACGGTTGGCGAGCTGACCCAGAAAACCGAGGCCGAGATGCTCAAGTACAGGAATTTCGGCAAAAAGTCGCTGCAGGAAATTCTTGACAAGCTGCGCGAATTGGGGCTTTCTTTGAACATGAAGGTCGATCCGGAACTGCTCGCGCCCGCGCAGGGCGCCGAGCGCAAGTGACCATAGCTTGAAGCAAACACACCATGAGGCACAGACTTAAATCACAGCAGCTGGGGCGCAAATCCGCGCCCCGGGCGGCATTGCTCGCGAACCTGGTTTGCGCGCTTGCCTTGACGCGCAGGATCGAAACCACTCTCCCCAAGGCGCGCGCCGCGCGCAGCCTGGCGGAAAAAATGATTACCCTCGCCAAAAAAGGCACCCTGGCAGCGCGGCGGCGCGCGATTAGCATCCTCCGCAACCGCCGGGCCGTATCGGCCATTTTCAAGGACCTGGCCCCCGCTTTCAAGGACCGGGCGGGCGGCTATTGCCGCATCACCAAGACCGGCACGCGGCGCGGCGACGCTTCTGCCATGGCTATCCTGGAATGGGTCGGGATTGCCCATGCCGATCTCAGGAAAAAGGCCAAAACCGAGGAAGAAACCAAAAAGCAGTAACAGGCTGCCATGCCCAAGTTCAGTTACACGGCCACGGACTCCGCGGGCAAGGAAAAAACGGGGACTATTGAGGCCGTTAACCGGCCCGCGGCGCTCCTCAGACTCAAGGAAATAGGCCTGACGGCCTCTGCGGTCTCCGAAGCCGCCTCCGGCGGCAAGGGACCGCGCATGGCCGCGCCTTCCGCAAGGGCCGAGGGACAGCCCGCATCGGTTAAATCCAGGCAGATCAAGCTGCCTGCCATTTTCGGGGGCCGCATCAGCCGCAACCAGCTGATGATCTTCACCCGCCAGCTGGCCACCATGAATGATGCCGGCGTGCCGCTGCTGCGCGCGCTGCAGATCATCCAGAAGCAGGAAAAGAGCAAGGTGCTGAAGCGTATCGCAGGCGAGCTCTGCGAGGCCGTCGAAGGCGGCAGCACCTTTGCCGAGGCGCTCGCCCAGCATCCGAAAGTATTCGACAAGCTTTATGTCAACATGGCCAAGGCCGGCGAGGTGGGCGGCGTCCTCCAGATCACCCTCAACCGCCTGGCGGAATTCATAGAGAAAGCGGAGGCCATCAAGTCCAAGGTCAAGGGCGCCATGATTTATCCGATCGTCGTCCTCGTGATGGCGCTCGGCATCATGGGCGTGCTCCTGGTGGCCGTGGTGCCCAAATTCGCCGAAATCTTCAAGGACCTGCTCGGCGGGCAGCAGCTGCCGGCCCTGACCGCCTTCGTGGTCAATTCAAGCAACATCATGATAGCGCGCGCGCCTTACATCGGCGTCGGCGCGGTGGTTCTTGTCATCCTTTTCAACGTCCTCATCCGGACCAGGATCGGACGCTACATGTTTGACGTCGTCAAGCTCAAGGCGCCGGTGTTCGGGTCGTTGAACCTGCGCGTCGGAATTTCGCGCTTCTCGCGCACCCTCGGCACCCTTTCAAATTCCGGCGTCCAGATACTGCAGGCCCTGATCATCGTCCGCGACACCGCCGGCAACGAGGTGATCGCCCGCGCGATCCAATCCGTCCACGACAGCATCAAGGAAGGCGAATCCGTGGCCTCCCCGATGGAGGCCTCGGGCATATTCCCGACCATGGTCGTCAGCATGGTGGCGGTCGGCGAGGAAACCGGCCGCCTGCCCGATATGCTGATCAAGATCGCCGACATATACGACAACGAAGTCGATTCGGCCGTGGACGGCATGACCTCGGTCATCGAGCCGATCCTGATCATTTTCCTGGCGGTCATTGTCGGGACGATCGTCATTGCCATGTTCATGCCCATGATCGGCATCATCCAGAACCTTGGCAAGTCGTAAGGCGCATGTTTCCGCCCGGTGCCGGTCCGGCCAGCTTATGTCCTCTCGCAGATTGTCGGAATCTTTTTTTCTTGGCCCGGATGTTATTGAGATCAGCCGTAAATTGCTCGGCAAGGTTCTCTGCTCCCGCTCCCCCTCGGGCCGGATCACCGGCGGCGTGATTGTGGAAACTGAAGCCTATGCCGGAGCCGGCGACAGGGCCTCCCACGCGTTCGGCAACCGCCGCACCGGCCGCACCGCGGTCATGTACCGGCGCGGTCCCGTTGCCTACGTCTACCTGTGCTACGGCCTGCACTGGCTGTTCAATATCATCACGAACGTCGAGGGGGTTCCGCACGCGGTTTTGGTGCGCGCCCTGCAACCGGTGCGCGGGGCGGCCCTTATGGCGCGCCGGCGCGGCCTGGACAAGGGAGATCCCCGCGTGGCCTCGGGGCCGGGCGCGGTTTCCAGGGCCCTGGGCATAACCGGCGCCCATTCGGGCGAAAGCCTGCTCGGCCGGCGCATCTGGGTTGAAAGGGGCCGGAGTATTCCGCCGGATATGGTTTGCTCTTCACGGCGCATCGGAGTATCTTACGCCGGAAGAGATGCCCGGCGGCCCTGGAGGTTTTTCATCCGCGGCAACGCATGCGTCAGCCGCAGAGACTTGAACAGGAACTATGAAAGCAATTGATTCCATGCATTCAAAACCAAGGGAGGCTTGCGGCCTGTTCGGAGTGTTTGGTGTTCCGAACGCTTCCGTTCTTATCTACCAGGGGCTCTTTTCACTCCAGCACCGCGGGCAGGAGGGCTGCGGCATCGTCGTAAGCGACGGCGCCAACGTCCGCTCGTACAAGGGAATGGGCCTGGTGGATTCCGTTTTCAACCGCAAGGTTTGCGCGGACTTGTCCGGACCGCTCGGCATCGGGCACGTGCGCTATTCGACCACCGGATCCGACGTGATCCAGAACGTGCAGCCGCTGGTGGTTGAATGTTCGGACGGCGTGTGGGCGATAGCGCACAACGGCAACCTGGTGAACGCCGCCAGTTTGCGGCGGATGTACCAGGAGGCGGGCGCAATTTTCCAGACCAGCACCGACAGCGAAGTCCTGGTCCACCTTCTGGCCGATCCCATGTTCCGAAACCGCCCGCGGCGCGTGGCGCGGGCTTTGGCCGAGCTCCAGGGCGCTTTTTCCTACCTGGTCATGACGAAGGACTGCGTGATGGCGGCGCGCGACCCATTGGGGTTCAAGCCGCTTTCCATCGGCAGGATTGACAAGGGGTACGTGTTTGCGAGCGAAACCTGCGCCCTGGCCCAGGTCGGGGCGGAATTCGTCAGGGACGTCATGCCGGGCGAGCTGGTCGTGGCCGACCAGACCGGGCTGACCAGCTTTGTCTTTGCCGAGCGCCCGGCGGGCGGGCTATCGCAGTGCATCTTTGAGCACGTGTATTTCGCGCGGCCGGACAGCGTGATTTTCGGCCACAACGTTCACGAAGTCAGGCGCAAGCTCGGATTGCGGCTGGCCGCCGAGCAGCCGGCGGAGGCGGACCTGGTGATCGCGGTGCCGGACAGCGGCAATTCGGCGGCTCTTGGATACGCCCAGGGCAGCGGGATCCCGCTCGATTACGGGTTCATCCGCAACCATTACATTGGCCGGACGTTCATCATGCCCAAGTCGGTCCAGCGCTCCGAGAGCGTAGACCTGAAACTGGCGGTGGTGGCCGAAGTTGTCCGCGGCAAGCGCGTGGTGGTGGTGGATGACTCCATCATTCGCGGAACGACCGCGCGCCGCCGCGTGGCGCTCCTGCGCAAGGCCGGCGCGCGCGAAGTGCACGTGCGCATATCGTGCCCGCCGACCATGCATCCCTGTTTCTTCGGCATAGATTTTCCCACCCGCGGCGAGCTGGTAGCCGCCGGCAAGGATCCCGCCGAAGTGAGCCGGTTCATAGGCGCCGACAGCCTCGGTTATCTCAGCCTGGAAGGATTGATGTTTCCCTTCAAAAACTCCCCGGACTTCTGTGCCGCGTGTTTCTGCGGCAAGTACAAGCTGGATATTTCGGGTGTGGAGACCAAGCACGGCCTTGAAAAAAATGCGCCCGTGCTGGCCCTCAACCTTCAACAGTAGGCCCAGCCCGTAAAGCCTGCTTGGCTTTCCAGTCCCAGAGGGCCACCGCGACCGCCGATGCCGCGTTGAGGGACTCGACCGAATTGGCGAGCGGTATTGACACTGCCTGCCATTGGCGCCTGAGCGCGGCGGGCAGGCCCTGGCCTTCCGTCCCGGCTACCAGGCCGAATGTTTCCGGCCAGGCTGTTTTTTCCAGGCTGTTCCCGCGCGCATCCAGCGCGAAAAGCGGGATGGGGGAAGCGAGTGCAGCGAGCCCTTCCAGGTCTGGTCCCTGTTCGATCCTGATGCGCAGGACGGCGCCGGCTGAGGCGCGTATGGCCCTCGGCAGGAAAGGGCAGGCGGCCTCGCCGAGCAGAATGACCCGCGCGGCGCCAAGCCCGGCCGCGGCGCGTATGGCCGCTCCCACGTTTTCGGGGTCTCCGAACGGGATGAAAAGGGAGGCGCCCCGCGGCCAGTGAGCATCCGGGATGAAGGGCTTGATCTCAGGCGCGCGCACCTTTAACAGGGGGCCGGGCGTGCCCGCCGGATTGACCTCGTTGAAAAGCGCCTTGGAAAGGGTCACCTCCGCGGCATGCGCCATGGCCTGGGGCTTGGCGGGCATGTCCGGCGCGCGGATCCAGGCCGCGACCAGGTCCGGCCGCCAGGATATGATTTCTCTAGTAACCTTCGGGCCGCCTGCCAGGAAAAATCCGCTTTCCCTTATGCCGCTTGAGAAAATCAGTTCCAGCAGCCCCTTGAATGCGATGTTGGCCCGGCTTGTTATAATAGGGCTTTCGCGGCGCGGCATGTCTTTCATGGTCTGGCATCCTTCCCGGCGGCAGTTCATGCTTCCTGGCTTACGGCTTCTTGCTCGCGCCTTCGCAGGCAGGTGTGGATTTCCGGCGGCGAGGCGGCTGCCCGCAGCTCTGCCAGGAAGTTTTTCTGCCGGCACATGAGGCACAGGCGCGCGAGGACGTGCAGGTGCAACCGGTCATTCTGGCAGCAGATCAGGAAAAAAAGGTCGGTTTCGCCTCCGTCCGGGGCGGCAAACGGGATGGCCTGGACGGTCCTGCCGAAGGCGATGAAGGAATCCTCGAACATGTAAGGGTCATGATGGCGCGGGTGGAGCAGGGCGAGGCCGTCGGGCAGCGCGGTTGAGCACAGGCTTTCGCGCAGCTCCAGGCTTTGCAGGAGCTCCTTGGGGTCCAGGAGCAGGCCGCTCTTGCTGGCCAGCGCGACCATGTCGCGCAGGAGCGAGGGCTTGGTGCGGGAGGCCAAATCGGTTTTGATTATGTTTACCCTGGCCAGTTCCGAGACGATAATCCGTCCCCGGGCGATGATCAGGTCGGTTTTGGCCGAGGTGGTCTTGTGGTATATTTTAAGGCCCTTGCCGGTCAAATTGAGAATGCGCCGGGAAGCCCACGCGTCCAGGTCAATCTTGCGGAACATGACCTGGCGGCCCTTGCATTCAAAGGGGATTTCTTTCTGGCGGACAAGTTTTTCAATGTCGGCCGCCGGCATGTGCAGGTACTCGGCGGCCTCTTTGGTTGCAAGCATGCGGTACGGCATGGCGGCCTCGTAGTGAGATCAGGAGTCAGGATTCAGTAGTCAGAATATCAGAGAAAAACCTATGAATAGGATAAACAAAACATATCGCTATTCTAACTCCTGGCTGCTGAATACTGACTTCTGTCAAAAACTTCATTTCTTGCCGTCGGCCGGCGGCGGCGCGGCCGGCATTTTGCGGGGTATGGAGGGGATTTCAGGGGCAATGGACTGGAATTTCTTCTTCAAGCCGGCAAGCTCTTCGTCTTCGGCGAGGAGGGCATCTATTTGTTTCTGCAGCTCGCGCATCTTGGCCTGCATCTCCTTGATTTCCGTATTTTCCTCGTAGAGCTTGCTCGTGCGCGCCATGATCTTCCGGTTCATTTCCTCATATTCCGACCTGGCCTGCATGCTCTGCCGGACGAGGGCCGGGTCTATGGCCGAGGGCTGGAAAACATTCTTGACCGGGGCGGCCTGATCGATGGCCGGGGCGGGTGCATTCTCCGCGGCCCGGGAGTCCGCTTTCTTTTCTTCGGCGACGCAGCCGGAGGCCAGGGCGCAACCGATCAGCACTGCAAGCGACATTGATTTAACATGCTTTGCCATTTGATCAACCTCCGTTTACTGCAGGTTCTACGTTAACTTGCAAACTGCCCGCCCTCAGTAGCGCAAGGCCTCCAACCGCCGCACGAAGAGGTCCTGCCCTCAGTAGCGCAAGGTCCGCGACCGCCGCACAACCACAGGGCCTGTCCTCCGTAGCGCAAGGTCCGCGACCGCCGCACGAAGAGGGCCTGCCCTCCGTAGTCACAAGGCGCTGTGCGCCTTGTACGAAGGAGGGTAGCGGGGGCTGGATTTGAACCAGCGACCTTCAGGTTATGAGCCTGACGAGCTACCAGGCTGCTCCACCCCGCAATGTAGAAAGTTATGGTATAGCGGCCGGCGGGATATGTCAAAAATTAAATGCATAAATATTTTGTTTGACACAACCTTTCTAAAAGGCCACATTATAAGGCATATGAGCGCATTCCTGACTCCTGAAAGGACGCATTTGATCACCTGCATCGCGGCCGTTATTGCCGCCGGCCTGGTCATTGCCGTGCTGGTCTTCCAGGTCATGGAGCTGCAGTTTTACAGCCAGGCGCCTTCGATCTGGCCGCCGTCCGCGCGCTAAACTCCGCAGAACGACCCGAATCCCCCGTCAATCGCCAGGCTGCTGCCGGTCACAAAGGCGGCCGAGGGCGAGCACAGGTATGCGATGCCACCCAGCAGGTCCTCCGGTTTTCCATAGCGTTTCATCGGCGTGCCGCCGAGGATGTCCGACCCGCGCGAGGAAGTCAGCACGCCCGGGGTTTTGTTGATCAGGTCCGCGTTCTGGAGGGTGGGGAAAAATCCGGGCCTGATTTCGTTCACCCTGATTTTAGGCGAATGGTTCATGGCCATGTCGGCCGCAAGCCACTTGGTGAAATTGCTTATGCCGGCCTTGGCGGCGGAGTAGGCCGGGGTACGGCTCAGGGGTGTGTCGGCGCTCATGGAGGAGGTGTTGATGATCACGCCCTCGCCCTGGCGGATCATGTCCTTCGCGAAAACCAGCGATGGAATGACCGTGCCGATGATGTTGAGCTCGAACACGAAGCGGATGCCGTCAACCGTAAGATCGGTGAAGTTGATGTTGTCCTCCTTCTTGGTTATGGCTTTGGGATGGTTGCCGCCCGCGCCGTTGATGAGGATGTCCACCCGCTTGAATTTCGAGATGATCTGGTCGCGGGCCAGCTGCACGCTTTCCTGCTTGAGAACGTTCACTTCCAGCCCGATGGCCTCGCCGCCGGCCTTGTTGATGTCGTCGGCGGTTTTCTGGGCCTCGGGCAGGCGCAAATCCATCGCGGCGACCTTTACGCCCATTTCGGCCAGGCCGCGTGCGACCGCGCCGAAGAGCACTCCGCCCGCCCCGGATATGGCGGCAACTTTTCCTTCCAGAGCAAACAGTTCCTTCATCCTGGCTTCATGCTTCGCGTTCATTTTGTTTCTCCTTTTTTGTTGTCAATCGGCCCTTGTTTTTCCTGCCGCTTGATCCTGCGGGCGTGTTCTGCGGGACCGTAAAAATGGCTGGCGGAAAAACCGTGGAAGACACGGTAGGAAAGGAAATAGGCGAAGCGGCTGTGCTCGTTGAAAAAGTGGTCCAGGCCGAGGTGCACGGCCACGCCGATCACGGCGCCCAGGGCCACCGGCTGCCAGTCGATCATCCACAGGATGGCAAAGTAGAGCGCGATGAATTCCCAGGAGTGGAGGAAAACAAAAATGTTCTCGAAGGCTTCATACCTGAAGGCGCTGAAAAAGTGCCTGATCCTGAAGCGCGGGCCGTAATTGTAAACGTAGTCAATCAGGTGATCCAGGTCCATGAAAACGCCGGTCAGAAAGCAGACGGCGGCCGCGGCGACGTCGCGCATAAACGCCCAGACCAGCGCCGATACCGCTGCCGAAACCGCGATGTGATGAATGGGTCTCATACCTTTATGTCAGAACGCCGCAAGGGCTGCGCC
>JBAYWJ010000154.1:0-8561 GCA_041674125.1 Kiritimatiellia bacterium
CTACACCTATTAACCTGCATCCCATGGGATGCTAATGAAATGGCTTTTTAAAAACTTTGACAATGCCCTGCGCCCCTGTTAAAAAGAACACGGCATATGCGCGAAAATCAAATAACACCGCCGGCGTCAAACGGCATTCCGGGGAATGAAATCGCTTCCCTGCGCAACAGGCTTTTCCTGCTCCACCAGATCGGGAACGATTTATCCACCAGCGATTCCTTCGACGAGCTCTGCCGGCAGGCCGTCATCCGCGGGCGCGAGGTGCTCGAATGCCGGCGCGTGAGCATCTGGCTCCGCAAGGAAAACTCAATGATGGTTTGCGGCTCGTACGGCGTGGACGAAAAGGGCGAAGTGCGCGATGAAAGAGCGCAGCTCCTCACCATCGGCCGCAATTCGCCGCTTGGCGAACTGCTGAACAACCTGCGCCCGGTCTGGATCCAGAAAAATTTTGACCTGCGCAACGACAAGGGCGAAGCCGTCGGCAAAGGCACGCACGTCGCGGCCGCGATGTGGAACGGCAGCCAGGTGACAGGCTGCATCTGCGCGGACAACCTTCTCGGCAAGAAAGAGTTCAGTGAAACCGACCTCGACATCATCAGAACCTACGCAGCCATGCTCGGCCATGTTGCCTTCCGTAAAAAAGCGGAGGAGGAGCTCAAGCAGTCCGTAAGGGAAAAAGAAATCCTCGCCCAGGAAATCAACCACCGCGTCGCCAATAATTTCCAGGTCATTCTGGATCTCCTGAGCATGCAGTCCGCCCGCTTGCGCGACAGCCAGGACAAGGAACTCTTCCGGCAGACCCAGGCCAGGATCAGGTGCATGGCAAAGATCCACGAGACATTCCAAAAATCAGAGAACCTTGCCAGGATAAACATTCACAATTACATAATGGACGTCATCCGGGACCTGTTCCAAGTCTACAACATCCCGGCATCCTCGGTCGTGATCCGATGGGAAGGCCAGCATGAAACATTTTCGCTCTCCCAGGCCATCCCCTGCGGGCTGATCATCAACGAGCTCGTAACCAACGCCCTCAAGCACGGGCTGAAATGCGTCCGGTCTATCGGCGGCCAGGCCATGGGCGAGCTTTCAATCGCCATCCGCCGCGCGAATGAAACCCTCGCAATTTCGGTCGGTAATGACGGCATCCCCTTCCCCTCGGAAATTGACATCCACCACCCCTTCTCAGCCGGCCTCCAGCTGGTAAAATCTCTCGTGGAACAACTCGGAGGGAAGCTGACGCTCGAACGCACCCGCGGCACGGTTTTCACTTTTTCATTCCCCGAGAGTTGCTTGCATAAGGCCGCTTTTGCAAGCAGAATTCAAAAGCCGGAAGCCAGCAGCCAGAATGGCGGCAACAAGCCCGCCATAAATTGAAAGCCATGGTCCGCCGCCATCAGCGTCCGAGACGGACCGGCTGGGCCGGCAAGGGATTGTTGCGCTGGCGCAGGGACTGCTTGTATTTGAGGGTTTCGGGGGGAGTGTAAAAACCTCCGCCTTTTTCAAGCATCATGAGCCTGGGATCTTCCGCCAGGTAAATTTTACGCACCGGCAGCCTGAGTCGGTCATACAGGATCAAATTTTTGTTCTTGATATGCTCGGAAAGCCGCCATGAGCCCTCGATCATGTTCCATGTTTTGCCGCCATCCTCTGAAATCGCCAGGATATATGAGTCCAGGAGATAATTGCCGTCCTTGCCGCTGAAGCAGTGCTTTTCCGGGATGACGACATATTGTTCATTTGCGCCAACCTTGATGACAGGCCCCGGGTCTCCGACTGTGATTGTTTCAGGTTTAAGCTTGTGAAGTTTTAAAGCCGCCTCGGTCGCCTGGTAGTGGTTGAGCACCGCTATTTTCCCGCCGAGGTCCCGGACAATTTCACCTCCCATCATTTTCAGGCAGGTGTCGTAGTCCTTTTCCAGGAAGGCCTGGAGGTAAATCTCCGACTCTTCCCTCAGAAAGGCGCGCGGGTCCCGGGCCGCCGCGGCAGTTTCAGCCTCGGAAACAAAGGCGGTAATCATCAGCATTGCAAGGCCGTATATCTTTGCCATGGGCTTCTTCAGATCAACGCTTCAGGGCGCGCCGTACAATCTCCTCAACAGAAAAATCTTCGCCGCCCGCCGCGGCCGCCGCGGCCATTTTCGCGGCCTCGATCTGCTTGTATCCAAGCGAAACGAGGGCCAGGACGGCATCGGCGGTCTTGTTGCATTCCTTGCGGCCGCCAGCGCCCGCCACCATCATTTCGGATGAAGCAACCTTGTCGCGCAGTTCCAGCACCATGCGCTCGGCCGTCTTTTTGCCTATGCCGGCGATGGTCGCCAGGCGGGCGGTGTCTCCGGCCACAATGGCCGCGTTCAGATCCGGCACCGTCATGGAGCTCAGTGCGCTAAGGGCGGTTTTCGGGCCGATGCCGTTGACGCTTATGAGCAGGTTGAACGTCCGGCGCTCAAACTCGCTGGCGAACCCGAAGAGCGCGTGCTGGTCTTCGCGGATATATTCGCAGACTAGCACGCGGCAGCCGCGGCCCGGCGCCGGCAGGCTGTCATAACTGCTGAGCGGTATGGCAACTTCATAACCCACCCCCCCGACGTTCATGATTATCCGCGCCGGGCTTTTTTCGACCAGTATTCCCTCAAGAAAAGCAATCATGGCGCTGTCTCAGTTTCAGCATTCACTGTTGATGCTTCAGGGTTAATTTCAATCCCGCGCTTTCATAGTTTACCGCCTCGATTTCTCAAGCAAACTTTCAAACCTGGCGGCGTGGGCGTGGCAGATGGCCACGGCCAGGGCGTCGGAGGCATCGTCGTGCGGCTCCTCGGAAAGCGCCAGCAGCCGCATGACCATGTTTTTAACCTGCTCTTTGCCAGCCGCGCCGTATCCGGCCACGGCCTGTTTAACACGCCGCGGCGCATACTCAAACACCGGCAACCCGGCGGCGGCGCAGGCGGCCAGGGCCGCCCCGCGCGCCTGGCCCAGCAGCGCCGCGGTCCTGAAATTCTTGCAGAAAAATATGTCCTCGATCGCCGCCGCGCCGGGCCGGCAGCGGCTCAAGACATCTTCGACGCCGCGGAATACCTGCAGCAGGCATTCCGCCACGGGCCGCCCGGGCGGATTTTTCACAAGACGGTATTCAACGATTTCAAGCGCCGATCCGGCCGAATCAATGACGGCCAGCCCCGAGGAGCGCAACGACATGTCCATCCCCAATATCCGGTTGACTGGCGGCGGCATCTTGTGAGGGTTATTTCTGTTCAAGTTCCTTGAGGATTTTCTCGTCGACATCGAGGTTGGAGTAGACGTCCTGAACGTCGTCGTTGTCTTCCAGGGCCTCGATGAACTTCATGATGTTACCCGCCATGGCCTTGTCGGTCACGGTGACGTAATTGTCGGGAATCAGGGTGATCTCCGCGCTCTCCGTCTTGATTTTCTCCTTTTCGAGCGCGTCCACCACGGCCTGGAACGAGGCCGGCTCGGTGGTGATTTCAAAGACGCCTTCCTCCTGCTGCATGTCCTCGGCCCCGGCATTGAGGACGATATCCATGAGTTTGTCCTCCTCAACCGTCTTAGCATCCACCAGGATCTGCCCCTTGCGCTTGAAGCTCCGCGCCACTGCCCCCTGGACGGCCAGGTTGGATCCGAACTTGGTGAAAGTGTGCCTTATTTCGGAAGCCGCCCGATTCTTGTTGTCGGTGAGGACCTTTATCACGAGCGCCACGCCGCCGCCGGCAAACCCCTCGTAAGTAACCTCGTCCAGCTGGCCGCCCTCCAGTTCGCCCGTGCCTTTCTTGATCGCGCGCTCGACGTTGTCCGAAGGCATGTTCGATTCCTTGGCCTTGGCGATAATGTTGCGCAGGTTTGCGTTCATGCTGGGGTCACCGCCGCCGGCGCGTGCGGCAATGGTCAGCTCCTTGCTGAGCTTGCTGAAGATTTTACCGCGCTTGGCGTCGGCCGCGCCCTTCTTGTGCTGGATGGTTTTCCATTTACTGTGTCCGCTCATGATTTTTCTCCTCTATCGTAGCTCGTGAAGCGCATCTCGCGCTCTTTGCTTCACAATTTAATTCAAACCGTTAATGCAAAAAGTTTGAATCATGTTTCCACATCTGTCGAAAATCGTTTCTCTATCCGGCGGCAAGGCAGAAACGAAACACGCTTCACGCTTCACCAGGAACCATGTCCATCGCCGGCATGTTGAACCCGGCCAGTTCCGAGTCCGGGCATTCATCGTATTCCTGTATCCAGCCCATGGAAAAGCCGCCCTTTTCAAACTCCCGGCAAACGCCCCGGTATTCCTCCGGGGAAACGCGCCTGTTCCATTCCGGATATTGCCCGGCCCTGTATGCCGGCACGTACTGGGCCATGACGCTCACGGCGACTTCCGGTCCGATATTCTCCGCCAGCCAGCGGATGCTCCGGCAGGCCTCTCCCGCCCGCCCGGGCAATACCAGAATCCGGCATATCAGGCCGGAAATGCCAATGCCTTCCGGTGTCGTTTCAAGCGGGCCCTTCTGCCGCCACATTTCCGCCAGGGCCGCGCGCGCGCATTCAACGTAGTCAGCCGCAGCCGATCCTTCCCGGGCCGATTCCGGCTCCGCGTAACGCAGGTCGGCCAGATAAATATCCACCATGCCCTCAAGCGCCCGCAAGGTCCCCAGCCGCTCGTAGCCGCTGGTGTTGTACACAACCGGCAATACTGTTCCATCCGCTTTCGCCAGCTCCAGCGCCCGGCAAATCCCCGGCAGCCACGGCGTCGGGCTCACGAGGTTCCAGTTGTGGCAGCCCTGGTCCGCCAGCTCCCGCAACACATCCGCCAGGGCTTCAGACTCCATGCTTTGTCCCGCCCCTTCCTGGCTCCAGGGGTAGTTCTGGCAATACAGGCAGCGCATCGTGCAGCGGCTGAAAAAAACCGTTCCGGACCCGCGCGAGCCCGACACGGGCGGTTCCTCGCCGTGATGCGGCGCGTACCTGAATACCTCAATTTCGCGGCCCGACCCGCAAAAACCCTTCTCCCCGCGGATACGGTTGACGCCGCATTCCCGCGGGCAAAGTTCACAACTCCGCAACATGGAACTGAAATCAACTGGATCCATAAATTCAGCCCATGCCGGCGTTATTCTTTGCTCAAGAAACTATCAACATTCAACTTCCAACATAAGCATCTCTCATAATTGAACGTTGGACGCTGAACGCCCGATGGCTCCGCCTTATTCCTCCGCCTCCTTCACCTTCTCGGCTCCGGCGATCACCTTCTGGGCGATATTGCTGGGCACAACATCGTACCTGGCAAAGCTCATTTCGAACGATCCCCGGCCGCCGGTTATGCTGCGCAACTCGGAGCAGTAGCGGAACATTTCCGCCATGGGAACCTCGGCCACTATGACCTGCAGGCCGTCCTCTATTTCAACCCCCAGGATTCGGCCGCGGCGGTGGTTGAGGTCGCCGTTGATGTCCCCCATGTACTGGTCGGGCACCATGACCTTCGCGGTCATGATCGGCTCAAGCAGGACCGGCTTGGCCTTGCTGATGGCTTCCTTAAGGGCGCGCGCGGCGGCGATCTTGAAGGCGATCTCGGATGAGTCAACGTCGTGGTAGGATCCGTCATAAACCATAACCTTGACGTCAACCACCGGGTAGCCGGCGAGGACTCCGTGCGGCATGGCCTCCAGAAAACCCTTTTCGCAGGCCGGGATAAAATTGCGCGGGATCACGCCGCCGACGACCTCGTCCTGGAACCATTCCTCGTCCGGCTTCTTGGGCGCCACCTTGCAGTAGACCTCCGCGTACTGCCCGCGGCCGCCGGACTGCTTCTTGTGCTTGTAGTGCCCCTCGCCGAGCCCGGTGACCGTTTCCTTGTAGGGCACCTTCGGCGTGCGGAATTCGGCGGAAACGTTACTCCTCCTCTTCATCAGGGCCAGGGCCACATCGAGGTGGGCATCGCCCATGCCGGACATGATGATCTCGTTGGTGTCGACGCGGTGCTCGACCTTGTAGGTGGGGTCATCCTCGGCCACGCGCGCCAGGGCAATGCCGATCTTGTCTTCGTCGCTCTGCTGCTTCGCCAACACGGCCATGGAAACGACCGGGTTGGGGAAAGCGATCGGCGCAAACTCGACTTTCTGCGAAACCGCGCAGAGGACGTCGTTCATGGATGTGTTCTTGAGTTTCGGCAGCGCAATGATATCCCCCGCGACTGCCTCGGCGGATGAGCCCGGCTTCTTGCCCTGCGGGATGAGCAGCGCGCCGATGCGCTCCTTGTGCCCCTTGGTGACATTGAATACTTCCGTGTTTTCCCTGATGGTTCCCCCGCAGACGCGCACGTAAGCCAGCTTGCCGGCATAGGGGTCGGTGACAACCCGCCAGACGTGGCCCACGAACGGCGCATCCGGCGCGGGGTTGACCGGCTTGTCCTGGGCATCCCTGGCCGGGGCATCGCCCGGGCAAGGAAAGAACTGGATAATCTTATCGAGCAGTTCGGCCACGCCCTCGTTTTTCAGGGCCATGGCTGCGAAAACCGGCACAAGGGATCCCTTCAGCACAGCGCCGCGCAAGCCTTTCCTGAGCTCATCGTCGGAAAGCTTTTCCCCGCCCAGGTATTTTTCCAGGAGAGCGTCGTCGCCCTCGGCCGCGCACTCGACCAGGACGCCCCTGCTTTTTTCAACCAGTTCCTTTGCGGAAGCGGGAACATCGGTCGAGCCCAAAACATCAATGAACTTGCCTTCGGCGTAAACCGTTACCGGAACGCATTTGGCGCCCCAGACGCCTTGGATATCGGCAACGGTTTTCGCAAAGCTGGTGTTCTCCTTGTCGAGCCCGGTAACGACAACTCCCCTGGCCAAGCCCATCGCCTGGCAACGCCGCCAGGCCTTGGTGGTGCCGACCTGGATGCCGCCGGCGGCATCCACGGCGACGAGCGCGGCGTTCACGGCGCGGAAGGAGCAGATCACCTGGCCGGCGAAATCGTCCACGCCGGGGCTGTCTATCATGACAATCTGGTTTTTCCTGCCACCGGTGGAATAGACGCCTGAAAAAGCCTGGGCATAAATGCTGCTTTTCCGGCTGATTTCCTCCTCGGTGAAATCGCTCATGCTCGTTCCGGCGCTGACCAGGCCCATGCGGTCGGCAAGGCCCATCTTGAAAAGGATCGCGTCGCACAGCGTGGTTTTACCGCTTCCGGTGTGGCCGAGCATGATGAATGACCGAATGTCGCTAACAGCTGTGTCTTTCAAAATATGCCTCCGCTGGTATGCTGCTGTTAAAATCCGATTCCGCGCCGCCCTTGTTCATCAACCAGGGGCAGGCCCCTTATTACTCAATAAGAACGGGTCATCATAACGTAATTATTTGACAAAGCAAACAAAAAAACTTAAAGTTCAGCCCTGTATTTTCACATTGATTCATGGAGGCAAGCCAGATGCGAAAAAAAGCCAGAATAAGGGCGGGATTGATCGGCGCAGGCGGGATTGCCAACACCCACGCCAAGGCCCTGACCGAGCTTGCGGAGGCCGTGGATTTCCGGGCCGTGAGCGAAATAGACGAAAAGCGCGGGCGGGAATTCCAGCAGAAGTATTCCATCCCTAAATTTTACAGGGACTACCGCGAGCTGCTGGCCGACAGGGAAATAGATGTGGTCACAATCTGCACTCCGGCCTTCAACCACGCCCTGATCACCTGCGCCGCCCTCGAGGCTGGCAAGTGGGCCATATGCGAAAAGCCGGTCGGGGGCTCGATCAGGGAAGTGGACACCATCCTCGCCGCCGAGCGCAAAACCGGCCTGCGCGCCGCATCCATCTACCAGAACCGCGCCAGCCGCGGCATGCGGGCGCTCGCCGAGCTCATCCGCACCGGCAAAGCCGGCCGGCCGCTCATAGGGCTCTGCGAAACATTCTGGCAGCGCGATCACAAGACCTATTACGACACCGCCCCCTGGCGCGGCACCTGGAAGGGCGAAATGGGCGGGTGCCTCGTAACCCTCGCCATCCATATCATCGACGGGCTGCTCTCCGTGATGGGAGACGCCTCATGGCTCTGCGCCGACGCCGCCAACCTGAACCACCGCATCGAGGTGGATGACAGCTCGGCTACGACCGTTCATTTCAAAAACGGCTCCATGGCCAACATAATCGCAACCTCCTGCAACCACGAAAATTCCAGCCGGCTGCGCATTGTGTTCGAAAACATGACCGCCCTCTCGCACGAGGAAGCCTATAGCTACGGCAAGCTGCCCTGGAGGTTTTTCTCGGCCGACAAGGCCCTTCAGAAGAAAATCGACGCCTGCTACGCCAGGTGGAACGCCGCCGCCTGCCCCGAATCCCACAAGGGGCAGCTCCTGCACTTCGTCAACGCCTACCGGAACCAAACCGAGCCGATGGCCGCCATCCGCGACGCAAGGAAAAGCCTGGAGCTCATCGCCGGCATCTACAAATCGTCCATCACCGGCGCAGTAGTAAGGCTGCCCATCGGGAAGAGCGATCCCTTCTATTCCTCGATGAACGGGGGCAAAAAGCTGAGGGGCGCCGTGAAAAAGCAGAAGCCGGCTCCGCAGCCCAAGGCCCGGCAGGACAGCAC
>JBAYWJ010000155.1:0-8535 GCA_041674125.1 Kiritimatiellia bacterium
TAATATTTTTTTGCGTTTGTTTTTCGAGGCGTTTTATCGGTTGTTCCCGGTTCCGCGTTTCGGCATTCAGACGTCTTTATTACCTGTTCGTGCTTAAAACAAGGGTTTTTCAGGATCGACTAAAATAGGTCCCGAACCCTCATTGCTTCAGGCTATCACCTGCTGGCGGCGGACCACCCAGGCTCCGCCAGGGGCGGCTGCCGACGAACAAGTTGCCGGCGAGTTGAAGCGCTGAGCACCGCGCCGTGTTTGCCTGTTCCCCCGCAGCCAGGCTTCCGGAGCCTGCGCGCCGCCAGCCGTTATCTCTTTCCAATCCGATGTGCTTTTGCTATTTTTGTCCATCATAAGGGTTGGTGCGCTGACACCACGATAACATAAAGAGAATGGCGGTCTTCACCCATGCCTGACTACGGTTCCTGCCATGCCCAATGCTCAATGAAAAACCAGCTCCCGGCGCTGGCGGTCCTGCTTGCCGGCATTTTGCTTTCCGCCCTGGCGCTCTCCTGGTGGCGCACCACAGCCTCCGCCCCCATGGTCGCCCCGCGCGTTGAAATCCCCGGCGAGCTGGAAGGATCCGGAGCAGAGGTTCCCGGCAGGGCGGTGCGCATCGGCGAGCACTTCAAAAAATTCGACGGCGTCCCCGGCAAAGCCGGCGGCGACTGGCCGGGCTTCCGCCCCGCCGGGAACATCGTGGCCGGCGGACCACGAATCCTTGATCGCTGGCCCGAAGGCGGCCCGCCGGTGCTTTGGTCGGTCAAGCTGGGAGAAGGTTACGCCGGCCCGGCCGTCATGAACGGCTGCGCCTACGTGCTGGACTATGACGGCCCCGAAAGCGCCGACTCGCTCCGCTGCTTTTCCATGGATGACGGCCGCGAAATCTGGCGGCGCTGGTACAAGGTGCAGGTCAAGCGCAACCACGGCATGTCGCGCACGGTTCCGGCCGTCACTGAACGGCACGTGGTGACTTTCGGCCCGCGCTGCCACGTCATGTGCGTGGATGCCGCCAGCGGCGACTTCCGCTGGGGCATCGACCTCGAGCGGGAATGGGGCTCGAAGGTGCCGATGTGGTACGCCGGCCAGTGCCCCTTGATCGACGGCAAGGAGGCCGTGATCGCCGCCGGCGGCAAGGCGCTCATGATTGGCGTCGAGCTCGAGACCGGCCGGGTGGCCTGGCAGACGCCCAACCCGCGCGGGTGGCAGATGTCGCACTCCTCGGTCGTGCCCATGACGATCGCTGGTAAAAAAATGTTCGTCTACTGCGCCCTCGGCGGCATGGTCGGGGTGTCGGCCGAACCAGGCGACCGCGGCGCGCTCCTCTGGGAAACAGATGCCTGGAACCATTCCGTGGTGGCTCCCTCGCCTGTGTCGCTCGGAGACGGGCGCATCTTCATGACCTCCGGCTACGGCGTCGGGAGCGCCATGTTCAAGGTGGAGGAAAAGAACGGAGCATTCGCTGCCAGGCAGCTTTACCGGCTGGACAGGAATGTCTTTGCCTGCGAGCAGCACACCCCGGTTTTTTACAGCGGGCACTTGTTCACCGTCCTTCCTGCGGATGCCGGGGCCATGCGCCGGCAGGCGGTTTGCATGGACCCGGAGGGCAAAGTCGCCTGGGCCAGCGGCCCTGGCGAACGCTTCGGCCTGGGCCCCTTCATGATCGCCGGCGACAAATTGCTTGTAATGGATGACGATGGAGTCCTCACCATGATCGAGGCCGCCGCGAAAGGCTACGTCCGCCTGGCCCGCGCCAGGGTGCTGGACGGCAAGGAAGCCTGGGCTCCCATGGCCCTGGTGAACGGGCTGCTGCTGGCCAGGGATTATAACCGCATGGTATGCCTCGACCTCAGGGAGGGGAAGGAGCGGTGAAAACATTCTTAAATACAGCGCTGGCCGCCGGGGCCGTCGCGGTTTTGATCGCGGCGATGTATTTCCTGTTTAGCCGACCGTGCCGCGAGCCGGCTTGCTCCGCCGGCTACGATGCCGCGGCGCTCAAGCGAACCGACCCGGCGCTCGTGCTGGAGTCTTCGTTGAAAATTATCCGGCCGCGTATGACAAACCTGGCGGCCATTGCTGTTGACCGGGGCGGCAACATTTACGCCGGATCGGATGCGGGCGTGGAAATCCTAGATTCCAACGGCACGCATGTTGCGTCGTTTACCGCCGTCGGCCCGGTCCGCTGCCTGGCCGTTACGCCGGATAACCTTGTCCTGGCCGGGGGGGGAGATAGCGTCGCGGTTTATGCCGGCGACGGGGCGCTGGAAAAAACATTCTGTACCGGGGCGCCGGAATCCATGATTACTTCTGTGGTGGGCGCCTCAAACTTTGTCTTTGCCGCCGATTGCGCCCGGCGCGTCATCTGGCGCTTCGACCGCGCCGGCGGCGCACCCCTGGTGATCGGGGAGCGCGATGGGGACCAGAGGAAGGCCGGCTTCGTGGTGCCGAGCGTCTCCTTCGACCTGGCGGCGGCCGCGGATGGCTCGCTCTGGGCTGTCAATCCGGGCGAGCACCGCCTGGAACATTTTTCCGGGGACGGCCGGTTCATTTCAAGCTGGGGAAAAGCCGGCCTGGCAGCCCCGGAGTTCTGCGGCTGCTGCAACCCGGCCCATATTGCGCTCGGGCCCGGCGGGAGTTTTGTCACTTCCGAAAAACATATCGTGCGCATCAAGGTTTATGATAAAAGCGGGGTTTTCAAGGGTGTTGTTTGCGGGGCGGAAGACTGGCCGGGCGAAGCAGCCGCCCCGGATATCGCGGTGGACCCGGCCGGCCGGGTGCTGGCGCTGGACCGGCGGGCAAACGCGATCAGGATCTACACGCTGGCGACTCCCTGGTAGTGCATTATCAAGGAGATTAGGAAAAGAAACGTTGGCAGTGAGTTAATATGGCCGGAATTGAAAAATATGGCGCGGTAAAACTGGTGACCCGGCGCGGTTTTGTTGTCGGCGCTTTGCGCGCCCTCTGCCTGACACTCCTCGGCTGGCTTGGCGGCGCCGCCTTCCTGCGCTGGAAATGCCTCGGCGTGGACGGCACTTGGGCCTGCGGCGCCTGCCCTGACCGGGCCGCCTGCCGGTTTGCCGCCGCTTTGCCGTCAAAGCCCGCAAGCGGGCGGAGGATGGTCTGGCAGCTGGACCCCAAGAAGTGCATCCAGTGCGGCGGGTGCGCCGTCAATTGCGTGCGGCAGCCCTCGGCTGTCAAGTGCGTCCACAGTTTTGAAATGTGCGGCTACTGCCGGCTCTGCTTTGGGTTTTTCCAGCCCGGCGCGAAAACCCTCACCAGCGCGGCCGAAAACCAGCTCTGCCCCACCGGTGCCATCCGGCGCAAGTTCATCGAGGAGCCCTATTACGAATACACAATCGATGAGTCCCTCTGCATCGGCTGCGGGCGCTGCGTCAAGGGCTGCGCCGCCTTCGGCAACGGGTCCCTCATGCTCCAGGTGCGGCATGACCTCTGCCTGAACTGCAACGAGTGCGCCATTGCCAGGCGCTGCCCCGCCTCGGCCTTCAGCCTCGTGCCGGCCGACCGGCCTTACCTCTTCAAGCCACAGGCGGGAAAGGGGCAGCCATGAAAATATATGCGGCCCTCTTTGCGCTCCTGCTGGCCGTGCTATCCGCACGGGGCGAGAACCGCTTCCCGATGCCGCAGTTCGAGTCCGGCTACGCCATGCCCGCGGCCGCGGAGCCGGGGGCGCACCCGGGACTTTTCGAGGCCCTTGACGCGGCCGTCCTCCTGGGAGCGCTTTCCCTGGCGGCCTGGCTGGTGCTCAGGCGGCGCTCGCGCCGGGGAGTGTTGCTGCTCTCGGTGTTTTCCCTCCTTTACTTCGGGTTCTGGCGCAGGGGCTGCATCTGCCCGGTCGGCTCAATCCAGAACGTGGCGCTCTGGCTTTTCGACGGCGGCTACGTCATCCCGCTTTCGGCCGCGGCATTCTTCATCCTGCCGCTGGCCTTCGCGCTCCTGTTCGGCAGGGTGTTCTGCGCCGCCGTCTGCCCGCTCGGCGCTGTCCAGGATCTCGTAGTCCTTTTCCCGGTGAGGATTCCCCGCCACCTGGCGCGGGCGCTGGGGTTTTTCCCGTATCTTTTCCTCGCCCTGGGCGTCCTGCTGGCCTCCGCCGGCGCGGGGTTCATGATCTGCCGGTATGATCCTTTCGTGGCCTTCTTCAGGCTCAGCGGCGACCTGGCCGCGCTGGCCGCCGGCGCGGCCCTGCTTCTGCTGGGGGTTTTCGTGGCGCGGCCCTACTGCCGTTTCATGTGCCCTTACGGCGTGCTTTTGAACTGGATGTCGCGCCTGTCAAAGTGGCACGCGAGCATTTACCCGGATGAGTGCGTCCAGTGCCGGCTCTGCGAGCGGGCGTGTCCTTTCGACGCCATCCTTGTCCCGAACAGCAGCCTCGTGCCCGAGCCGCGCGAAAAAGGCGCGCGCCGCCTGACCGCGCTGCTGGCTCTCCTGCCGTTCCTGGCTTTGGCCGGCGGCTGGGCCGGCGCGAGCCTCGATGCGAAGCTCTCTGCGAATCATCCCGTTGTCCGGCAGGCGGATGCCCTGAAGGGCGCTCCCGCGGCTTCCGGGTCTTTCAAATCGAAAATGCTTGAGTCGTTTGCTCTCGGCGGCGGGAAGGCGGAAGATGTCCGGGCTCGGGCCGCGGCCGTCCGGGAAAAAATCCGTCTTGGCGGCTGGATCGCGGGCGGGTTCCTGGGCGCGGCTTTGGGGCTGGGCCTCATAGGCGTTTCAATCCGGCGCTCGCGCGACTCCTACGAGCCAGACCGCGGCGAGTGCCTCAGCTGCGCCAGGTGTTTCATGAGCTGTCCGCGGGAGCACCTTAGGCTGCGCGGCGGCGGCAAAATCGAGCCAGAGAATGGAGGTGCCCATGGAGGCTGAAAAGAAAGAGAGGCGCCCGCTCCATCTCGCGGCAGGCGCGGCGGCCCTGGCCGCCTGCGCCTTTTCCGTGTTGCTGAGCATCCTTATGGTTTCAAGCCTTTTTGACGCAAGGGCCTCTTCGCCCCTCGCGCGCCCGGAGCTGGACCAGTGGCGCGCCGCGCTCCAGGCGGACCCGGCCAACGCCGCGGCGCGGGATGCGCTAAGGAGCTTCGACCTCGCCGCACGTAAAATGTATTTCGGCAGCCTGGCTTCGCTGCGCACCGGCGCCTGGCTCCTGCTGGGCGCGGCGGCGGCGGCCCTGCTCGGCTTCAAGGCCGTGGCCTTTTACCGGCGCCGCCTGCCGGATCCGCGCTCGTACCCGCAGGATGAAGATCCGCTGGAGTCCGCCGGGCTCGCGCGTTTCACTCTGGCCGCAACCGGCCTTGCGCTCCTCGCCGGGGCCGTTGCGCTCGGGCTGAAAGCACGGGCAGGCGCTGCGGATTCCGCCCGGCGCGCAGTGCGGGAGGCGCCCCCGCTCGCATCCGCGCCGGCCGGGGAGGCCCTGTGGCCGGGATTCCGCGGCCCTGCCGGGAGCGGCGCGTGCGCCTTCACAAATTTGCCCGTAACCTGGGATGTGAAAAAAGGGATGAACATAAGGTGGAAGTCGGCCGTGCCGCTCCCCGGCCGCAGCTCGCCGGTCATCTGGGGCAACCGCGTGTTCCTCACCGGCGCCACGAAAGACAAGCGCGAGGTTTACTGCTACGATCTTGCCGCCGGCACTCTTCTCTGGCGGGCGAGCGTTGATTCCGGCGCCTGCCGGGCCGTGGAAGTCATGGATGACACCGGCTTCGCCGCCCCGACGCCGGTCCTCGACGGCACGAACGTTTACGCCGTCTTCGCCAACGGCGATGTCGCCGCCGTAGACTTCTGCTCCGAGCCCAGGTGGACCGTCAACATCGGCCTCCCCGTCAACAGCTACGGCTTCGCTTCTTCTCCCGTGGCTTACAGGGATAAAATCATAATCCAGTTCGACAACAATCCCGACAAGGGCGGCGTCTCCGAGCTGGTTGCGCTGGCCAAGGCCTCCGGCCGCTCCCTCTGGAAAACGCGCCGCCCGGTTGCCGATTCCTGGCCCACGCCGCTCCTCATCGAAACGCTGGCCGGGCCGCAGCTCGTCGCGGCGGCCAACGAGAGCATCATTGCCTACAACCCGGACTCGGGCGCGGAAATATGGAGCGTAGCCTGCCGGGGCAGCGACTCCTCGCCCTCCCCGCTCTTCGCCGAAGGGCTGGTGATCGCGCCGGTGACGCACGACAAGGTTTACGCCATCCGGCCCGGCGGCCGTGGCGATGTGTCGCAGAGCGCCGTGGCCTGGACGTCTGAAGACGGAGTCTCCGATGTCCCTTCGCCGGCTGCCGCCGGCGAGCTCGTGTTCCTGCTGCAGTCGGATGGCACCCTGGCCTGTTTCGGGGCCGCGGATGGCAAGAAGGCTTGGGAAGCCGGGCTCGAAAAATATTTTTACGCCTCGCCGGTCATTGCCGGGGAGAACATGTACCTCGTGTCGCGCGAGGGAGAGGTGCTCGTCCTCAAGGCGGGCCCAAGGCACGAGGAAGTCGCCCGCGCCTCCCTCGGCGAGCCGAGCGACTGCACCCCTGCCTTTGCGCCGGGTTGCATCGTCATGCGCGGGGCCAGTAATTTGTTTTGCATCGCAGTGAAATGAAAGAATATACGTCAGGGCAGTTTAAAAACTGTAGCCGCGGCGCTCTGTCGCCGCGCACGGAAGAATACACCTTGGCTTTGGGATGTCATGGATAATATAAAAAACTCCGGCGCAGGGCTTGACTTGGCCCCCGTGGATGCCGCGGTTGCCGAATGCGGCCGCGCGCCCGGGTCCCTTATCCGCGTCCTGCAGGTGCTCCAGAAGCATTACCGCTACCTGCCGGAGCCCGCCTTGCGCCGCGTGTGCGCGCTCATGGATGTTTCTCCCGCCGCCATCGCGGGCGTGGCCACCTTCTACGCGCAGTTCCGTCACAGGCCGGTCGGCAAACACCTTATCAGCGTGTGCCACGGCACAGCCTGCCACATCAAGGGCGCGGCCCTTGTCCACGAGGCCCTCCGGCGGCACTTGAAAATTGAGGAGAGCGCCGATACCGATCCTTCCGGGGCGTTTACCCTCGAAAAGGTCGGCTGCCTGGGCTGCTGCACCCTCGCGCCCGTCATGAGGATTGACGGCGTAACATACGGGCGGCTTACGCCGGACAAGGCCCGCCGCGCCATTGCCGATTTCCTGGCGCTGGAGAAGAAAGGCGCCGCGCCTGCCCGGCGACCCGTCCCGGATGCCGCGGTTGCCGGGCAGGGAGAGATCAGGATCGGGGTGGGGTCCTGCTGCGTCGCCGGCGGGAGCATGCGCGTCATGGAAGAGCTGGAGTCGGCCGTGCGCGTGACCGGCGCGGCGGTCTGGGTCAAGCCGGTCGGCTGCGTGGGGATGTGCCACCAGACGCCCCTCGTGCAGGTTCACGCGCCGGGTGCCGATCCGGTCTCCTATTCCAAGGTCCGGCCGGAAGACGCGGCGAAAATCGTCCGCCGCCATTTCAAGCCCGGAAATATATTGCGCCGCGCCAGGGCCGGAATGGGCGGCGCGGTTGAAAACCTGCTGACGGACGATGCCTGGGAGCCGGTTGAGCGCCACCAGCTCGACGTGCGCGATGCCCCCGTCTGCTCGTTCCTGGGCCGGCAGCGCCGGATCGCGAGCGAATGGTGCGGCAGCCTCAACCCGCTCGATTTAGAGGAATACCTCGGGCACGACGGCTTCGCCGCCCTGCGCAAGTGCCTGGAGGCCGGCAAGCCTGAAGATACAATCGAGTCCATTTCCCGCTCAGGCCTGCGCGGCCGCGGGGGCGCAGGCTTTCCCGCCGGCAAAAAGTGGGGCGTAGCGCGCGCCGCCGCCGGCAGCCCGAAATACATCGTCTGCAACGGCGATGAAGGCGACCCGGGCGCCTTCATGGACCGCATGCTCCTTGAATCCTTCCCGTACCGCGTCCTTGAAGGCATGGTTATCGCGGCGCATGCCATTGGCGCTTCGGAGGGCTTTCTCTATATCCGCACCGAGTATCCGCTTGCGCTCAGGCGCATCCGCGAAGCCATGGCAGCAATGGAAAAGCATGGATTCCTCGGCCGCAACATCTGCGGCAGCTCCTTCAGTCTTGAGCTTAAAATTGTCGAGGGCGCCGGCGCGTTTGTCAGCGGTGAGGAGACCGCCCTGATCGAGGCCATCGAGGGCCGGCGCAGCATGCCGCGCTTCCGCCCGCCGTTCCCGGCCGAGAGCGGGCTCTGGGGGCGGCCGACCAATATTAACAACGTCGAGACCTTCGCCATGGTGCCCTGGATCATCCGTAACGGCGCCGATGCTTTTTCAGCCTTGGGCACGGCCTCCAGCAGGGGCACGAAGGTGTTTTCGCTTGCCGGCAAGGTGGCGCGCGGCGGGCTGATCGAGGTGCCCATGGGCGTCACCATCAACGAGATTGTCAACGAAATCGGCGGCGGCGTGCAGGGCGGGGGAGCCTTCAAGGCCGTCCAGGTCGGAGGCCCTTCCGGCGGCTGCATCCCGGCCGCGCTCGGGAGCACGCGCGTGGATTACGAGGAGCTCGAGGCGGCCGGGTGCATCATGGGCTCCGGCGGCCTGGTGGTCATGGA
>JBAYWJ010000156.1:0-8477 GCA_041674125.1 Kiritimatiellia bacterium
GGATGAATGCCAAGGTAGGGCAAGGGCGTCCCGCCCTGCCGCGGCGCGGTCCAGCCTTCGTAGCCAAGGGCTTTACTACGGCGGAGTAGGCCCGGAGGCCGTCGCCCTACCAAAGATGCCCTGCGGCTTGCCGCAGGGTTCTTCACTTTGGTTTGGGCAACATGCCCTGAATATTTCACAACATCAGGATCAGGCCGGGGTGATATCGCAGAAGAGCGCCCCGCAGGGCGGGAGCTCGAGGGGCAGTGCAAGGCCTCCGTTATCCGCTTCGATCGTCGTCTCGCTTATGAAGGTGGCTTCGGCTGCGGCATGCATTTTTGCAACCTGTTCGGGCGCGGGGTAGGCGGGAGAACCCATTTTCTGCCAGGCGCGCATGGCATTGCCGCGCTGCGCATCTACTCCATGGGTGGTCACCTTGAAGCGCCCGCGCAAGGGTTTGAGCAGAAGATTTTCATTCCTGGGGATTGCTTTGAGAGTCCATTCCCCGCCGGCCAGGTCCATCTTTTCAACTTCCGACAGGTTCCATGCCAGCACCCGCAGCGCTCCCTTCGGACCGCGCGTGACCCGGCACCAGTCGGGTGTGTCTGCAATTTCTTCGTCGTAAAGCATGGCCATCCAGCGGAAGGCGTGGAAAACCGGCTTGGGCACGCCGTCAAAGTTGACAATCCCGTATTTACCGGTGAAGGGCTTGAGGCTCAGGCCCGATTCCTCAAAAATATCGCTGACGGCCCAGAACATGTAGGAATCCACCAGCCCGCTGACTTTTTTAAGCGTGCCGAGGGCGAAGGCGGCCGTAAACTCGCTGTCCTTGCCGAACCGGTCGCCGTGCGCGGGGGTGGCGTTCCACTCGGTGAAATGCACCCCGGCCTTCGGGAAGGCCGAAGCATCCACCTTTGCGCGCACTTTTGCAGCGTTCTCTCGCATTTTCTGCGGGCCGCCGCCCCAGAGTGTTTCGGTCTTTTGCCCGTCTATGCCCAGTACCGCTTCGGTGCAGTAATTGTGGGTGGAAATGAAGTCCAGCGGCAGATGATCGTTCCTGCAGAAGTCAAGCGTTTCACTTATCCACTTGCAGGCCGAAGTGGCCGGCCCGCCGACCTTGAGCTCCGCATCAACCGATTTGAGCGCCTTGGCCGATTCGGCGTAAAGCCGGAAATAATCGGCCTGGGAGCCGGTCCAGAAATACGAGAGGTCCGGCTCGTTCCATACCTCGAAATGCCAGCGGCGCACTTCGTTCAAGCCGAAATCTCAATCATCTGGGCCGCGAAACGCCGCACGAGCCGCCCCCACTGGGCGTAGTCCTTCGGCGGGGTGACGTTGCCCTTGTAGGCAAAGCAGGTTTTCGTGCCGCTGGCAAGCTGTTCCGGCATGAAGCCCAGTTCCACGAATGGCGTCATGCCCTGCTCGACGAAAAAGCGGTAAATGCGGATGATGTTCTGGAAGTTAAGCATGGGGCCGCCGTCGGGATCCGTGTATCGGGCCGGGGCATAATGGACCGCACCGACCTCGTCGTCGAAAATGCCGTGGAAGCGTATGCCGCGGAAGCCTATATCGCGCTGCACGCGGCGGACGTGGCTGCGGAAATCCTCGCGCAGGGTGAGGTAGGCGCGGCAGGATGAGATGCCGCGCTGGAAGAAACGGTTGAAAGGAATCGCCGGCCGGCCAAGCAGGACGCTTCGTATATTCATGGTCTTTCACCATAGGCAAAGGCCCTGGTTCAAGTCAAGATTTTCTTTCCCGGACCATATTTCCTGCTTGACCGCGGGCGAGAATTGGATTAGAAAATTGCCAATGAAAACAAATTCTTTTCCGGCAATATTTTTGAGCCTCGCAGCCCTGGGCTTCATGGCAGGCTGCACCACCACCGACGGGGGCTCCCGCTCATCCGTGCAGGACAATGAAGACCTCCTTCTCTTGCGCGAGGACGTGGACCGCTGCAACGATCGCATGAAGACCATGGAGCTTGAGCAGCAGCGCATCATGGAGGAAATACGCGCTCTGCGCGCCAAAAGCGGCGACGAGGCCGGCCGGGCCAGGCTGGACGAGCTTGAACGGCGCGTGGCTGCCCTGGATTCCGCCCGGGCAAGTGACCGGCAGGCGATCATAGACCAGGTGGCCAAAATCATGAGCTCCGGCGGCGGGTCAGCCCGCCCTGCGAGAACTTCCGCCGCTTCCTCCTCGACCACCGGCTACGAACACGCGGTCAAGGATGGCGAAACGCTCTCCACCATCGCCGCCGCCTACAAGGTAAAGCCGGCGGCCATCATCGAGGCCAACGACCTTAAAAATCCCGATGTCCTCCGCAAGGGCCAGAAGCTCTTCATCCCGCAGTGAAGCACCCCGCGGTCCCGACTCGAAGAGGTCGGGACGGGGCATCTTTGCGGAACCCTGCGACTTGTCCTCAGAAGCTGGCCGAGCGAAGGAGGAAGCCACGGAGGCCATTCATCCCTGTGGCAAGCCACAGGGCTTTCTGGCGAAGAAGGGTAAAAGAAAGAAATTCATCTTTCAAAAGGCCTTCGCGTCATTCTTGGATTCCCGGTTAAATCTGGAATGATATACATACCCGGGCAGGATCAAACCTAATGCGCAGCAAGTGGCTTTTTATTTTAAAAGTATTTATATCTGTATGCCTTTCGACGGCTTTTGCCGGAGCGGAGCCGGCGGCCGGTTCTGCCGGCACGAATATTACCGTCCAGCCAGCCTCGACAAATCCCGCGGCGGGCTCCGCGGCCTCCCGCGATGGAGCGCTTGAAACCGGGCGCTTCCTTGATGAAAACCGCAAGCGCTATGAAGCGGCCTTCGCGCGTGCTAAAAGATGGTTTGACCGCCTGAAGGTGGATCCCGCCGACCTGCGCGCCCATGGCGTGAAGGGAAAGAAAAAGCTGGCCGAAATTCTCGACTCCTATTTCCGGCTTTACACTGCGGCCAGGCCGGAGGATAAACAGGATATCATGCGGCGCGTCAGGGAGCTCTGCGCCGTGACCGGCACGACCAATTACCACGACATGCTCTCCATCAACGACCTGGAATTCAAGCAGGACGCCACCTCCTATTTGCGCGTGGCCTACCTCATGGAAAGATTCAATCTGGACACCGCTTTTTACCGGAGCCAGATAAATCTTGTTCATCCGCGCCTGAACGCCCACATGCCCACCCGCGGCGTTGACCAGCGCATGGCCTTCCACTGGTATTACCAGCATTTCGGCCTGCAGGAGCCGTTCCCGCTGGAGAGTGCTTTCCAGGACGGCCTGATTGTTTCGCGTAAAAAGGCGGACTGGTTCAAGGCGAACAAAATGGATGCCTACAACCTGACCCACGAAATATTCGTGCCCTACCGGTTCGGGGAAGATTTGGAAGCCGACTTTTTCAAGCCGGAGGACAAGGAATACCTGCGCGGCCTCTTCGAGGAGCTGGTGCCCTGGTATATCGGCCGGAGCGAGACGGACCTGCTCGCAGAGTTCATCCTATGCCTCGCATATCTCAAGATGACCGGCTTGCCTTCCTTCCGCGGCGGCGTGCGCTGCCTGCTGGAGGCGCAGAATGAAAACGGATCGTGGGGCCGCTACGAGAACGAGCGGCTCTTCATGGGCGATTACGTGGACCAGGGCCTTTACCTCCACACCACCATGGTGGCCATGGACGCGCTCGTGATCGCCTTCCGCGAGCGCCGGTGAAACGGGCCCGGAAATTATTTTATTTCTGGAATTGAATTTTAATGCTGCAATCTTCAATAAAGCCTGCGCCTTGAGTAGACATCCGGAAAATCAGAATTCGGCGCCGCCCCTGTCCGTCCTTGTGCGCAAGGGCGTGCGGCGCACTCTCTTCGCCATGGCGTTTCCAATGCTGGCCGGCACGTTTGCCATGAATGCTTACGCACTTACGGACACATGGTTCGTTTCGCGGCTGGGAACGCTGCCGCTGGCCGCGATGGGGTTCGTCTTCCCGGTCGTGATGTTGTTGACCTGCGTGGCCGGCGGGCTCGGCACCGGCATCACGGCGCTGGTTTCGCATGCGATCGGGCGCGGTAACCATGCGGCAGCGGCCAGGATCGCCACGCACGGCATAATACTGACGATGACGACTTCGGCCGCTATTTCGATCGCCGGCTATTGTAGCATCGACTTCGTTTTCGCCTGGCTCGGCGCCGATGCCGAAACTATGCCGCTCGTCGGCGAGTACATGCGCACGTGGTACCTCGGCGCGGTCTTCATGTCGCTGCCCATGATTGGAAACGGGATACTGATTTCCTCGGGCGATTCCCGGGCGGCCAGCCGGTTCATGATCATGGGAACAATCATCAATGCGATACTCAACCCGGTCTTTATTTTCGGATTGCTCGGTTTCCCGGCGCTGGGAATCCGCGGGTCGGCGCTGGCGACGGTTATCGCGCAGGCGATTGCGACGGCATGGCTTTTTTATCTGCTGTCCGGCAGGCACCGCCTTATCGCATTCGATAGCCGTGGCGCCGGAGAATGGTTATCCTCTTTCCGCAAAATAATCAGCTTCGGCATTCCGGGTATCTTGAGCATGATCCTGATGCCGATATCCGCCACGGTGATTACTTCGATTGTCAGCGGCTTCGGTAACGAGGCCGTCGCGGCCTGCGGCGCAGCCAGCCGCATTGAGATGTTCGCGTTTGTCATTCCCATGGCGCTCGGGATGTCGCTGACGCCTTTTGTGAGCCAGAATTTCGGCGCCGGCCGGCTGGACCGCGTCCGCGAATCCCTTGCGGTATCCACCCGCTTCGCCATGTTTTACGGCGGCGGGGTGGCGATCGTGTTTTATTTCTGCGCGCCGTTGTTCGCGTCGGTCTTCAGCGCTGACCCTGAAGTCGGCAGGGTCATGATCTCTTACATCCGGATCATAGCCTTCGGGTATGGGATGATGGAGGTGCATCGCTACTGCGGTTTTGTCTTCACCGGCCTCCATAAGCCGGTTTTTTCGACAGCCCTTAACGCTATCCGGGTGCTGGGGCTGCTGATCCCGCTCTCCTACCTCGGCGCGAGCCTTTGCGGGGTAAAGGGCGTTTTCCTGGGGCGGCTGGCGACGGACCTCATCGTCGGGAGCATAGGGCTGACCTGGGTGCATCGCTCCTTTGATTCGGTTCGGAGTTCCTCGTCCATTTCATGAGTTGCGGGCGGCCGGGATGGCGCTTGCCCATGCAGGAGTTCATGCCGGCCTGCCGCTAAATTCAGGCATGGATCGTAAATGAGTGCGGGTATTTTCTCCGTTGGCAGAGCCGGGTTCATGTCGGCTGCTTCTCTGGTTGAGGCTATAACGCCATGTGATGATTTGCGCGTTGAATTCATTTAGGGCTTGGCGCTATTCGGCTTTCACGCCCAGCCAGTCGAGGATGTTCAGGGCCGCTTTCCGGCCCTCGGCGATGGCCTTGACCACCAGGGAGGCGCCGTGCGCGGCGTCGCCGGCCGCGAAGACCCCGGACACATTGGTGCGGCAGCGGCCGTCGGATGCTATGATGCCGGAAGGATTAACCTCAACCCCGAGGTCCTCGGCCACCCTTGATTTTTTTGCGCCGGCGAATCCCATGGCAATCAGGACCATGTCGGCGCCGATCTCGAATTCCGTGCCCGGCAAAACCACGGGGCCGGGGCGGACATTGTTTCCCTGGGCAATCCATTCCGCCTTGGCGCACCGCAGGCCGCTGACGCGATTCTTGCTGCCGCTGAAGGAGACGGTGGAGGTGTTCCAGAGCCGCACGCATCCCTCCCGGTGGCTACTGGAGGTGCGCAGGATGCGCGGCCACTCGGGCCAGGGATTGCCGGGGTCCCTCGTCCATGGCGGCTGGGGCAGGATTTCAACCTGGCAGACTTGCGCGGCGCCCTGGCGCAGGGCCGTGCCGATGCAGTCGGAGCCGGTGTCGCCCCCGCCTATGACCACGATCCTTTTGCCGCGGGCCGTCATCGCGTCGTCATCCGGCGGAAGCTCGCCGGAGCAGCGCATGTTCTGCCGGATAAGGTAATCGAGCGCGAAGTGGATTCCTTCCAGGTTGCGGCCGGCAACCCGGATGTCACGCGGCTCGCGCGCTCCGCCGGCAATGCAAACGGCGTCGAACCGGCTCATCAGGTAACGGGCGGAAATATCCCGCCCGATATCTGCTCGCATTTCAAAAGCAATGCCCTCGGCCTTCATCAGGTCAATCCGCCGGTCGATGACGGATTTTTCCAGCTTGAAGTCGGGGATGCCGTAGCGCAGGATGCCGCCGGGCTTGAGGTCGCTGTCATAGACCGTAACGCTTATGCCTGACTTGTTGAGCATGTCGGCCGCGGCCAGGCCGGCCGGGCCGGAGCCGATGACGGCCGCCTTTCGCGCGAGCCTGTTCCGGGGCGGGCGCGGTTGCATCAGGCCGCGCTCGAAGGCGGTTTCGATGATGGCCAGCTCGATCTGCCGGATGGCCGTGGCCCGGCCGTTCAGCGAAAGCACGCAGGCGCCCTCGCACAGGGCCGGGCAGATGCGCCCGGTGAACTCCGGGAAGTTGTTTTTTGCCAGCAGCAGGCGCAGGGCCCGCTCCCAGCTCCCGCGGCGGACCAGGTCGTTCAGCTCCGGGATGAAGCTGTTGAGCGGGCAGCCGGCGGCGTGGCAGAAGGGGGTGCCGCAATCCATGCATCGCGCCGCCTGCCGCCGTATTTCTTCTTCCCCAAGGCGCAGCTCGACCGCGCGATAATTCCCCAGCCGCTCCGCAACCGGCCGGTGCGGGGCTTCTTTCCTTTCATATTCCAGGAATGCGGCGGCCTTATCCATGCACGGGCTCCTCCCGTTCGGTGGATTCGTCCTCGCGGCTCATGCGCCCCAGCGCCCGGCGGTATTCCATCGGGAATACCTTCACAAAATAAGGCAGGCGCGCCTCCCAGCTTTCCAGGATATCGGCCGCCCTCGGGCTGCCGGTGTGGCGCCAATGGTTTTCAATCAGTCCGCGCAGCTCGCTGATGTCGGCCGGGTCGGTAAGGGATTCCAGGTCCACCGTGTCCAGGTTGCAGTTGATGTCGAAACGCCGGCTGATGTCGAAGACGTAGGCCAGCCCGCCGCTCATGCCGGCCGCAAAGTTGATGCCGGTTTCGCCCAGCACCACAACCCGGCCGCCGGTCATGTATTCGCAGCCGTGGTCGCCGACTCCCTCGACCACCGCGGTCGCGCCGCTGTTCCGCACCGCGAAGCGCTCGCCCGCCGCGCCGCTGATGTAAACTTCGCCGGCGACTGCTCCGTAGAGGATCGTGTTGCCGGCGATGATGTTGGCGGCGGGGTCAAAGGCGGCGCCCGCCGGGGGCCTGATGATGATCTTGCCGCCCGAAAGGCCCTTGCCGACATAGTCGTTGGCGTCGCCGTTCAAAAAAAGGGTCATGCCGCTTACGGCAAAGGCGCCGAAGCTCTGCCCGGCGCTGCCGCTGAAGCGGCAGGTGATCGCGTCGGCGGCCAGGCCGCCGTTGCCGAACTCGCGCGCGATCCGGCCGGCCAGCATCGCCCCGGCCGAGCGGTGGATGTTCCTGATGGGAAAATCCGCTGCGAAGGGAAGGCCGGATTTCAGGCGCGGCTCAATCAGGGCGATAATGTTCCGGTCGAAAGCGTCTTCCAGCTTGTGGTCCTGGCTTCGCGTGCAGCGCCGGGAGATATTCTCCGGATGCCGGTCGTTATCGCGCAGCAGCGACTCGAGCTCGGAGTCATTCCCCGTGCTGATGCCATTGTCCGTTTCCAGCAGGTCCGGGCGGCCGATGGCCTCGTCCAGCGAGCGCAGGCCGAGTTGGGAGAGGATCTCGCGCGTCTGCCGCGCGATCATCATGAAGAAATTGACCAGGTACTCCGGCCGGCCGCCGAAGAACTTGCGCAGGCGCGGGTCCTGGGTGGCTATGCCCGCGGGGCAGGCGTTGCCCTGGCAGCGGCGCATCATCACGCAGCCGCAGACCACCAGGGCCGCCGTGGCAAAACCGTATTCTTCCGCCCCCAAAAGCGCGGCGATGACAACGTCGCGCCCGGTCCGCATCTGCCCGTCAACCTGCAGGCGCACCCGGTCCCGCAGGTTGTTTTCCGCCAGGATCCGCCGGGCCTCGGCCAGCCCGATTTCCCACGGCATGCCCGCATACTTGATCGAGGAAAGCGGCGAGGCGCCGGTGCCGCCGTCGCCGCCGCTGATGACGATGACGTCGGCCTTGGCCTTGGCCACGCCCGCGGCGATCGTGCCCACCCCCAGCTCGGACACGAGCTTGACCGAAATCCTCGCGGCGGGATTGACGTTCTTTAGGTCGTAAATCAGCTGGGAGAGGTCCTCGATGGAATAAATGTCATGGTGGGGCGGGGGCGATATGAGCGTGACGCCGGGGGTCGAGTGGCGCACGCGCGCGATTTCCGCGTTGACCTTGTGGCCCGGCAGCTGGCCGCCCTCGCCGGGCTTGGCGCCCTGGGCAATCTTGATCTGCAGGTCGGAGGCGTTCACCAGGTATTCGGCCGAGACGCCGAACCTCCCGCTGGCA
>JBAYWJ010000157.1:0-8471 GCA_041674125.1 Kiritimatiellia bacterium
ACGCACGAGGTCTTCTTCCGCGCTTGCGGTTGCGGGCGCCCGGGGCGCCTCCGGCCGGGCAGCCGGGCGGGAGGGCTCCGCATCCCGGACTCCGGCCGCGGCTGCCGGGGCGGCGGGGGCCGGCGATGACGGCTGGCTTCCGCAGACCATTTCGGAAAGCTTCTTCACGTCGGCGATGATTTGGTCGAGCGACACCGTCGCGGCGGCGCGCGCGCAGCGCAGCAAGGCCACCTCCAGCAGTGTTTTTTTGGAAAGCGCGTAGCGGAGGCGGTCGGTGGTTTCGGTGAGAGTGTCGATTATTCTCAGGATGCGGCCTGAATCAACCAGGGCGGCGTGCTCCTTGAGGGTCTGCACCTGTTCCCTGGTTAGGTCAAACTCGTCGCCGGGGGATCCGGCCTCGATGAAGATCAGCAGGTTGCGGCAATGGTCAAGCAGCTCCATCAGGAGCCGCTGCATGTCCTTGCCCTGGCGGTCCATCTGCTCCACCGCGCTCACGAGGGCCTTGATGTCGCTCCTGAAAATGGCGGCGGCCAAATCCTCGAGCGCCTTGCGCGGCATGAGGCCGAAGACCGAGATTACGTCGCCTTCGCTGATGTTGTCGCCCTGGAACGCTATGAGCTGGTCGAGGGCGCTCTCGGCGTCTCGCAGGCCGCCTTCCGCCGCGCGCGCCACGGCCAGCAGGGCTTCCTGGTCTATCTTGATCTTTTCCGCGGAGGCGATCTGAGCCAGGCGCTCGACGATGAGCCGCATCGGGATGCGCCGGAGGTCGAAGCGCTGGCAGCGCGAGAGGATGGTCAGGGGCACCTTCTGGGGCTCGGTGGTGGCGAAGAGGAACATGACGTGTTCCGGCGGCTCCTCGAGGGTCTTCAGGAGCGCGTTGAAAGCCTCGAGGGTGAGCATGTGGACCTCGTCAATGATGTAAATCTTGTAGCGCCCGTTGGGGGCGTATTTAACGTCTTCGCGCAGGGAGCGGATGTCGTCTATCTGGCGGTTGGAAGCGCCGTCTATTTCGCGCACATCCAGGCTGTTGCCGCGGGCGATTGCAGCGCAGGCTTCGCACTTGTCACAGGGTATTTCGGCCGGGCCCTTTTCGCAGTTGAGCGCCTTGGCGAAAATGCGGGCGATAGAGGTCTTGCCGATGCCGCGCGGGCCAACGAAAAGGTAGGCGTGCGCCACGCGTTTGAGCCGGATTGCGTTCTTGAGGGTGGTGGTGACGTGCTCCTGGCCTGCGACCTCGTCGAACTGTTTCGGGCGGTACTTGCGGGCCAGCACCTCGTAGGGCTTCTTGTCTGCTTCCTGTTTCATGGCGTTGCTTTTATATGACCTGAAACTTGAAATATGAACATGGTAGTTTGCCGTGCGCTTGGCGCATGGCCATACATTGGTCCAGTTTCGAGATTCCAATTCCGAGTTTCTACTGCTTCCCGGCCGCTTCGCCTGCGGCCCTGTATATGTTTTCGAACAAAACCGGCAGCTTGGCGAGCGGGGTGGAGGAAAAGGCCACCCGCACCATGTTGTTCATCACGATCACCCCGCTCGAGTACTTTTCCAGAAGGATGCGGCGCAGGCGCTCCGGATCGGCCGAGCGCATTTTAAGGCACATGAAGTAGCCGGAGTTGAACGGCAGGGCCTCGAAGCGCCCGGCGTACTCCGGGCGGGCGGCCAGGATGCGCTTTACCTCGCGGTAGCGCGCGCGGAGGATTTCATATTTCCGCTCCTTTTCCGCCGCGTATGAGCCGGTGGCGTAGGCCTTGATGAGGAGCGACTGGCTGATGTTGGATGCGTTCGATATGCTTCCGCGGATGGCGCCGGCGGCCTTGGCCTCCAGCGCGGCGTAAACGCCCGGAGTGCCGCCCCCGGCGCCGAAGGTCATGAAGCCGATCCGGAACCCCCACACATAGTCCTCCTTGGTGGGGCCGTCGAGCTTTATGGCGAGCAGGTTCGGGTGGGCGTTGCAGAGCAGCCCGAACATTGACTCGCGGAAGATGTTTTCCTCGTAGACCAGGCCGAAGTAAGCGTCGTCTATTATCACCGCCAGGCGGCTGCCGGAGGCCGCGGCTTTTATGAGGACGCCGGCGATCGCGGCGGCTTCCTCGATATCCGGGGTGTATCCGGTGGGGTTGTTGGGAAAGTTCAGGCAGACTATTTTTTTCGAAGGCGCCCCGGCCGCGAGCTTCTTTTCCAGGCCGGCCAGGTTGAACTTGCCGTTGCTGAAAAGGGGGTAGGTCGCCGGCCGCGCGCCGAACGCGCTGGAGAAAAGGAGGTCATAATTTTCCCAGTAGAGGTCGGGCATGATGAGCTCGTCGCCGGGGTCGCAGAAGAGGTAGGCGCTCATGCTCAGGCCATGGGTGAGGGCGGAGGTCACCACCGGCAGGCTGAAGCGCTTGCCCGCCAGGGAAGGATTTTTGCGGAGGAGGCTTTCCTGCCATGCCTTGCGGATGGCCGGATTGCCCGGGCTGGGGGCGTAGGAGCCGGTTTCCGAGGCCTTGAGGAGGCAGTTGGCCGAAATGCACGGCAGCATCATAGGGGATCCGTCTTCCTCGAGCGCGATGCCTATGGTGGCGTTGATTTCCTTGCCGGCGGCTTCGGCCGACTGCGAAAGGATGCCGAGCTTCGGGAAATAAATTTCACGCCCCCGGGCCGAAAGCATGCCGAGCACGGCGGGCGCCTCCGCGCCTATCTGCCGGTTTAGAGCCTCTGCCTGGGGATTCGTGGTTTTGTGAGTATTGCTGTTCATCCAGTTCCGCGCCACGTTATCATTAACTTCGCCGCACTTTCAAGCTTATTTTTTCCGCCGGCCTAACGGAATTCTAACAATAAATCAATTTACATCCGGGGCGCGCCGGGTATTATCCGCCTGTAAAAAGAAATGCTCATTCTTGCGGGGTTTGGTATGGCAAGAAAAAAAATATTCATCGTCGAGGACGAGGAGGATATCGCCGAGCTTTTGCGTCACAACCTCGCCCGCGAGCATTTCGACGCGGCCATCGCTCGCGACGGCGAAGAGGCCCTTAAGCTCATCGCGCGCGATCCGCCTTCCCTGGTGCTGCTGGATCTGATGCTGCCCGGAATGGATGGACTCGCCGTGTGCCGCGCGCTGAAAAGCTCTCCCGCCACGGCCGCCATCCCGGTCGTCATGCTCACGGCCCGGGGCGAGGAAAGCGATATAGTCGCCGGCCTGGAGCTCGGGGCGGACGATTACATTACAAAGCCTTTCAGCATGAAGGTGCTCCTGGCCAGGGTCAAGGCCGTCCTGCGCCGCCGCCAGGAGGCGCCGGCGGACAAGGATGCCGTTGTCCGCATCCATGACCTCTTGATCAATCCCGGCCGTCACGAGGTGCTCTTAAGGGGCAAGCCGGTAGAGATGACTTTTTGCGAGTTCAGGATACTGCACTTCCTGGCCGGCCGCCCCGGGTGGGTCATGACGCGCGAGCAGATCGTGGACGCCGTGCGCGGCGCCGATTATGCCGTGACCGACCGCGCGGTTGACGTCCAGGTTGTCGGCATAAGGAAAAAGCTGGGCCCCCGCGCCGATTACATTGAAACCGTGCGCGGGGTGGGATACCGTTTCAAGGAATGAACATGCGCCCCGGAAAGCTCCTCTGGCGGATATATTTTTCCTTCTTTGCGGCCGCCGTGCTGGCCTTCGCCGTCATCGCCTGGTATTCCGTATATTCGCTGCACGAGTTTCACAAGGCGAACGTGGCCGAAAGCCTCCTGGACATGGCGCGGCTCGTGGCCGCGCGCGTGGCCGGAGCCGCCGCGGCCGGGCGCGGAGATGAGGTCGCGCGTATCTGCCTGGAAACCGCCGCGCTGACCAGGTCGCGCGTGACGGTCGTAGCGCCCGGCGGCCTCGTGCTCGGCGATTCCGAAGAGAGCCCCTCCGCCATGGATAACCACGGCGGCCGGCCGGAGGTTGCGGCGGCCCTGCGCGGCGAAACCGGCAAGGCCGTGCGCTACAGCCAGACCGTGCGCAGGACCATGATGTACGTGGCCGTCCCGGCCAGCCAGGGCGAGAAAACCGTGGCCGCGGTCAGGGTTTCGCTGCCCCTGGCGGTCGTGGACTGGACCCAGCGCACGGCCCACAAGCACATTTTGGCCGGCGTGACCGCCATCGCGGCGCTTTTTGCCGCGATAACCTTCCTGGTTTTGCGCAGGATAATCAGCCCGCTCGAAATCCTGCGGCAGGCGGCCGGGCGCATCGCCGGCGGCGACCTTGCCGCGCGCGTTCCGCGCTCCGGCTTCGAGGAGATGGATGCGCTCGGGCGCGACTTCAACCGCATGGCCGCCCAGCTGGACGAGCGCGTGCGCGCCATCACCGCCCAGCGCAACGAGATGGAGGCCGTCTTTAACAGCATGTCCGAAGGGGTTTTGGCCGTTGACGCCTCCGAGCGTATCCTGGAGCTTAATCCCGCCGCCGCCCAGGTTCTCGAAATCGCCCGCGCCCTGGCGCGCGGGCGCAGCATCCAGGAAGTGGTCCGTAACCCGGAGCTGCAGAAGTTCATCCGCGGCATTTTGGAGCAGTCGGGGAGTCTCAGCGGCGAAATCGCCCTTTACGGTCCCGATGACCGCTTCCTCCAGCTGCACGGCACAATCCTGGCCGGCGGCTCCGGGAACAAAATCGGCGCCCTCGTGGTTTTCAACGATGTCACCCGCCTCAAGCGCCTGGAAACCATGCGCCGGGACTTCGTGGCCAACGTCTCGCACGAGCTCAAGACCCCCATCACCGCCCTCAAGGGCTGCGCCGAAACACTTGAGGCCGAGGCGGCGTGCGCCACCGGTGAAGCCGGCAAATTCGTGAAGATGATCGCGCGCCACGCCGAACGGCTCGAGGCGATCGTCAACGACCTCCTCAGCCTTTCGCGCATCGAGTTCGGCGCCGAGCGCGGGCAGAACAAGCTGGAGCTTTCGCCGGTGGCGCCGGTTTTGCGCGGCGCGGCAGATTCCCTCGCCGCGCTGGCCGCCGCAAAAAAAATCGAGATTGCTATAGATTGCCCGGAGGACCTCTCGGCGCCCATGGATGCCGCCTTGCTGGAGCAGGCGGCAGGGAACCTGCTTGATAACGCCATCAAGTACAGTTCCGGGGCAACGCGCGTGGCCGTGCGGGCCGTTCCCGAAGGCGGAGATGTCGTCATCAGCGTGACCGATCAGGGCCCGGGTATAGAAAAGAAGCACCTCGACCGTATTTTCGAGCGCTTCTACCGGGTGGACCAGGCGCGCAGCCGCGCGCTCGGGGGCACCGGCTTGGGCCTGGCGATTGTCAGGCACATCGCCCTGGCGCATCGCGGCGCAGTCGCTGTGACCAGCACGCCAGGCCAGGGATCCGTGTTCACCATCAGGATCCCGTCCGCCTGATTTATCAAAACATCAGGCAAAATACCCTGTGGCTCTTGACCTTCGTAGCCCCTTGGGCGAAGTAGGTTGCCACAGGGATTAATGCCAAGGTAGGGCAAGGGCGTCCCACCCTGCTGCGGCGCGGTCCAGCCTTCGTAGCCAAGGGCTTTACTACGGCGGAGTAGGCCCGGAGGCCGTCGCCCTACCAAAGATGCCCTGCGGCTTGCCGCAGGGTTCTTTACTTTTCCTTTCCCGCGCGCTTTTTTAGCCCCCCGCAGGCGGGTCGCCTGCAAAGTCACTGCGATGGACGGATTTGGTCCGTTCGTCTATTGCGGCCGCTGGTCTCATTAACGCAATTCTAACTTGCGCCTCATTTTGTCTTAACCTGCTTTTTTTAGATTTTCCCCCAAGAAATTCAGGCGTGGTCCGCCCTGGATATTGATTCCGTAAAAAGCGGGACGCGGGACGAAAAATCACGGCTGGAAGAAAGGAAGCATCATGAGAAACATGAAGGAAGCAACCGGCGCGCTCTTGATTGCGCCAGCCTTGCTTGGGATGGCGGCGCTCTGTTCCGCGCAGACAACCGCGGCGCCATTGCCGGAACCGGCCCCCGCTCCCGTGGCGGTGGCGCCCGCCCCGGCAAAAGCCAAAAGCTGGACCGATTACGTCACGATCAAGGGCGATATTCGCGTGCGCGAGGAGGTCATCAACGACGATTCCAAAAAGGACTCGTCCGGCGAGCACTACACGCGCGACCGCCTGCGCCTCAGGGCGCGGATCGGGGCGGAAGCCAAGCTGGAAGACCTCAAGGCCGGCATCCGGATTTCGACCGGCGGGGCCGATCCCATTTCCGGGAACGTGACCCTGGGCGACGGTGACCAGAAGAAGGAAATCCGGCTCGATGCGGCCTACCTGGATTACAGCTTCGTGAATGATGACTCATACGGGCTCAATGCCATCGGCGGCAAGATGAACAACCCGCTGATCAATTACGTCAATGACGACCTTGTGTGGGATTCGGATCTTGCCCCGGAAGGTCTTGCCGCCAAGGGCAGGGCCGGCAATGACTGGCTGACTTTCCTGGGCAACGCCGAGTATCTTTTCATCAAGGATCGCGATGCCAATCCCAATCTCTGGGGCTGGGTAGGCCAGGGCGCGGTGCAGTTTGCGTTCGTGCCGGAAGTGAGCCTGACCGTGGGCGGGAGTTATTCGGGCTACCAGAACTTCCAGGGGTGCGACGTGCTTGACTGGGAGAACAAGAATAACTCTTATGGCAACAGCACAGTGAAGGGGTCCGTAAGCGGCTCGACCACCAACAAGGCCTGGGCCAGCGATTTCACACCCGTGATGGGATTCGGCAACCTCGACCTTTGGGTCTGGGGTGTTCCGGTAACGCTCTACGGCCAGGCGCTCACGAATCCCAAGGCCGACGCGAACAAAAACGGATTCATGGGAGGCATCGCGCTCGGCAAGGCCAAGAACCCGAAAACCTTCGAGTGCGGCTACAGCTGCGCCAAGCTTGAAAAGGACGCCACACTCGGCATGTGGACGGATTCAGACCGCTGGGGCGGGGGGACCGACGGCAAGGGCAGCCGCTTTTACGGAAAATACCAGATCAACAAGTGGATGCAGTGCGCTGTAACTTTTTTCCTGGATAAGAAATATATCTCGGATCCTGCCAGGGAAGCAGATTACAACCGCCTGCAGATTGACCTCTCGGCGGCATTCTAAACGGCAGGGAAGGAGGCGGACGTGGAAATGAAATACGCTTTCCGCACCGCGCACGCGTATAATGAAGGGAACATGGAGTATTGTCTCTAACATAATTCTAACATTACCGTAATAATGTCCTAACGCGGTTAGTGTCCAATGAAAGTAAATAAAAGGAGCAAATAAATGAAAAAAATAACAGCATGTATAATGGCGGCGCTGGTGCTCGTTGCGGGCGCGGCGCTGGCGAAGGATAAAAACAAGATCGTGGTGGACGGATCAACGACCGTTGGCCCGATCGCCAAGGCTTTTGCGGAGTATTACATGGGAAGGCACCCGGAGGTGAACATAACGGTGAGCGAATCCGGCAGCGGCAACGGCGCCAAGAGCCTGATCAACGAGGCTTGCGATGTTGCAACCATGTCCAGGCCCATGAAGCGTTCTGAGAAGGAGGCTGCAAGCAAATCCGGCGTTCTCCCGATAGAGCACATAGTGGCCATGGACGGCATCGCCATGGCGGTTCATCCCGCCAACCCTGTCGCGGGCCTTGGCCTTGACCAGATACGCGACATCTACACCGGCGCTATAAAGAGCTGGAAGCAGCTTGGCGGCCCGGATGAGCCGGTGGTGGTGATCAGCCGCGACACGAACAGCGGCACCTACGAGACCTTCGAGTCGCTTGTGATGAAGGGCGAAAAAATAACGGAGCGGGCCGAATACATGGGCAGCAATGGCGCAATCCGCCAGAAGGTGATGAGCACCCGGGGCGCCATCGGCTACCTAGGGCTGGCCTTCCTGGAGGGAGTAAAACCTGTTAAAGTCAACGGTGTAGCGGCCGAGGCTGAAACCATCCTGGACAAGAGCTATCCCGTGGCGCGGCCGCTTTACATGTACACCAACGGCCGCCCTCAGGAGGGCACTCCCCTCGCGGATTTTGTGGGCATGAGCGCGACGGCGGACGGGAGGAAAATTGTAGATGGTACCGGCTATGTTCCGTTGAAATGATGCAATTGTTTGACGGCGGGCGGCCGGGTCTGGAAATTAAACCGGCCGCCCGCCTTTGCAGGAGGTTTATCAGGATGCAAGCCGAGATGGAGCTTATGCCTAGTGCTGAACGGCAGCCGGGTTCGCTGCTGCTCTCGCACCGCGCCCGGATGGCGCAGAGGATTGGCGGCATCCTTGGGAACGGCTTGCTCCTGGCGGTGACCTCGTTTTCGATGCTGGCGGTGCTGTTTATTTTCATTTTCATCGCGCGCGACGCATGGCCGTTCTTCCGGAGCGCACACGTCGTGGAATTTTTCACAAGCACGCGCTGGTATCCATCGTCCGCGGAGGCCGAGTTCGGGGCGCTGGCGATCATTTTCGGGAGCGCGCTCGTCACGCTGGGGGCCGTGATCGTGGCCGTGCCGCTGGGCGTCGTTGCCGCG
>JBAYWJ010000158.1:0-8463 GCA_041674125.1 Kiritimatiellia bacterium
AAAGATCCAGCCTCCCGCCGTCGCGAAGCCCGCTATGGCGGGCGTAGGACGGTCGCAGTCCGGCCTTCGCAGCCAGAAGCTTTGCTTCGGCGGAGTAGGCCCAGAGGCTTTGCTACGGTGGAGTAGACTGCCCTGCGGCTTGTTGCAGGGTGCTTCACTTGAGTCGGCAAACCAGACGCGCCCCTACTGAGCGGGTCGGCTATCCGTCAGCTGACGGATAGCCACGGAGCTCAGCCTGCCTTCCGAAGCTGGCCTAAGCGCAGGAGGGGTGCCGTGTCAGAAAATCATAAAATGCTGGCCATGTATAGGGCCGCGGCATCCATGACGCGCCGTCCTAATTTGACTCCGCTGGGTTTAAAATATCAGCCGAATTACCAATTCGCAATTCATTGTTCAATATTTGAAGCGTCGCCTCATAGACCGCATTTTGGGCGGATTTAATTCCTCTGGCGACATTTTGCTCATAAGGCTGCCGGATGGCCGTTCCGACATTGATCTTGGCGATGCCGTTGGATATGGCCTCAAGAACGTAGTCCTGTTGTATTCCGGAGCCGCCGTGGAGCACCAGCGGAATTCCGGCTGCGTCGCGAAGCTGGCGGAGCCGTTCAATATTCAGGCGCGCTTCAAATTTTTTTGCATTTTTTGCCGCCCCGGAAATGGCGCCGTGAATATTGCCGATGGCAACCGAAAGCCAGTCCACGCCTGTTTGCGCTGCAAAATGTTCGGCTTCCTGCGGATCGGTGAAGCCCCGTCCGGAAGAGAACAGTTCCTCGTATGACGGCAAAGGGCCGCTTTCGTGTCCCAGGATGGCGCCGAGTTCAGCCTCGGCCGGGATGCCGGCCGCATGGGCCATTTTGACAACCTTGGCGGTTGCCTCCGCATTTAACCGGAAAGGAAGGCGCGATCCATCTACCATCACGGAATCATATCCCAAATCAATTGCTTCGGAGATCACGGCCTCGTAATCAACCTGCTTGAGGTCTTCGTCTATCACCGGCACGTGGTCCAGATGAAGGCGGGTGAAGTCTTCCCGTTTGAGTTTCCGGTATTCGCCGGCAATGGCTTTTAAACTGATTGCCTGGAACTTGATCCATTCCAGGCGGGCCACGGCTATCAAACCGAATGAACCGGCGTCGTGAAGGGCATTTATGACCGGCTCCATCATGGGAAGGTGGGGAATATTTAAGGACGGAACCACTATGCCCTTTTGCCAGGCTGTTCGGATAATGTCCTTAACCGGCCGTTTCATGCCTGTTGAAGAAAGCAGATTTTTCAGGATGAGGCAAGGCGTATTTACAGCCAGGCATGATGTTTTGCTTTTCAGGCCGCAGGCCGGGCGACAGGTTGTGGCCGCGGCGCTCTGTCTGTTCTCTGCGCAACCCGGCGGCTGATGGACGAAGCAGTGTCACAGTGCGCGAGATAATAATTGTACATTTTCAGCGCACCTTGAACATAAGGCCCTGGGGATGGTATTCGTAACAGCCGATGTCGGGTATTCCCGAAAATTTGTCTGCGCGCGACTTGTTGTCCAGGTCATTGATGGTATTCATCCAGGCATGATAAACGCCGGCATTGATGCAGGGCGATTGGCGCGAGAGCCGGTAATTGCCGGCCGCGTAATTCTCAAAAACCGGGTTGTTGGTGGTGGTGTTGGATCCGCCGGTCATGTTGTTGGTGCTTGAGACGCACGAGTTGACCATGACCAGCGCGCCGTTGGCCGTGGAAATCGTGGCAATCGTGTTGCTGTAGCAAACCGTATTCGTCAGGTAAAAGTCGCCGCCATGCCAGCTCGTTCCGATCCCCTGGCCGGTATTGCCGGCAATGGTGCAGTTTTCCAGGCTGACTTTGGTGCCGGCTCCTGAAGTTCCCACACCCGCGGCCGGGCTGCTTGCATTCCCGCGGGCATTGCCCACGATAAGGCAATTGCGCAGAACAGCGGCAAGGCGGACATAAACACCGCCGCAATTGTAAGCATTTGCGGCCGTATTGCTGATAATTTCACAGTTAACCAGGAGCGGTGTTCCATCGTAACAATGGACCGCCCCGCCGGCGCTCCAGTATATCGGGCATTGGTTGAACTTTATCCTGCTGTTCCAGGCTTGCGCTCCGGTTCGTAGCATAACACCGCCGCCCCCGTCAGAAGTCGGGCCCGCATCGTATACCAGGTTGGCGATTATATCGCAGTTTGTTATCAGGCTTGATAAACCCGAAGCGCACACTCCTCCTCCGCCGGTGGTAACATCGGCGCTGTTCGAAGCAGTGTTGCCGGTTACAAGGCAAGCCTTCAATGTGCCGGCAGCCATAAATACTCCAGCCCCGTAAGCGTTTGCTCCCGTCATGTATCCGTTAGTTATGGTAAAACCATCCACTACCAGGTTGGAGTGATTCAAATAAAAACAGCGGTTGGTTATGCCCTTGGCGGCATAGTTGTTGCCGTTGACGGTCGTGTCAGTGAAAGTGCCGCTGAAGCTTTTAAGTAAAATGCCGTTTGTGATGAATACATGATTGGTCAGGTAATAAGTGCCGTTGGATACCCAGACCGTTTCGCCCGGCAGGGCTGCATTCACCGCCCACTGGATGTCGGTGGCCGCGCCGGACCATGTCGTGAATTTGTTCGCGAAATCGTTCGTTCCGGAGAGGGATACAAAACGATCGGCGGCGCACGACACATGGCAGTGCAAGAGGGCCAGGGCGATTGCCGCAAACATTAATTTCATAGTATGCATATAATAACGCATTTATGCTGCTCAGGGCAACAGGGAAATTGATAGGGAGGATTCCTTTCCCGAGGCCAGGTCCAGGACCGTGATTTTCCATTCTCCGGGCGGATCATTCAGGGCGGTCTGGAAGAAGCCTTCTGATTTTCCATCCGCTGCCGGCAGGTTGGTGGAATAATGCGGAACCGGTTTCCCGTATGGATCATAAACCGCTACCCTCATAATGCGCGCCTGCGGTTTGCCTGAGTCAACCTTGAGGCTTACGGCATAATCCACCCGGCCGCCCCTTGGCATTGTCCCGGATGACACGCTAAGCTCAAGCGCCTTAACCTGGCCGGTAGAGAGCGCAATGAAGGCGGCTTCCCCTGCAGGCAGGTCAAGCTCAAACCCGTCAGTCCAACCGTAATCCCTGCGCAGCCGGATGTCATGGACATTATATTTTCCGTCAAGGGCCACTTTCAGGCGATCGTAACCCTTCGGGCATTTGGGATCGCGAATGAGGCCCAGGTATTTTATGCTGCCGAGGTCGAACACGAAACTCCGGCAGGCCTGGGCCGGGGCGCCGCCGGCCTGGGTAATCCTGGCCGGACCGCGCGCGCGGCTGCCGGCAGGCATAAGGCTTTCGAGCAGTGCCAGGAACTTGTTGTTCTCCTCTGCCACGCCCCTGAAGCGGGGATAATCTTCGAGCGTGAAATTCAGGAAGACTGTTTTTCCGTTGCCGTGCTTTTTAATGAACACGGCCGGCTTGCCGGCGACCGCGCCGGCGGGAACAGCTTTCCCGGCGGCGATGTTTTCGTTTTGAAGTTTTATCCTTAAGGAAATATCCTTGAACTGCAAATCTCCCGGCAGGACCTCGCCGGCCTTGCGGCTGATGCCAAAAAGTTTTGCCGCACTGTCCGGGTCAGCCGGGCGCCCGAAGCCGTCATATAGCCCCGCGCCGGCGTCGGCGATGATATTCCCGCCACCTTCAGCAAATTTGTCCAACGCTTCAAGGTCCTTGTCCGCCAGGCAAACACTGAATGGCAGGATGATGGTTTCAAGCTCAGACATGGCGGGCGTTCCGAGCTCATCGGATGCCACGAAGCGCCAGAGCAGGCCGGCTTCGTTCAGTAATTCGGCCCAGCCGGCCGCGTTGCTGTCATAGAGCGCTTCCTGGTCGGTTATGGAAGCGATCTTCTGGGAAGGGGAGCTGAAAAGCAGCCCGACCCTGTAGAGCGGCCTGGAATGGATTAGAATTTTGCCAATTCCATTGCGCAGTGGGGCGGTTTCATTGGCGATGTTTTCGATGGGATCGGCGGTGTAATCGCAGTTGAGCATGACTTCGTCAATGTATATCTGCATCCCCGCGCCGCGGTAGCGGAAGGCCTCCCGCCAGAGATCATGGGCCGGAACGGTTGATTTGCCGTAGCCGCCGAGGTAGCGAAGTCCGCGGTAATTTTCAGGGGCGAATGAACGCATGAGCTCGGTCTGGATGCCGCCGTAAGGCGCCATTGAGTCGAAGACCTGCGTCAGCAGGCGCCAGTCGCACCCGTTGTAAGCGGTCTGGTTCTGCGTGCCGGAAATCTGGACAGGGGCGCCGGGGTCGAGTTTCCGGACCTCCTCGCGCGATTGGCGGTAAAACCCGGCAAAGGCTTCGTCCATGAAAATGCGGTGATCAAGCCAGGATGCGAAGTTGTTCTGAGCCTTCGCTTCTTCGCTCGTAAGGGGAACAACCTCGTCAAACGAGGCCAAGGAGGTGCCATAAGCCTTGTTGAGGGCCTTGACCGCCCCGTATTTTTTCCCGAGCCACTTCCGGAATTCCTTCAGGGTGTGCTCCGAAAAGCAAAAGTCTATCGGCGTGCCGTAGCGCGTCAGAGAATTTTCATCGCCGAAGCAGTAGAGGAAGGGCTCGTAGGCCTTGGTGGCGTTTACCATGGTCTGGAGCTTTTCGATGCTTTTAGCCTGGTAGGCGGGATCGTGCAGGCAGGGCGTGCGCAAGAGCCACTCGCGCGACCTGGTTTCCTGGTAATTTTTCTTGGCCTTGTCGAAGAGCGCCCGGTCCAGGTGCTGGGGCGCCACGTTGTTGAGGGAGACTTCCATGCTGTGCCGCCAGAGGAACGGCACCACCCGCCTGTAGTAGTTGGCGTTCGAGGTTAAATCGCCCCCCGCGTTGCGGATCTGGACCGCATCAACCGCGTCGCATCCGGCAATCCGCCTGTAGTAGATGTCGTCCAGGTATTCCGGCATGAAGATGTAGCGCGTGTCCATGAGCCACATGCTGATGCGATAATCCGCCATATCTTTCCGCCCGGTGGAGAGATAGGCGTGTTTTTCAAAGCTGTCGCCTGGCACGCCGTCAGGACCAGACGGCTTGACCAGCAGGCGGTGGGCGCGCGCGATCGGATGGCTGAAGGACAATTGCACGGAAATTTCGTCTTCCCCGCCGGCAACAATGTTTGTCCGCGCCACCAGCCGGTCGCGGGCGTCATAAAGGACGATTTCCAGCCTGCCCGGGCCGGAGACTGAAATTTTTGCATCAACCACGGCCGCCCCGCTTGGTTCGCAAGCCAGCGCGGCCTCGATGCTCTTTACCCTGATGGGATCCGGGAATGAAAGCTTTTGCGCGGCAAAGTCCGTTACCTTGCCCCCATCAAGCAGCCTCAGGTGCAGGAGCGCTGTGCCGTTATGTTTAGGCAGACTGATTTCAGCGGCGGATTGTTTTGCCTCAAGGCCGAGCGTGCCGTTGGTTATTGAAGACCACTCGTTATCTTTCAGCTCCCATTCCAGGTTCATGTTTCGAGAACAGGGCGGCTTGATTGATACATTGCAACGCCGTTCTTTGAGCTCGATTGCACCAATCTGCGTTGCCGGAGTTTTGCCGGCCGCCCAGATGACGGCCTTGGCCAGAAGGGCGTAATGGTATTCCCAGTAAGGATACATCAACCCGGTTTCAGCGCCCCGGCCGCCGGGATGGGTGGGGGTCAGGCCGGCCTTGAAGTTGCGCATGTGGTCCTTGTCGATATTTTCCTGGAAAGCCACGGCGTAGCCGAAGGCGACGGCGCGGCCTTTCTCTATCTGCGCCGCCGCGGCTAGCGGCCTTCCGCCTGCGGTCAGGATGGGGGATGCGCATTCATACATAAACGTACCGACCGGAGGGAGGGCGTCGAATGGGATGCCAGCCGTGACCGGGTGCGCCTGCGCAACCTGCCATTCGCCGGCGGCAGCGGACTTGCTTTTCCTGGGAGACTTGAGCGGGATGATTTCCGCCAGTTCGTTTGTGAGGCAGGTGGGAAACACGTGCACCAGGCCAGCCCCATCCCTGACTTTTTGGCCAATGGTTTTGATGTTTCCTGCCGAAAAGCAGCGGCCGTTGACACCGCCGACCAGGATAACATTATAATCCTTCTTCAGCAATTCAGCCATGACGTTATTGGCGTCTTTCTCGGTGTAGTTGGGGGAATAATCGGGCATGACGCCGTGCGGGGAGGGGAAGATTACCGCCTCGCAATCCATGTCCAGGCGCTCCGCCAGCTCCAGGAGTTCGCGCGCGGTGAAGGCGTTCATGATTCCCAGCACCCGGATGGTTCCGCCGGCGTGGGGCCGCGCCCACTTGACGTGCGGGGTGACAAAATCGTTGGTGAAGCGCACCTGCTTGACCAGCCCGCCTTCGACCGCCGGGATCTTGGCCTTGGCGGGCTTGTAAACATAAGATGGTTTTTCATCCCCGACCGCCAGGGGCCGGGCCGCTTCCAGGACCATATTGCCCCCTGCATCCTTGATAGAGCATGTCAGGAGGGTTGGCGCGGAGATGGGCGAGTCCCAGGCGACCGGGATTTTCTGTGTCTCGCCCGGCTTGAGATCGAGTTCGACTTTTTTGAGGATTGTGGCGGATCCTTCCGGGAGGGATTTTGTTTTGATTTCAAACGCAAATTTCCCGGTGATGCCGGAGGCAATCGCAAGCTCAAAGGCGGGTTTTTCGCCCTTTTCGTATTTGTCCTTCAAGCCCGCGAAATCAACCGCCAGGCCTTCCGCGGCGCCGGAAACAGCGTCAAGGCCGTGCAGGGGCATGAGCGAGATGGACGTGTCCCACGAAGAGCCGTTTTCTATTTTGACGGTCTTGAAAAACCATTCCAGGGTGGTTTCCTGCCCGAACCAGTTGTAAAATGAATCCAGGGGCGCATAATCGAGGGTGCAGAGCATGCCGGCCCGGGCGGAGGGCGCGATGAAGGCCGCCCAGCCATCCACAACATCCCTGTGGAAAACATCCGCAGCGGATCCTTCCGCGACCCGCCTCACGCCGTTGCTGGCTGGATAAAAATAATTATTCTTTTCGCCCGGGAACTTCATCACGCTGTGGTGCCGCAGGGTGAAAAAGCGCGCGGACATGGCCTCGTAGGCGTTGATCACCTTGAAGTCAACCGTCAGCACGCTTGAATCGTGCTCCAGCGTGAAGGTTTTTTGTATTTTAAGGAACTGGTCCTTGCCGGTCTCGCCCGTGAGGGTTACAGAAACTTTTTCCGGCGTGGCGTTGGTGGCGTCGATCAGGTAGAACTGCTCGAAGAACGTCCCGAACCCTTGCTCCATGATGACATCTTTGAAAATGCCGCCGTAGTTGGATTTGTCGGTCAGGTCCTTGCCGGTCTGCTTGTCAATAAAACTGCTGATGCGCCCGCCGCGACGATAGTCTATTTCAGCCTTGACGAACTGGTTCTCAAGCACGAGAGACGCGGCCGTTTTTTCGAGGGAACAGGCCCGGTTGGCGCTTCCGGGCGAGGAGAGAGCGGCGGGTTCAGCGGACTGGAAAGTGCGCACGAAAAAATCGTCAAACCAGGCCCGGCCGGACGAGTTGAATCCCTGGATGCCGATTTCGAGCGCCTTTATGGGCCGGTCGAACTCAAATGCCCTTTCCTGGTAGACCCAGCCGGTGTCTTTTTTGATTTCGAAATTCATGACGTTCCACCTGCGGGTGGAGTCGCTGTTGGCGAAGGTTTTGCCGACGGCATGGGCGAATATACGCACACGGCATTCGCCTTCTTTCCCGGTATCTGCTTTTTCGGCCCTGCTCCAGAACCCGACCGTGACCGGCGCCGGCGCAGCCTGGTCGAGCCGGATGGACTGGTAAGCCGTTGCTTTTTTGTCGGGATGCATATCGAGCAGCAGCGAATGTTTGCCGCTGTGAAAGGCCGCATCGTCTATCCTGCATTCCCCGGAAGAGGTTTTCCAGGATATCATCCCTTCTTCAAAGCCGGGATTGGCAGCCAGGTTGCCAGCCGGCGGGGCGGCCTGTTCTTGCGCCATGGCGCTTGAAAAGGGGCCAGTGAACGCGGCGGCCAGGATTATCAATATTGCCTTGATCGCGCTCATTTTTGCCATGTTAAACCTCTCCGGGTTAAATTATGAACGGGACATGCATTCCTTTCTCCAGGCCATGAAGTCGGCGGCGAACCAATTTTCCGGCGCGGCGCGCAGGATCGGGAAAGTTTCCTCCACCAGGGGGCGGGTCCTGATGCCGATGATGCCGGCCGAGCCGATTTTGCCGGACTTTACCAGGCCGCGCCCGGCAAGCAGCCCGCCCATTTTTCCGCTGTCATACCAGGGCCAGATGCCTGGTGAGCCGATGCGCGTCAGGCGGCCTGCGAGCTCATCCCGGCGCGCCGGATCAGCCTGCGCCAGGCACCCGGCCACTATGCGCGCCTCGATGTAATGTTTCATGGTGCACACGAGCATCGTGACGCCTATAAAACAATACAGCGCATTCCAGTTATAG
>JBAYWJ010000159.1:0-8462 GCA_041674125.1 Kiritimatiellia bacterium
AAATACACCGACGGGCTCAAAATCACCGATGAAGGCCTTGAGCACGGCGCTTTCAAAATTATCGTTGGGGACAATTACCTGGCGCTGATCGGCCGCGACAGCGAGTTCCAGGTTCCTAAAATTTTCATGAAAAGCCCCGCCGACAAGGAGCGCGCGCTTGCAGAGTGGGACAAGGTCACCGGCCACAAGTGGGAATTCCCCTACAGCCAGGTCCACAAGGAATACAGCGGGCCGGTCGGCCTCTGGGAGAAGGACGAGCGCGGCTCCCTGAACGCCGTTTACCGTTTCATTTATGACCAGGGCGTGCGCTGGTATGCGCCGGGCGACTTCGGGGAAATCGTGCCGAAAAAAAGCAGCATTCCGCTGCCGGCGGAAAGCAGGACCGTCACGCCGGACTTCCCCGTGCGCCACCCTTACCTTTACGGCAAGAAATTCGCGGGCGGCAGCGCCGATGAAACCCTCTGGCAGCTGCGCATGGGATTCAACCAGGCGCCCGATATTACCGGCGTCGGCTACATCGCCCACGGCACCGCCATGGTAATCAGCCGCGACGAGGCCAAGGAAGCCCACCCCGAGTACTACGCCCTCATCGGCGGGAAGCGCAAAAACGGGAAGGATTTTGTGCCCTGCCTGACCTCCAAGGGGCTTTTCGACGAAAACGTGAAGATGGTCCGGACAATTTTCGACTACTTCGATGCTCCCATGGTTTCGGTGATGCCGACCGACGGCTTCACCGCCACCTGCCAGTGCGAGGGCTGCATAAACAAGCCCACCCCCGAGCGCGGCTGGCTGGGCCAGTATTCGGACTACGTCTGGGAATATGTCGACAAAGTGGCGCGCGAAGTTTACAAGACCCACCCCGACAGGAAAATTGTTGCCATGTCTTATGGCTCCTACTTCATGCCGCCGACAAACATTGCCACGCTCTCGCCCAACATCGTCGTCTGCATGGCGCAGAACCGCGCCGGAAACATGGAAGCGGTCCGGCAGGCCCGCAAGGAATACCTGGAAAAGCTTCCGAAAGGCAGCAGGCAGTTCATGGTCTATGAATATTACCTGCACGCCCGGGCCGGGAACCCCCACCCCTACCTGCCGGTCTTCTACCCCCATGCCGCGGCCGAAGACCTGAAAGCTTTGAAACCTTTCTCGCTCGGCGATTACGTCGAGGTCTACCGCACCAAGGGCCTGGATGGCTTCGCCGCGTGTCACCTGAACCTCTACGTGACCGGAAAATTCTGGTGGGATGCCGGCCAGGATGTCGACGCGCTGCTGGACGAGTACTACACGCTCTTCTATGGACCGGCCGCGAAGGAGATGAAGTCCTTCATCGAATACTGCGAGGCGAACTATGCCGACATGGCCAAGAGCCACGAGAAAATTAACAAGGCCCTTGAGCTGGCGGCCAAGGCCCGCGCCGCGGCGCCGGGCGACACTGTTTACGCGAAGCGCGTGGCCTGGATCGCCGATTCAATCGAGCCCATGAAGAAGCTCAAGGAAGAGTTGGCCCAGGGCCGCGGCAAGGTGCCGCAGGCACAGGCCGCCGAACGGAGCCTCAAGGATCTCAAACTGGACGGCAAGTTTGACGAGAAATTCTGGGAAGGCGTGCCCGGCTACGACCTCAAGGAGCTTCAGACCGGCATGGACCCGACCAACAAGGCCTCGTTCAAGGCGGCCTGGGCGGATGACAACCTCTGCTTTGCCGTCACCTGCAAGGACAGCGACATGAAAAACCTTTTCATCACCGCCACAAAGAACAAGGACACCTCGATTTTTGACGGCGACAGCGTGGAAATTAACATTGAAACCCCCACCCACTCGTATTACCAGATCGGCATCAGCCCCTCGGGCGCCGTGATGGACCTTGACCGCAAGGGCGGGTTCAACAGCAAGTGGACCGCGAACGCCAGGGTGGCCGCGGACAAGGGCGACGACGAATGGCGCCTGGAAGTGGCCATACCCATCGCCGACGAACTGCAGGGCAGCATTGACGAGCTCCACGGCGTTTCCGGCGCCAAGCCTTCGGAAAAATCGCCCTGGTATTTCAACGTCTGCCGCCAGCGCATCCGGGGGGAAAAAGAGATGGAGCGCTCCGCCTTCTCGCCGCCGATGGGCCCGGGCGGGTTCCATGCCGTGCGCAAGTTCGGCGCGCTGGTCGTGAAATGACCTTTTTTTGATTCATCCTGTGCCGCAAGCGCTTGACGCAGAAAGCCGGTATTGCTAAATTTCCGGCATGAAGATTTGTTTTATTGCAGTCTTGTGCATGCTGTCATGTTGCGCCCTCACGACACGGGCTGCCGATTATTACGCCGCGCAAAACGGCCAGACTCCGGCCAGCCCCTATGACACCTGGGCAAAGGCCGCCAGCAACATCCAGGACGCGGTCAACGCCGCCAGCACATACGACACGGTCTGGGTCGGCGCCGGGCGCTACACCGTTCCGCCCAATGCCACCAATTATCACGGCACAAACGTGGTCTTCATCAACCGGTCCCTGACCCTGCAGAGCTCCAACGGCGTGCCGGGCGATACGATCATTGATGGCAGCGGCACCAACCGCGGCATCGCGATCATTTCCTCCGCCCGCTGGACTCTAAAAGGCCTGGTAATATCCAACTGCTTTGCCACCAACTGGGGCGGCGGAATATACAACCTGCCCGCCGCCGGCACCGGCACTCTTCAGAACTGCGTGGTCACCGACAACTCCGTCGGCTGGGGCACGGCGGCCGAGGGCGGCGGGATATGGGCTAACGCACTGGTTGCATTCAATTATGATATCTCCAACTGCGTGTTTCGAAACAACCGTTGTTTGTCGGTTGCGTCCTCAAACTGGCACGGAACGGGAGGCGGAGCCGTTCTGGGCGCTTACACCGGGGGCGGCGGTACCTTAACCGATTGCCTGATTGAAAACAACGCGGCGGGCTACCGCGGGGGCGGCATTTATCTTGGCTATGAAACAAAGAAACATAACTTTGAAAGATGCATCATCAGAGGCAACAGAACTGAATATGCTGTCAATGCCATTTACGGAGGAGCAGGCGTCTACGGATCAGGCATGTGCCGGGTGTCAATGCGCAACTGCCTGCTGTGCAACAACTGGACCGCTGCTTCAGGAGGAGCATTTACATCGCAAGGTCAAGGCATAACCACCCAGGAATTCTACAACTGCACCATTGTCAGCAACCGGGCACCTTGGGGCGGCGGCGGTATTTTCATCCGGACCTGGGCGGCGGCGCAAAGTTACAACCCCGTGGTCAGGGTTTACAATTCCATCATCTACAGCAACGAATTCGGGTACAACATATCCATGCTCGCCCCCACGAACGGGGCGGCCAGCAACGCCTTTTTCTATTCCTGCTCTTTCCCGTCCAATGCCAACTTTCTCCTTTCCGGCGAGGGCAACACAACCAACCGGCCGCAGTTCGCCAATTTTCCCGGGCAGGATTTCCGGCTGGCATACAATTCGCCCTGCATAAACGCCGGCACCAACCTGGATTGGATGACCGGCACTCTCGACCTGGACGGCAAAAACCGCATCCGTTACGGAAGAACCGACATGGGCGCCTTTGAAAATATCTTTAACGGCACGGTTTTCGGAATACAATAACCCCATGATAATTTCAGACATGAGCCGGTGCCGCCCGGCCTCGGCGCTCTCCCAAAGAGAATGCAGCAACCGCTGGCAGGTCCTCGCCTACCGGACTTGCGACAGGGAGCCCAAAGGCGGCCTGATGATCGGCGCCCCTTCCTTCGTGGCGGCGCCGGAGGTGCAATTGCCGCTCGGCGTTTCCGGCTGGCACGATATCAGCATCGGGATTTGGATCCCGAAGCACGATTATGACGGCGCGGTAACGGTCAAGGTCAAGCTCGACAACGATCCTTGCTTTATCCGCCTGAGCGAACCGGAGCCGGTCTCCGGGTCGCAGCCCCGCGACGGCGCCAGCCTTGTGGTGGAAGCTCATTTCAAAGCCGCCGATCTTACGGGACGGCGCCTCATATTCGGCAAGGCGGGCGGATCAAACCCCAAAAAAGCTTACATAGCCTACGTGCGGCTCACGCCGCTGGATATGCGCGGCGTACAGGAATTGAAGGCGGACCGGGCGCGGACCGACACCCGCATCCTCCAGGCCGCGATTGACGGCATATCCTTTTTTTCCACCGGCGAATACCGGACAAGGGATCAGATCCTTGAGCTCGTCGAGCCTTACCGCCATTCCGACGTTGGAAAAGTCACCTGGGCCTTTTGCTATGGCGACTCCGTGAACTATCCTTCCAAAATCGGGGCGTTCCTGGGCAGCGACCGCCCAAGCCGCAATAATTACCACGAAAACTTCAGGAGACTGGCTGCGGCCGGACACATTCCACAGAAAGTGGCAGCCGAACACGTGCACGGCATGGGGCTCAAGTTCGAGGCCATGTTCCGGCTCGGCATGTTCGGGCGCGTCCCGCCGCGGCGCTGGCTCCCGCCGGGTAAAAAACTCTTTATCGAAACCCACCCGCAATGCCGCCTGTGCATGAGCGACGGCACGCCGGTCGAGAAGGCCAGCTATGCCTTCCCGGAGGTGCGCGCGCACATGCTGGCGATCATCAGGGAATCGGCGCTGATCTTCGAAATTGACGGCGTCTCCCTGGCGTTCAACCGCGGGCCATTCTTTGCGGCCTGGGAGCAACCGGTCATGGACGACTTCCGCAGGGAGTTCGGGGGCGACGCGCGCGCCCTTCCCCTTGATCATCCGGACCTGGCGCGGATCCGCTGCCGGTACCTGACCGAATTCGTGCGCGACGCCCGCAAGGTGCTTGACGAAGCCGGCGCCGCCAGGGGCAAACGGCTTGAGCTCGGCGTCTGGTTCGAGGGCCAAACGCGGGCGCAACGCGAGTATGGCGGCGTTGACGTGGAAACCTGGATCAATGAAGGCCTGCTGGATTCGGCGGTCGGCTCGGTCGGGAAGAACGACGCCTTCGACCCTCTGATCATCAGCGCGGCTAAAAAGCACGGATGCAAAAGCATTTCAGGAATCGTTTGCTCCGGGGGCACAACCCACGGACAACGCCCGGGGTTCCTGGACAACGCCGCCCGGCGCCTGTACCCGGCAGGGGGCGACGGCATAGCGATCTGGGATTCCGACACTGTGACCGCAGGCGCCTTCTGGCCCCTGATGCGGCGGATGGGGCACCGCGACGAGTTTATCCAGTTGGCCAAGGGGTCCCTTGAACGGCCGTACATTGCCCTCAAGGAAGTGAACGGCTGCAACCTTGAAACGGAAAACGGCCGCTTCGGCCTCGGCCAGGCTGCCTACTCCTGCGGATAGCCGTTAATTATTTACTCCCCGCAGGCATGGTCGTTTTTGCACAGTATTTGGTCTTTTCCAGGTGGAAATGGCTTTAATTATGCTATAACAGTTTGTTTTTAACCAGCATTCATCTCACTAAAGGAAGTTGCCGATGAGCGACCATCAAAAATTAAACACGTTCAATAACCATGACCAGCGCAATCGTTTGATGTTGAAGGAAGAACTGCGCCTCAGGCAGGAACAGGGCTGCAACGTCGAAGCCTTGCGGAGGAAAATCGAGCGCCACCCGTGCGAAATGACCCGCAATCAGTGCATCGCCTTCTTCGAGGAGCTGGCCGCCCTCAAAGCAAAGTTCGGGGAAAACGCGGAACCATCCGATTATGCCCGCATCGCGTCCGCGCGGCCCGCCGGGCCGCGCGCCGTGAAGTTTAACATTTCCCACGCCAGGCTGCGCTCGAAGTTGCTCGGGGCCTGGAACGGGCGCTGCATCGGGTGCCTGCTTGGCAAGCCGGTCGAGGGCTGGGACATGGCGGATATCGAGCTCATGGGCAAATTGAGCACCGGCTATCCGCTCGCCGGCTACCTGGGGGCCTCCTACCCCCCGCCGGTTGATAAAATAAACAAGCGGTTCACGCGCCTGCTGATTAACAGGTTTTCCACGCCGGGCTCGAACGTGGTGCACGATTTCCTGCCCGGCGGCATGCCGCCGGACGATGACACCAGCTACCCGGTGCTGAACACGCTTCTCCTGAAACAATACGGGGCGTCCTTTACCACCGAAAACGTGGGCGATTTCTGGCTGGGGCACTTCCCCTTCAACAGCGTCTGCACGGCCGAGCACATCGCCTACCGGAACCTCGCCAATAACATTCCGCCGCCAGAATGCGCCAGCTATCTCAATCCAGGCCGGGAGCTCATCGGCGCGCAGATCCGCGCCGACGCCTACGGCTACATAGCGCCGGGAATGCCGGAGCTTGCGGCCGCGATGGCCTTCAAGGACGCCTGCCTCTCCCACGTCCAAAACGGGATCTACGGCGCGATGTGGGTGGCCGCCATGCTGGCCGCGGCTTTCGTCTCAAGCGATGTATTCGAAGTCATCGAGATCGGGCTTTCGGAAATACCGGAAAAATCAAGGCTGACCGCCGCCATCCGCAAAATCGTGTCCGCCTGGAAAAAGAACCGGAGCTGGAAAAAGACCATGGTTGAGATGGAACGCCACTACGGCAAACACATCCTGCACGAGGGCCACACGATCAACAACGCCGCGGTCGTGGCCATCGGGCTCATGGAAGGCAAGGACGACTTTGAAAGGGGCGTCACCCGCTCTGTGATGTGCGGGTATGACGCCGACTGCAACGGCGCCACGGTGGGCTCCATCCTCGGCCTCCTGCACGGGGCTGAAGCAATTGCCGAAAAATGGACCAAGCCTCTCAACGACACCATCTTCACGGAAATCGCCGGCCATTACAAGGTGGGCATTTCCGCTATGGCGGCCCAGTCGCAGGAGATGGCGATCAAGATGCTCATGAACCCGCCGGCCATCGCCGACATAACCCGCAACGAACTCAAGTCGGTGAAGCCCGGCGAGCATCTCTGGGAAATGCCCAGATATTGAGGCGCGGTTTTTTCTCGCCAGCGTAGCTCCCTGCTGTTAAATTCATGTGCGTTGCCGTGACTGTCAGGCCATGAATACATTGCCACCAGAGGACCTCGAGCACATTTTGCGCCATACCGGCCGCATCTGGAAGGACTTGCGCAACGCCAGAATTTTCATCACCGGCGGAACGGGATTTTTCGGCAGGTGGCTCCTGGGAAGTTTCCTCGCCGCCAACGACCGTTTCGGGCTCAAGGCCCGGGCCACGGTGCTCTCGCGCAACCCGGCGCGGTTCAAGGCAGCATGCCCATGGCTGGCCGGGCACCCCGCCATCCGCATGATCAAGGGCGACGTGCGCGATTTCACTTTTCCAAAAGGCAAATTTACCCACGTCATCCACGGCGCGGTTGACGCAAAGCTGAAGCTGATCCGCGAGAAGCCCGCGCTTACTTTTGACACCATCACCCGCGGGACGAGGCGCGTGCTCGACCTGGCCGCGGCGCGCGGCGCAAATAAAATGCTCTTTGTCAGCTCCGGAGCCGTTTACGGCCGCCAGGGGCCGGGAGCCGCCCGCCTGCCGGAAGAATACCGCGGCGCCCCGGATTTGAATGATGCTTACGCTGTTTACGGGGGATGCCTGCGCGCGGCCGAGGCGCTCTGCGCGGCCTGCGCGGAGCGCTCGGGCTTTTCCGCGCCCGTCGCCCGGTGCTTCAGCTTCGTGGGCCCGCACCTGCCCCTGGACCAGCACTTCGCCATAGGCAACTTCATCCGTGACGCGCTCTCCTGCAAAACAATCCGGCTGGAAAGCGACGGAACCCCGCGCCGCTCATACCTCTACGCCGCCGACCTGGCGATCTGGCTCTGGACGATCCTGCTGCGCGGAAAAAACGGGCGTGTCTATAATGTCGGCTCTGAAAAAGCGATTTCCCTTGCCGAAACCGCAAGAATCGTGGCGCGGTCATCCGGAAATAACTTGAAAGTGATCATGGCCCGCAAACCGCGTCCCGACGCAAAAACCAATATTTACGTGCCCTGCACGATCCGGGCACGGACGGAACTTGGATTGAAAGAATTTATTTGTCTTCGCGATGCCATCCGGCGTACGATTGAGTTTTATCGTTCTGTCATTCCCGTGAAAACGGGAATCCAGAATAAAACATTTTGACCCTGGATTCCCGATTCCGCCTGTGGCGGATCGGGAATGACAATCATGAAAAAAGACACAAAGCCATGCGCGTAGCCGATTACATAACCAACGCCCTTTACGAGGCCGGCGGGGAAAACGTGTTCATGATCACCGGCGGGATGATCATGCACCTGACCGACGCCCTCTTCCAGCACGGCCGCCAGCGCTACACCTGCTGCCACCACGAACAGGCCGCCGTGATGGCCGCCGACGTCTACGGCAGGCTCACGGGCAAGCTCGGCGTGGCCTACGTCACCGCCGGCCCCGGCGCCCTGAACACCCTCACCGGCGTGGTCGGGGCCTACGTTGATTCCGCCCCCTGCGTAATCGTCGCCGGGCAATCCAAGCTTTCCCAGGCCACCGTCACCGGCCCGCGCCAGTTCGCCCTGCAGGG
>JBAYWJ010000160.1:0-8421 GCA_041674125.1 Kiritimatiellia bacterium
GCCGGATTATGATCACTTCAACACAAATTATTATTTTGCTTTCCGGCGTGCACCAAGATTCCATGAACGCCAGGCTTCTGCATCTGCCACGGTTATTTCCGCCCGCGGCTGCCCATTTAACTGCTCATTTTGCTTTAATTCATTCAGGGACCGGACGGTCCGCAAGCACGACATTAACGCTGTTGTCGAAAAAATGGCCCAGCTGCGCGACAGATTCCGGGTGACCAACTTCCAGATCGGGGATGACTTGTTCCTCATGGACCGCCCGCGCGTAAAAGTATTTTGCGAGCGCCTGATGCGCGATCTTCCGGATATCCGATGGGCATGCCAGGCGCGGCCCAGTCTTTTGCGCGAGGACGATCTGCCCTTGTTCCAGCTCATGAAACAGTCCGGTTGTTTCCAGCTGGCATACGGCATGGAAACCGGCAGCGATGAACTCCTGAAAAAGCTCAAGGGCAATGATTCTTCCATTGAAAAAAACAGGCTGGCGCTTGACCTTGCCTGGCAGGCGGGAATTTCCGTATTCGGCTTCTTCATGTGCGGCATTCCCGGAGAAACCGAGGAGCAAATGGCCATGACCGGCGATTTTATAAAGGAAAACCTCGCCAGGATGCGACTTGTCGAGCTATTCATATACACGCCTTACCCGGGCTCAAAACTGGCGGAAGAAGTTCAAAAGCTGGGGCTGCTTGAGGGCGTCACGATGGACGAATTGAGCATGAACAATCTTGTAGAGGGAAATATACGCGTTTTTAACCCGGCCATGCCGGCCGAAAAAGTCCTAAAGTTCCGGAAAGAAATCAAAAGACTTGTCATGCAACGCCATCCTCTCAAGGATAAATTAATGTGGCTGTTTGTCAACACCATGGAAGATCCTGTCAGGACATTCCGGCGCCTGAAGGCCCTTTACGGTTAAGACGCACAGATGCAATATATCCCTGTGATTACCGCTTCTCCATTACACAATAAATATTATGGGTGCAGTAATCCTTTAAAAAAGGCAACTTGCGAAACAACGTAATGATTCTTGAGGCAAGATGATCAGACTGGTTCACCCTCATGGAAATAATATCAAGACCGCTTTCATTAAAAATTGATAAATAATCGGCAAATGCCAATTCATTAAGCGCATCTATTTCCGCCAACGATTTAATCTTTTTTGTCCTGCCGCGATTAATCAAAAACAACTGCCACGCCGCCGGTATCAGCAGGTGTCCCCAGGGCAAGCCGCAATTCGGCCTCGTGTGGTGCCCGGATGGGCTGTTGTAGAGCGGACCAAACCCCGCATAAAGCCGCCCTCCGGGCTTCAAGCATCTCTTAATATTTTCCAGCAAGCCACGTAAATCAAGCACGTGCTCGAATGCATCTTTTGAAACAACAATATCAAACGTATCGGATGGCAAAGTGCTTAATTCCCGGCACTCAAACGATACCGCGGACTTCCATTGAGGATAATTTTCTCTCAAGTTGCGGCTGGCAAAATCAATCACGGGCGCGTTCACGTCAATGCCGATTACTTTTTTTGCTTTTGCCGTGGCCATATCGAGGCAAAGGCTCCCCTGCCCGCACCCGACATCCAACACAGTAAGCCCGCTTAAATCCGGCTGTCCTCCCAGGCGCGACCAGAACTTGATATTACTTGACTTTCCATGTCTAAACCAAAAGATATGGTATTCTTCAGAATCAGTAATTAAATCTAATTTGGACATGAGCCTAACTTACAAACATTTAATACTGCGCTCAAGCCATTTTCCGGGTACCTTGCACAGGATTGCGAGCGATTCTGATCGCCTCCTGCGACACAGTTTCATTGTATTTTTTTTCACGCACGCCGCCAGCGCCGCCAACATGCTTTTCCAGATGGTCATGGGCTGGAACCTTTCAAAGGCCGAATTCGGCGTGCTTTCGTCAATGCTGGGGCTCATGATGGTAATCGTCGGCCCGATGACAGCCATTTCAAACACTTTGATGCACTATACCGCGAATCTCTTGCAGGAAGGCAGAACTGGAAGCATCAGGTTTCTGGTCAGGTTGTGGTTAAATCGCATTCTATTAATCAGTTTACCCCTGCTTTTTCTGGCAATTATATTCCGCAACCCTCTGGCTTCGTTTTTTCATCTTTCCGGCCCGTGGCCGGTCATTTTAATCGGGATTGCTTTTTTCGCCTCTGCCTTCTCGCCAGTCTTTTCGGGAGTCCTTCAAGGAATGCAGAAATTTACCCTGGTTGGCTTGCCTTCCCTGGCAACCGGCCTGGTGCGCCTGCTGATTGGCGGAGTCCTTGTCCTCTGCGTGGCCCCCCTGGCGCCCTCCGGCCTTGCAGCGCATGCGCTGGCCGCCTTGGCCGGGACGGCTCTTGTTTTTTGTTTTTATCGCACACAAAACCCATCTCCTCCTCCGGGAAACGAGCGGCCACTTTCAGCAGAGTACTCCGATAGTTATTTCTGGGCAACCCTGGCCGCCCTTCTCTGCTATTCGATACTGATGAATATGGACGTGGTGCTGGTCAAGCACTATTTCAGCAACCAGGACACCGCCGGCGGCTACGCCAGGGCATCCATGATCGGCAAAACATTGATTTTCCTTGCCCAGCCTATTGCCGGCGCCATGTTCCCGAAAGTGGTTTCGCGCGGCCATATGGCCGGCGAGCATGCCTTCACTTTTTTCAAGGCCATAATGCTTTCGGCCCTGATAGTTGCGGGAGGCGCCCTGTTTTGCACGCTCTTCCCGCAGGTCCCTATTTTGATCCTTTTCCGCGACAACGCGCCAACGCCGGAAATGATTGCTCTCGTGAGGTTCATTTGCTGGGCCATGGCGCCCCTCGGCCTAGTTTTTATTCTCATGAATTTTGAACTTGCCCAGCACCGCATGGCTTGCGTTGTGCCGCTCGCCATTTGCGCCGCAGGCTTCATCGGCGGGGTTGTTTTGTTCCATGGCTCGCTTTGGCAGGTGGTCTCTGTTTTACTGGCGGCCAGCATGGCTTCCCTTGCCGCCTTGATCATCATTTCTTTTAGATCTTTCCGTTACGACATATGACAATTTGCGAAGCCTGCCGTGCTCGGCCTATTAATTTTTCTGTAGGCCGTGATAGCATCACGGCTTGATTTATAAAAGGCCTCCATTTTACCCGCCTGCATACGTCAGCTGACGGACAAAATAATATGAGAGCCTTCAATATTTTAGTTGCGATCAAAGGCCACACTGGAGAAATACCACTTGAGTGATCGGATAACCCATTGGTTTATCTGACCGACGCAACATAGCATATTTCTATTAAATCATTGAAAACATAGATAAAGCAACATATTGACAATGACAACATAAATCTATATTTTACTTTGTCATGTATAAGAGAATATTATCTTTAGATAAATCAAGCCGGGAATCGTGCTTTCTATGGGGACCGCGGCAAACCGGAAAAAGCACTTTATTAAAGACTTTGTTCCCGGAAGCAAGAAGATATGACTTGCTTCTATCAGATGTTTATCGCCGGCTTATAAATAATCCAGCCCTGCTTCGTGAAGATTTGGCGGCCGAAGCCTCAAATGCCCCCTCTTGCCCGGTGATTATTGATGAGGTGCAAAAAATCCCTGAACTGATGGACGAAATTCATTGGCTGATTGAAAATAGCGGACACCGTTTTATTTTGTGCGGATCAAGCGCCCGCAAAATAAAACGCAAACATGCCAACTTGCTGGGCGGACGCGCCGTGCGTTACGAATTATGCCCGCTGGTCTATTCTGAAATTCCTGACTTTTCCCTGAATCGGGCACTGAACTCGGGATTACTTCCCAGACATTACAGTCATGCACGCCCGGATCAACTGATACGGTCTTACGTTGGCGACTATCTCAAGGAAGAAATCGCGGACGAGGCATTGACCCGCAATGTTCCCGCCTTCAGCCGGTTTCTGGAAGTTGCTGCCCTATTCAACGGAGAGATCATTAATTTTAATAATATTGCCGCCGACTGCGGCGTCAGCGCACCGACCGTTAAAAGTTATTTTGAAATACTGTCCGATACGCTCGTCGGTTCATATCTTCCGGCCTTTGCCAAAAGAGCAAAACGAAGGCTGATTGGAGCGCCTAAATTTTATTTTTTTGATGTCGGAATAGCATCCAGCTTGGCGCACAGAGGAAAGGTAGAACCTGGATCAGAGCTATTCGGCAAGGCTTTGGAACATTTTATTTTCATGGAATTGCGAGCGCACAATCGCTATTCGGAATTGTTTTATCCCATCGCCTATTGGCGAACCGCCTCCCAGTTTGAGGTGGATTTTGTCCTGGGCGACGCGGCGGTGGCGATTGAAGTCAAAGCTTCTGATTCGGCATCGGATAAGCACATGAAGGGACTGCGTGCGTTCAAAGAAGAGCATCCGGCAACGCGTTGCCTGCTTGTGTCGCGCGATCCTTTTCCACGGCGGACACAGGATGGCATTGAAATCATTCCTTGGCGCATTTTTCTGGAGAGATTATGGGAAGGGAATATCATCAATTGACCTCTTTTTCTTGAGTAAAGCAGCAAGGCAGCAGCTTTAGCAAAGATTATTTTCTTCAGCTGACGGAAAGGCCTTCAACAGAAACTGCGGGCCACCATACCTGCCCGCAGTGCTACCCGTCAGCCGACGGATTGCAGGCGGGACATGACAGAATCTTTGATTTTTTTTTACATCAGGATAGCCGGAATTAATCCGGCTCAACCATTAAAGAACAGCATGTCTAACCGCCCCGCCTTGCGGGTAAACTTAATGCTTGCCACGCCAATGGCGTGGGCGGTATTTTCATGGTTGAAGCTTAAATTGCTTCTAATTAAAACGGGGCATAGCACATGATAAATCTGCTTAAAAACAACCTGGTGGCAATTGCGGCGATTCTTATTGCCGCTTTTGCCCTGTTAATCTTCCATGCCATGCTCATCCCCGGCAATCTCCTCTTTTCAACGGATGACCCCCTGGGCAATATCGTCCAGGGAAAACTTCATTTTCCAGATGCATTTCTCGGGTTCTGGTTTGATACACCCTTTTTTGGGTCCGGAGCAAAACTAACGTCACTATCATGGAATTCGTTCTGGATCTATTTTCTTCCTGCAGTCGTTTTCAAAAATTGGTTCCATGCCTTGAACCTTGTCTGTGCTTCATTCTTCCTGGTCTTGTTCCTGCGCGAACGCGGCCTCGGCCTGCCGGCGCAAATCCTTGGCATTTTGACCGCATTCTGGCTGGGCTCAAACCTTACGCTTGTCTACGCAAGCCACTACCTGAAATATTCAACAATCTTCCTGGCCGCATTCGTTCTCTGGACGATCCCGCGCACTATCCGCAGGCGCAGCCTTGCCTGGTCAATAGTTACCGGCTCTGCCTTAGGCCTGATGATGCTGGAGCAGCAGGATGTGGCCATATTTATCGGCATTTTCCTGGGGGCTTTCGCGCTCTTTGAATTCATCCGCTTTGAAGGTCTGAAAACTGTTCCCTTTCTTTTGCGCTTTACACCGATGATTATCTGCGCCCTTCTCATCTGCGGCCCGGCCGTCTTGTCTTCATACCTGACAATTGTCAAGGCCACAAACGGCCCGGCTGCTGCCGAGGCCAATGAATCGCCGCGGCAAAAGTGGGATTTTACAACCCAGTGGAGCTGGCCGCCCGAGGAAAGCATTGATTTTATTGCCCCGGGCTACACTGGATGGCGCTCAGGCGAGCCTGAGGGCCCCTACTGGGGCCGCATGGGGCGATCCGCCGGATGGGAAACATCCGGCCAGGGCTTTATGAATTTCAAGCTGGAAAATCATTACCTCGGGGCGATATCGCTGATAATGGTTTTATTCGCGATCTGGGCGGCGCTGGCAAAAACGAAGAGCGAGCCGCCCCTTATCCCGGTTGAATGCCCGCATTACAGGGCTGAAATTATTTTCTGGACCAGCGCAACTGCCCTGGCGCTATTGCTGGCTTTTGGCAAATATTTCCCGCTATACTGGCTTTTTTACCAGCTGCCGGTTGTAAGCTCCATACGTAACCCGAACAAATTTTTCCATATCTTCCAGATTGCCATGGGAATTCTTGCGGCTTACGGGTTTGACATGATCATCAGGAACAGCCTGCTTTCATCAAGGCAAAAAGGTCAGATTCCTTAAGAAAGCTCGACGCCACGGCCTCTGCCGTATTACTGTAGACGGGCGCGCTGAGCCCGTTTTCCGCACCAGCCTTGATCATTGTAGACGGGCTCGATGAGCCCGTTCCCTTCAACGGCCTGGCCCGGATTTCTAACAGCCGAAATCAGTCTGTGATAAATCCGCTTTTACCGCAAGGGATTGTGGCAAAAGTTTCGACGCGGTGCTGATGCGCCTTGCTCAAGATAACCCTTCGACGCGCCGAAAGATAAACCCTGTTTTCAGGGCGCGTCGAAGCCCAGATGGCGTATTTCTCACCCTTTGTGTGAGAAATTCGGGTTAGATCATACCAGGGTGAATTTCGTCGAGCTTTTATGCGTCGCGTCCGGCTCAAGCGTCACGCGCCCGCGCAGGTTGCCGGTCTCAACGCACACCATGGTGAGGTAGTCCAGATCGCCGAAATCTTCCATCCGCCTTGATTTTTCAATCCAGGGATTCCAGATGACAATATCGCGCATTCCATATTTTTCAATCGCCATCCCCCGCCCCCCGGCAATCCCGCGCAATAGAACGCGATCAGGCGTATCCGGATAAACCCGGTCGGTTTCGCGGTCAATGGTGATCTTTTCGCGCCTCTCCGTTTCTTCCTGCCTGGAATCCAGAAAATCAATGAATTTGGCGCCTGCCAATCCCGAAACCATGACTTTCGCAATGTCATCAACAAGGAAGTATGTGTGCAGCCCGATGTTGAAATTGATGTCGCCCTCGCCGGTATTCGTCACTTCCAATGCCACTTCAAGCGCCTGCGGCTTCAAGCAAAAGCTTATTTCCATGCTGAATTTATGCGGCCACACTTCCAATGACCTGGAAGTTTCATGAAGTCTCAACCTGGCTTCGGCATACCCGGACTCATGCACGCGGGTGTCTAGCAGATCCCATCCGGTCACGCGCGCAAAGCCATGTTTCGGCAATGGCCCATCACCAAACTGCGGGAAAACAACCGGAATGCCACCGCGGATTGGAATTCCCGGCTTGAAATCCGTCTTTGAGCTCATGAACAGATTCTGCCTGCCATCAGCACTCCGCCATGAGACCGCATGGGCACCATGCAGATAAATATCAAGCTGCGCCCCGGAAGGATGCCGTAACTCTATGCAAGGCAAATCATTAATTCCGCGCTTCATGTAAAATTGCCTCTCGTAAACTCTGTGCGCTCTGTGAGAGCCACTCTTAATCCTTCAAAATTTAACTGAAAGAATTGTGAACGCCGGCCGGGCGTTAAATTCTTCCGGCGCCAGGCTTCCGTCGCGGTTGCGGTCAAGCGATTTGAATACTTCACCGTAATCGTAATGTTTGTCGGTTTTATCGGAAAACTCGAGGAAGCTTATGGTTTTATCGCTGTCCTTGTCCACTTTATCAAAATGGCTTTCGGGCTTCGGGGCCGGGACAGATGCTTTCCATTCATTGGCGTCGATTTTTTTATCGCCATCCCGGTCAATGGTTTTAAAACCCTCCTGCCTGACATGCTGCTTAAACTCATCCAGCGTTACCTTGCCGTCCAGGTTTGTGTCGGCCGCGCTGAATGTTGTTTTTAGGTCATTTGTCTGAGCCGCGCTGCAGCACTCAGCCATCATGCCGGCCATACCGGCAAATAACACTGCCATCCCAAATTGCCAGCTTCTCATATTTATTCCTTTCAGTCTGCGGTTTGTCTTTATATTGATAACAAATCGACGCGGAAACATAAAGGCAAATATCTAGGTTCAACGAGCAATATTCTGCGACCAATCTTCTTCAGGACATCCCCCGGTTTTCGCGGTTGAAAACGCACAAGTGTTTGATAAAGAGTAGAGAATAGATTTCAGGAAGTATGACGGGAGATTTTTATAAAAAGTGGCCATCCCCCGGACCGATCCGGTAGGATCGGGGTTGAAGAGACCTAAACCGAAGGAGGCCACGAATGAAGGATAACGAAGTCGGGCGTCGAGTGCGAGAACAAGTTAGCAGGTTTTCGGGGATATTTCCCCCCCAGTTTTCTAAGCCGCAGGCACAATTTGTGGAGCAAATGATTTTCGGGATTCAGGCGGCACAGGACGTGAAGTTGAGCAACATTGGGCGTGCGCTGGGCGAGTCGATTTCGCTGAAGAAGACGGAAGAACGCTTGAGCCATCATCTGGTGGCAGCGGGGATGGGACAGGCAGTGAACGAGGGGGTGGCACGGGACGCAGCGGCGCGTGTGCGAAAAGATACCCTCATCGTGATCGATCCGACGGATATCCGTAAGACCTATGCCGAGAAGATGCCGTATTTGGCGACAGTGCGTGA
>JBAYWJ010000161.1:0-8399 GCA_041674125.1 Kiritimatiellia bacterium
CCCCGAGGCTCTTGATGCCGGTGATGTAGAGCTGCTCGAGCACCATCAAGCGCGAGCGCTTGCTGAAGATGAAGCGCAGGTCCAGCAGCGCCTCCCAAAGCACCAGCAGGGCGATACCCGCGCTCCGGCACCCGGTCAGGACCGCCCGCCCCAGCTGGCCGCGCAGGTTGAGCGCCTTGGAATGAAACTCTGGCTCGCGTGTGATCATATTAAAATACCGTACGGATCTAAAACGTGATGAAATACAATAGCCGAAAGCGCCTTTCATCGCCAGCTTTCTCGCGCGCAATTAATCCCTTTAAAAACGACCAGTGGAATTGCCCGCTGCGGTTTTCGCGCGCGACGGACACGAGCGGGAAGAGGGAGAACTTCCGCTCCTCCGCCGACTCCCTGTACCTGGCCAGGCCCCACAGCAGCTCGGCCTCCCTCCGGTCCGCGGCGGCGGAGTATGTGAAAAGGGTCCAGAGCGCCCCGTAGTTGCGCTCGATGGCGTCGTAATCGCGGTACGGGAAAAGGCTCAGCATGGCAAACCGCGAGCGGTCCGCGTCGCTGACGCTCGAGAAGAGCGGCCAGACCTTGACTGTCCTGCGCGGCTGGTCCATTTTCCTTTCCGGGTCATCGAAGGAGCCCCGGGTGCTGGTGGCGTAAAAGACCGGGAACAAAACATAGCGGTCATAGGCATAAAAGGGCGCCTCGCGGCTGTAATGGAAGGCGAGCGGCCACATGAAAAACTCGGTCTTGTTGGTGTCCCGCTGCGAGCGGCCCCAGAGCGGCCAGAAATAGAGCTTGTTCACGGGCCCCGAAGCGTACTGGATGAAGGGCCAGGGCCAGTGGATCATCATTTTTTCAACGCCTTCCAGGTCAACGCCGCGGGCATAGCGGAACAGGGGCGGGACGAACATGCAGGAGTGCTGGTTCTCGAGGCTGACTTGGCCGTAAAACGGGAAGGCGACCCAGGCGCTGCCCGGCGACTGCGGAGGGCTGTAGCGCGCATGGGTCCAGAACGGCCAGAGGACAAAATACTTGTCGGATTCCTCCCGCAACCTGGAGCGGCCGTAAAACGGGAACGCAACCAGGCGGTCGTTGCCGCCTCCGGTCGTCCGCGAAAAGAACGGCCAGGCCATTGAGGTGGTCTTTACGTCGTTGACCCTGGTGTAAAATGCCAGGGGGAACATCGCGAAGCGCACCTCGTCGAAAACGATGAACTCGCGGATGCTCCCGGCGAAGGGAAATATCGCCATGTACGGCACGCCTTCGGCATCGCGGCCCTGGAAATACACAGGGACCAGCCAGAGGCGGTACTTGGAGGAGGGATCGTTGACGTCGAAATCGTGGTATGAAAAAAGGAGGGCGAAGTGCCAGTCCCACTCGCTGCCGATGCCCTTCGCCATGAGCAGCGGGTAGAGAACCTGGCGCCGGTAAAGATTTTCGGCCGGGTCGGACATGAAGCTGTAAAGCGGGCGGATGGCAAAAAGCTCGTTGCCCTTTTCCGACTGCTTGGATTCGAGGATGGGGCCGAGCGCGCGCCAGCGCCGGTTGCCGAAGACATCGGTGCCGCTTTCGTAAAAAGGGGCGAAATCAACCCCGTCTTCGGCCGGTGCGCAGCAAGGCATGGCGGTCGAACAAAACAATGCTATTAATCCCAGGACTCGTGACTTCATCGGATGACTTTGCTGCGCGGCGGACGGTTGATCCATGCGACGCACGGACTGATTACCCCGCCCGGGCAGGAAATGCAAGCGTTATTTCTGCGGTTGCTCCGCGGAATTGCGAGCGGCGGTATCTCCTGCGGCGGGCAGCCGCGGCCTGCTGCCGGGCAGTTCCCTTCTGGCAACGCTCTCATACGCGGCGGTAAAGACTTCGATGAAGGAATTGCTTTCGGCGGAACGGCAGACAGCCCGCCTCAAAACCGCCGGAGCCAGGGGAGCGGCGGGCGCGTCGGAAGCCGGGTTCATGACGCCCACCGCGGCCATTTTATTGCCGTCTGAGGACACATGCTGCGGAGAAACCGCCAGCACGACCGCCTGCTTCGATGGCTGGGAAGAATCCGCCAAAGGCGCCGGGCCGGGAATGACCCATTCTTTGGCCGCGGCGGACGAAGAGGCGCCTGCCACCCAATTCAGGTTGTTGGCGTTGCTGTCCAAAACGGACTGGATCTGCTCTTCGGTCAGCGGGGCGCCATCCGCGCGGCGGAATTCCTCGCACTGGCTGGTGCCATAGAGGTAAGTTACGGTAACAAACATGCCGTTGATTGAGTAGCGCATGGCCTTGAGCGACATTGAGATTTGTCCCTTGTCGGCCGGGGTGCCGTAGACCTGGGAAACCTGCAGTTCGTTCTGCCCGAGGTTGCACAGGCCGGCCACGGGCGCCATGAAAAACAAAACGAGCAATTTAGCGAATGATTTCACGGTTGCACGCTCCTTTCATGCTTGAGTTATAACCGGAAACAGGCGCGCAGTCAACCCGGTTTAAAGGCGATTAGGTTCTTGTCCGCCGCCGGCGAATGTGCTAGCTTAAGCGCCGACAAATAAAACAAACGGCCCGGGGCTTTCTGCCCCGCGCCTTAACAACCATGAGGAAACCCATGCAGGCACTTGTTAAATTCGCTCCCGGAAAAGGCAACATGGAACTGCGCGAACTGCCCGAGCCCGCGCCGGGTCCGAACGAAGTCAAGGTGCGGGTGCAGGTGGCATCCATCTGCGGCTCTGACCTGCACATCCGCCGCGGCGACATCGGCATACCGATGCGCTACCCGGTCGTTCCGGGTCACGAATTCGCCGGCACGGTCTGCGCGGCCGGGCCGGGCGCTCCGGAAGGCCTTGTGGGCGCTCGCGTAACGGGCGAAAACACCCGCTCCGCCTGCGGGCGCTGCCGGCAATGCGCCAGCGGCAGCTACAACCTCTGCCGCGAGCGCCTGGCCACGGGCTACGCCTTCGACGGGGCCTTCACCGATTACGTCATCATACCCGTCGCCCGGATCCACCGCCTGCCGGACAAGGTGGATTTCGCCTCCGGCTCTCTGACCGATCCCTCGGCCTGCGCCTACCATGCGGTGGTGGAGCTCACCCGGATCAACTCGGGCGACTTCGTGCTCGTCACCGGCCCGGGACCCATGGGGCTTTTCTGCCTGCAGTACGCCAAGGCCAACGGCGCGACCGTTATCCTGACGGGCCGCAAGAAGGACGAGCGCCGGCTTGAGCTCGGACGCAAGCTCGGGGCGGACTTCGCCATTGCGGCCGAAAACCCCGAAAAGGAAATACTGGAAATAACCAGGGGCGCGGGCGCAGACGTGGCGCTGGAATGTTCGGGCGCGGGGGCGGCGGCGCAACTCTGCCTGCGTTCGCTCCGGCGCGAGGGCAGCTACACCCAGGTTGGCATCTGCGGCAAGCCGGTGGAATTCGACCTCGACCAGGTGCTCTACAAGGAGCTGAGGTTCACGGGCTCCTTCAGCCAGAAATTCTGGGGATGGGAGAAGGCGCTGGAGCTGTGCGCCTCGGGCAAGATCAAGGTCAAGCCCATCATCACCCACTCCTTCAAGCTCTCGCAATGGCAGGAGGCCTTCGACCTCTTTGAAAGCGGCGAGGCGATCAAGGTAGTTTTTGAAATAAAATAACCACGGGCGGGGAGGCCGGACAAGATGGACACAAGGAAATTATCCGAACTGGCGCTGGAACAGGGCAAGGGCATAGTGCGGCTCGCGCCCAACTGGGTTCCGCGCTCATTCTGCATCCCGGGCCGGCGCATCAAGCTGCACCCGGACGACTACTACGCCCTCGGCGGCGAGCGGGGCGGCATTGACGAGCGCTGGTTTGCCTCCGCCACCCCGGCCGATAACGGCCCCAAGACCGCGCCCAACGAGGGGCTGAGCTTCATCGTGTTCACGGATGGAGGCAAAGAGCTCCGCGTCCTGCTGCGCGACGCGATCAACGAGCTCAAGGGCGAGCTGATCGGGGAGCGGATATGGAAAAAGCACCGGCGCTGGCCGATGTACGCGAAGTTCTTTGACAACAAGGGCGCCCTGCCCCACCACGTGCACCACCGCTCAAAGCACGCCCGGCTGGTCAGGCAGACCTCAAAGCACGAGGCCTATTACTTCCCGACCCAGGTCAACAACCACGGCGGCGACTTCCCATACACCTTTTTCGGGATCGAGCCGGGGACCGCCAGGGCGCAAATATTGGAATGCCTGCGCAACTTCACGAAGGGCGACAACCAGATCACCAACTTATCGCGCGCTTACCGCCTCGAGCCCGGCACCGGCTGGGACGTGCCGCCCGGCGTGCTCCACGCGCCCGGCAGCCTGTGCACCTACGAGCCGCAGGAGGCCTCCGACGTCTTCGCGATGTACCAGTCGCTCGTGAACGAACAGATCATCTCCGAGGATTTGCTCTGGAAAAACTCGCCTGCATCCAAAAGGGGCGATTTCAACTACCTGGTGGACGTGCTGGACTGGGAGAAAAACGTTGATCCCGATTTCGCCGCCCACCGTTTCATGCGGCCCCGGCCGGTGCGGGCTGAAAATGAAATGGCAGGCGAAGGCTACTGCGAGAAGTGGATCTGCTACCGCTCGATCGCCTTCAGCGCCAAGGAGCTTACGGTGCTGCCGGGCAAAACCGCCGTGATAACGGACTCCGGCGCCTACGGCCTGATAGTGCTGCAGGGCCACGGGCGCATGAACGGCTGGGATATAGAATCGCCGGCGCTCATCCGCTACGGACAGCTGACCAGCGACGAATTTTTCGTTTCCGAACAGGCGGCCCGGGCCGGGGTGACCATCAGCAACCCTTCCCGGACCGACCCGATCGTGATGCTAAAGCATTTCGGGCCGGAGAACCCGGATTTGCGCCTTAAACCCTAGAAACATGTCCCGTTAACAACGCAGGATATGCAACCGGACACAAAATGGTTTTTGAAGGCCCGCTACGGGCTTTTCATACAATACGGCCTCTATTCCCTGCTGGAGCGCGGCGAATGGGTGCTCAACCGCGAGCACATCCCTCTTCCGGAATACAAGCGGCTGGCCGGCCGCTTCACGGCCGAGGAGCTGGATTTTGACGAGCTGCTGGGAAGGGCCCGGCGCGACTGGGGCATGCGCTACGCCGTGATGACCTGCAAGCACCACGACGGCTTCTGCCTCTATGACTCCGCCCTGACGGATTTCACGGCCCCCAAAACCAGGTGCGGCCGGGACCTGGTGCGCGAATTTGTCGAGGCCGCCCGCAAACACGGCCTGCGCATCGCCCTCTACCACTCGCTCAACGACTGGACCCATTCCCCGAGCGCGGTCGACGCGCTGGAGCGGCCGGGGGAATGCTACCGGCCTTTCATTGAATTCGTGCACGGCCAGTTCCGGGAAATACTCTCCCGCTACGGCAAAATAGACGTGCTCTGGTACGACGGCTGGTGGCCGTTCGACGGCAAAGGCTGGCAGGGGGAAAAGCTCAACGCCATGGCGCGCCGGCTGCAACCGCGCATCATGGTCAACGGCCGCTGCGGAGTCAGGGGCGATTTCGACACCCCGGAGGGGCACGTAAAGGCATCCGAACCGGGCCGGCCGTGGGAAGCCTACATGAACCTCAACTCCAGCGGGGGCTATCACCGCGGCGACCGCGACTGGAAAAGCCCGGGAACAGTGGCCGAAATCCTGCGCCAGTGTGCGGCCGGCCAGGGCAACCTGATGCTGAACCTGGCGCCCATGGGCGACGGCTCCATCCCCCGCCCATGGGAAAAATGCGTTGATGCGGTTGGCCGCTGGCTTAAGGAAAACAGCGAGGCGGTTTTCACGGGAGAGCGCTTCGTGGTGAGCCTGCATTCGGACAAGAACGCCCGCAGCGACTGGACGCACCACGGCAAGTTCACCGCCTCCAGGGACGCGTTTTACTGGCACATCAGCAAGTGGCCCGGGAACCCCCTCGTCCTCTACGGAGTCAAGTGCAAGGTGCGGGAAGTCGCCGCACTCGCCACCGGGAAGCGCTATCCGTTCAGCCAGGAAGGCTTGAAAGTTGTGGTCAAAAATGTGCCGGCAACGGTCAAGGCCGGCATGCCTTTCGTCCTGCGCTTCCGCACCGCCGGGCGGCCGCGCATCTACCATTGCGGCGGATACACGATTCCCAGGGCGGACCACTGCCGCTACGACCCGCTGCCTTCGGACCTGCTCAACAACGCCTGATCACTCCAGGACCAGCTTTTTAACCATGTATTCGCCGTGGTTGACAAGTATTTCACGCGGGGAAATCATCTCGAAAATGCGCGTTTCATCGGCCGGGCATATTTCGCGGGCGGAGTTTGATTCAATATCCAGGACAAAGAATGCCTGACCGCCGCCGGCGGCCGCGCGGCAGCATCCGAGAAATAGTTTGTCATCCAGAAAAAGACCGCCGGAAACGGATTTAAGACCGGTTGCAACCGTCTTGCATGAAAAATCGGCCAGGCTGAAAAGGTAGTAGCGGTCCGCGGCGAAACCTATCAACGTCCCGGAGGGCGAAAGCGCCTGCGCCGGCAGCGTATCGGCTTCCCAGGGTGCAGCCATATGGACGGTTTTCCGCCGCTTGGTGTCCCAGACATAAATAACGGCGTTTTTGGCCTTGGGAGCGTGGGTGCGCATGTCCCCGAAAGTCTGGGTCGTACCCGCGAGCACGCCGCTGGCGTGGTAGAACATCGCGGTCGGGTTCTGCGACTCCACAAAATCGCGGTAGACCTCGATGGCGCCGGCGGCCGGATCCAGCACTGTGATGGCGCCGCCCATGGTCTGGTAATTGGCCTTGGTGGCCATGTAGACCAGGCGCCCGTCGTTCGCGATGGCGACGGGCCGGTTCTGCTCATGGCCGGAGGCCCCGACGAGGCGCGGGTTCCGGTTGCATTCAAAAGGCCGGCGCGGATCATAAACAAGGATGTTGGCATGCCCGTAGGACCCGAGGTAGCAGAGGCCATCCAGGAAGGTGGCGCAGTTTATCTGGCCGGGATGGGCCACGATTTTGCTGAGTGATGAAACCGACACCTTCGTTTCGAGATTTAAACAAAAGACCTGCGAATTGATGAAATGCGAGCCAACGACAAGAGAGGACTGCGGGTCCTTTTTAAGCATCTGCAGGTTCATCCCGCATGAGGTTTCATTGGGCAGCTGCAGGTTCTCCTCGCGGCCGGTTTCGGAGTCAAAGCGCGTGAAAAGCCCGTTGTCACCCACGCAGGCATACGTGCGTGAATCCACGGCATGCACGCCGCCCGAGGGAACGTTGTTGTCCGCGAGCTTATCCTTGAGGAGCGCGTAACCGTTGCGGTCAAACCGGTACATGCCGCCGGAAGACAGGCTGACCGCGGTGAAAGCCTCTCCGCAGCGGTTCAGGTAATGAAAGGATTCGGGTATTTTTGACAGCAGGTCGCTCTCGAAGCTCCCGGAAACAATGTTGAACACTTTCACCGCATCCCCGGAGCTGAATATCACCCTTTCGCTGTCGAGGGCGGCCAGGGAACGCGAGGCCTTGGCGTGGAGATCGAGGGCGAATGTTTTTTCGATCCGCTTCGAGGCCGGATCGTAAAGGACGAAGGTCGGCTTGGCGCCCTGGATATAAACGATGATGCGGCCGCCGGGCAGCTCGGCAAATTCGGAGGCGTAATGGCTGAGGTTGTCCTTGGGCATGGGGGCAAAGACATCATACTTCCGGGTGCGGATGTCGTATTCGCAGAATTCGCCGGTGGAATACACCCCCATGTATATTTTCCCCCTTTGCGAGGCGCCGCCGCCCCAGACGAGCCGGTCGGGAAAAGGATGCGCGACCATTGAAAAGGAGCGCGCGGCCATGTCGAACATGTAAATTTTGCCGCCGAAAAAGCCCAGATAGAGGTTGCCGTCCGACCCGCGCACGAATCCGTAGGCGCCGTACTGGGCGTCCGGCACGGGGTACTTGCGGCACTGCATGGCGCGCACATCAACCAGGTAAAGGTTGGTGTCTTTTTTTGCATCGGAATAATTGACGGCGGCCAGGAGCCCAAGGTCGCTCATGTATATGGTGGGGTTGTTGATGATCGGCATGCGGCAGGAGGGCCAGGCGACATCTTCAATTCTTATTTTCATCGGGCGAATTCCTTTTTATTGATTTTTTCCGGCTGCCGGTGAAATTACAGCCGCGGCCCCGCCCGGCTGGAGACATCCGGCGGCGGCAAACATACGGCCAAGAAATTACCCGCGCGGAAAACGCATTGCAATCATAAACGCGGCCGGCCTGCGGGAGAAGCGCTTTTGATTTGTGACTCTTTGCTTTCTTGACCAAAGCGGGCTATGCCCGCAACCCAATGTTATTAATCCTTCCTTCCCAATGTGGTGCGAATTTGGTTCGAAAAAGGCGGCGGCGATTCCGGCTCATCTGGCCCGTTGCCGCCCTCGCGCATACACGAGTATAGCG
>JBAYWJ010000162.1:0-8397 GCA_041674125.1 Kiritimatiellia bacterium
CACTCCGGTTTGTTGGTTAAACGGCTCGCTTAAGCCGCTCGATCTGTTTTTGATCATGATCGTTTTAACCCAAACCGGAGCTTTTTTCTATCAGTTTTAAAAATTATTTTGGCCAAGAGTGATAATTAACATTACTTCCGTGGAACCGCCAGCTTGAAAAAAAAACTGCGTACGGCCTTTATTTTAATGGGTTATGTCATTCCCGGCCCGCCTGTGGCGGGTATGGCCGCGCTCATTTTTTACCATTAAGGCTGATGGGTTTCAAAGCTGCTATCATCCGACCCCATCGATCAGCCGGGCTAAATCAATGCGCTGGAAACTCAGCCGCCGGTATTTGTCCCGCTCGTAAAGCACGCCTACCTCTCCCCCTGGCAGCGCAACCATGGCCAGGTTGGCGGCGGAGCCGTCGTCAATCACGCGGGATATCGGCCACGTTCCGCAGTCGTCCAGGCTGACCATCAGCGTCAGCCGGGTTTTGTTTTCGGCCGCCCCGCAGAACACGATCGGCCGCACGCCTTTTTTAGCGGGCGCGTTGGTCGGCTCGCAGGCGAGCAGTTCGCCCTGGCCCGGGATCGGGATGGCCGGCTCGTAGCGCGTTTCGGCAAAACTCTCGCCGCCGTCGCGGCTGGCCATGAAGAGGCGCCCGGGCGGCTGCGGCCCGATCCGGGGCCCGATGCGGGGGCTCACGATCACCAGGCCGTCCGAAAGTTCTACCACGGTCGGCTCGCAGGCGCCGCTGAAGGCGGCCAGGGCGCCCGGCCGCCATGTCTTGCCGTGATCGTCGGACAAAATCAAACCGATCGCGCTTTGCGTATACATTGCAAGCAGCAGCCGGTTGGGGAAGGCGCCGTGGCGCAGCTGGATCGCGCAGTTGGCCACGCCCGGGGTGAAATTCTTGAATTCGCCGGGCGCCGCGCCGGCCAGCGAACGCGGCTCCGACCAGGTCCGCCCCTCGTCGCGCGAGGACACCATCCACGGACCGCCGCGCGTGAATACAAAGATTTCCCCGGTCTCGCGGTCCAGGAGCGGCGAGGGATCGCGCGCCTCGTAGCTCACACCGAGATCGATGACGGTGGACTGTTCCGACCAGGTCCGGCCGTTGTCGCCGGAACGTTTCACCAGGCAGTTGACCTCGTCCCTGACCAGGTCGTATTCCCATTCCCAGGTGCGGGAGAGGCGCGAGCGGCGTGCTTCAACGATGGCGAGCAGCCCCCCGGAGGCGGTCTGGCAAAGTGCGGGGATCCGGTAGTGGGTGTACCCGGCATAATTAAAATGCCATGCATCCGTGGCCGGAAACGCCGGCCCGGGAAAACTGCCCTCGGCCCAGAACTCGTGGATGCGGATCGTCCCGCGGCCGGGCAGGAAGCCGAAGCTGATCGGCCAGCCGCCGTCGCCACAGCGCCCGGGCGGGATACAGCTTTCATCGGCCAGGGAGGCGCGGAAAACCTCCCGATCGTTTATCTCGAAGGTCAGTGTATCCCCGCGCCGGTAAATGTCCGCCGCGAACTGCTCGCCCGGTCGGAAACAATCGAGGCTCTTGCCGGCCATGTGCATTTTCTGGGTGTCATCGGCAAGAAACCACGACTGGCGCGGGTGCGTGATGCCATAAACGATCTGCATCTGCTTGTCGCAGGATTTGCGCGCCGGGTACCTGTCCGTGTCGAGGCTGACACGGAAGGCCAGGTTGCCTTCCGGCCGGGAGTGCGAGTAGTGATAGTGGCCGCCCAGGAGCACCGAGGCGCCGGTGCCGACCAGGCGATCGAGCGTCAGCCGGGCGTGGATGTGGAAGTCGCTTTCATCCAGGCAGGCATCGGCGGAGACTGGGTTGCCCCAGCGCTCGTCCGGCAGCACAAGCAGCGCATCGCCTTCCCGGCGATAACGCCCGTCGGCGCCGCCAATGATCCCGATTGCTTCCCCGGCCCGGACAAATACCTTGCGGCCTGCTTGGTCATTCATTTGAATTTATCCTCTTTGCAGTTTTTGGGAAAGCGGGCGATTTACGCCCAGTTGTTTTTCACAAGCTCGCGAACATGCGGGCTGCCGACATACTCGCCCTTCGGATTCATTTTAAAAACGCTGGCGGTTTCGTACAGGTTGTAACAAGTGATGTTCGGGTGGTTTTTAGCCCACTGCATTTCAAAAGCAAGGAAGCGGTGGGGCGGATCGTAATGGGTGACGGCCGCGCTCTGACCGCTCTGGTAAATAAAAGGTTTTCCAGCCTTGTTGAGGACATAGCCGAAATGGTCAATGACTTCCCCGGCATTGTGGAATTTAAAAAAGTTGGTTTTGTGAAATTCCGCATAGTCAACTAAGTCCCTGATCCAATGCTCCCAGTTCCAGGCAAAGTTACCCGGTTTTGTCGTGGCCATTATCCTGTCGGCGGAACGCAGTATCAAGCCGCACAGGTGCACGCCGATTTCCTTGCGGCTGCGGTGCAGGAGTTCCGCCGCTTCTTCCATGAACGTATCGAAGGCCCGGCCGTTCACGAGCGCGGCTTCATAGACGTCGTTCTTGTTTTTCAGCTTTGCGATGACCGGGTCGTTAAACCCGTAGGCCCAGGGCTCGTTCATGCCGCCGTGGCGCGAAATCCGGATGTTCACACCGTCGACGCCGCGGTCGATGCAGTATTGTATATCCTCAAGCCAGTGTTGCCTGACTTCAGGATAGATGGGGTGCAAATTCGTCGGATGGCACAGGGGCTTGCCCCGGCACACCGCGATTACTCCGGCGCCATCGCGATCGAGCGAGAAGACTTCCCACTGCGGTTCGAATACATACATGCCCTTGCAGTTTTCTTCGAAGTGCCTGCGGAAAGTTTCATAATTATCCAGCAGCGCCCTGACCGCCGGTTTCCGGGCAAATAGCGACAGCCCCAAATCCGATATTGTTTTTGACCGCTTATAGAGGCTTTCGGGATCAGGATGCAGGGTCGAAGGCGCACAGGGAATGATTTTCCCGCGGTCATTGACCAGCTCAACCATGCTTTCAATATGGTTGGAAAAGCTGCCGTTCCGGCTGAGCTTTGCGCAATGCACTTCGATATATTTAATGTTTTCCGGCAGATTGAACCCCTTGAAGTGCAGCAGCGTGCTCAGCCTGTCATCGTAAGGATAGTTCAGCCGCCATTCTTTGGTGATGGAAACTTCCGGTTTTCCTTCGTAGCGCTGGAAATTTCCGTTCGTCGCGCTATACCGGAACGAGATATCTTCAGGCCGGAATTGAATGTCGTTTTCGTCGAATTTTACCAGCCTGATTTCCGCTAATTTACCGCCCGGGTCTGCCCCGTCGCCCTTGCGGCGCGCGATCCGGTACTGGGGATGCCCCGCCACGAACTGGCGCACGTTATACAATAATCCCGTTTCATCCTTGATGACCTGGTCGCCCTCCGCGTGGGGAAAAGAATGCGGCAGCGCGGCTTTCAACCCGCTTTCGAACGGCTTGTAAACCGCATCAAAGCGCATGCCGTGCCGGTGCGCCGCATCGCAAGCGACCCTCAGAAGATCGTACCCCATGGAATTATTCTTGTCATACAGCGTCCACAAGGTATCAACGATCCATTCAAAGCGGGCCGCGCCCAGCGACGCGGCATACTGCATCATGGAATCAATATGATTTTCGCTTAATATCTTTTCGCTTATGATGAGGTCGTCTGCAAAATCGCTGGTGACGCATAATTCTTTTTTCATATCAAACGCATTGAGAATATCTAAGAAATATAAGGGTGCGGCAATTATTTAATCACTCTTTGAAATCCGGATCCGCCACCGGGCGGAGGTGGCCGGAGTAGCCGGGGTTCCAAAAGAAAGGATGCTTGCGCGCGATTTCCTGCATCGCCGCCCAGTTGGCGCGCGCACGCGCCAGGTCCTTGGCATCCGCCTCGTCGCCGGCCTTGCGCAGGGCCGCCACCAGCTTGCGGCTATCGGTCTGCAGGCGGAGAAACTCGCAGCCGGCGCGCACGAAGGCAAGCCGGCGGGCGTATTTTTCCGGGGCGCCTTCCAGCGCCTTTTCCGCCCGGCCAAACAGCTTGTCGGCGCTCTTAAATGTGTCATCGTCAAACGCCTCGACCCAATCCTTGCGGTCGAGCACCATCTTTTTGTAAACGCCTTGCAGAAGCTTAAAGTATTCCTGGACCATCTTGCCGGCCGGTCCGAATCCCCTCTGTAAATAATCGTCCATCACCGCTTTTGAATCCGCCATCGGGTTCCAGGACAGCTGCGCCATAAGGTAATAGGCCGGGCCCTGGGTCCCCCAGTAAAACCAAATGGTGTCAAAGTACACCCCCATGCAGCCGGTCTCTCCCAGCAGGCGGAAGCACTCCGCGATCCGGTCCAGGTCGAACGGCATGCCCTGCCTCATGCCCGTTATGCTTATATTCGGCCGCCAGACGTGATTTTTCGCGATTTTCGACCAGCCGATGAAGCTCAAGCGGTGCTCTTCCCCGCTCGCATCGTAGTCCCGGCCGGGATTTTTCCAGTCGTGGAAGAAACTGTTCACGTCCATAATGATCACGTTGTCGTCCGGCACCGCCTTCACGGGCGGCGGGCGCGAAAGGCCATAGGCGAGGATGGCCACGCAGTAATCCTTGCCGGGGAAACGCTCCTTTAAGCCGCGCGCGAGGTGGTTGGCGAAGGTCACCTGGCGGTCGGAAAGCGCCACGTACTCCTGGCTCAAGCCCTGCCAGGTGAATACCCGCGGGGCCCCATCGGGATGGTCCCAGGCGCGGCAGTTGGTGCAGACGCAGTGGCCGCAGTTCCAGCCGTCGTTTTCGGCCGCGTTGAATACCCGGATAGTAGGATGCCGGGCCATGGTCTGACCGACGTCGTCCAGCCATTGTTTCCAGAGCTCCTGGTTCGACTCGCACATCTTGGCATACCCCGGCTTCGGGTAGCCGCTGCGGGTGCCGTCGGGCTGGAGCGCAAAATAATCCGGGTGGTTTGTGTGGTATTTATCCCACCAGTCGCCGAACGCGTGGCCGCCGCCCACGTGGAGCGAATCCAGGGAAAGCCGGTTGAACCGGTTCCAGTCGGCCTCCGGCTTGCCCGGGGAGAGCCCGATGCGGTAATAGGAAGTGGCAAAAAACATCGCGTGCCGCATCCGGAGCTGCGGGTGGTAGCGGAACTCGCACGGGGCGACGGCGATCGTAGGGCGCTCCGGCACGTCCTCCTCGCCCGGCCAGAGCCAGCGCACGCCAAGGTAGTCCTGCATGAAAGTGAAGACCGCGTTGGCGGTCCCGTACTCGTACTGGAAGCCATCCACGTCCTTCCTGCCGCTCTCGAAGGCCTCCTTGGCTACCAGGAGGTGCTCCGGGTCCCAGCGGTCACGCCCGGCGAGGACCAGGTTCTTCCCGTCGCAGGCGATAAGGATTTCCTCCGGGTGCTTGAACTCGAAATCAGTCTTCGGAAACAATTCCTTCAGCCTGGGCTGGTACCCGACCCAGATGGCGCGTTCCGGGAGCGGGTCGGGCGCGTTGGTAATAATTTCCGGCTTCGCACCGCTGATTTTCCCGATATACTTTGCAAGGTCTTCGGCCGCCTGCCGGGTCATAGGCGGCGCGTTGGAAACCACTACGATCGGCACCGGGGAAGAGCCCTTCTCCACTATCACAAAGTCCTTCCCGGCGGATTCAGCCGGGGGCATCACCGGAACCAAACCCGACAATAGCATAAAAAATAAAACCACTCTCATTCCGCGCCTGCCTGCGTTAATCATTAATTGCATATCTGCTCTCCTCGTGTCACGTGCATGTCCGGTTATCACTTATTACCATGAAGCAACGCGTCCAGGTCCACGCGCTGGAAACTCAGGCGCCGGAACTTGTCGCTTTCATAAAGCACTCCCACCCTTCTTCCCGGCAGCGCCACCAGGGCCAGGTTGCCGGCAAACCCGTCGTCAATCACCCGTGAGATCGGCCAGGTCCTGCCGTCGTCCAGGCTGACCATCATTGTCAGCCGGGTTGTTTGATCAACCGGCCCGCAGCAAATGATGGGGCGGACCGGTCCGGCCGTGGCTGCGTCCGGCGGATCAAAGGCAAGCAACTCTCCCCCGCGGCCAATTATCGGTATGGCAGGCTCGTAGCGTGTCTCGGAGAAACTGGCGCCCCCGTCATGACTGAACATGAACGGGCGTCCGGGCTGTTTCCCGCCCATGCGGGGGCTCACGATCACCCGGCCGTCCGAAAGTTCGACGAGGGTCGGCTCGGAAGCGCCGCTCAAGGCGGCCAGGGCGCCCGGCTGCCAGGTCCTGCCATGATCATCGGAAAATTCCAGGCCGATTATGTCACTCGCGTAGAACACGGCCAGCAGCCGACCCTGGAATTTTCCATGGCGCAACTGGATCGCAGAGTTGGCCGTGCCGGCACGCAAATCCTTGAACCCGCCGGGCGCCGCGCCGGCCAGCGAACGCGGCTCCGACCAGGTCCGGCCCTCGTCGCGTGAGGACACAACCCACGGCCCGCTCCCGGTGAAGAGAAAAATTTCCCCGGTATCGCGGTCCAGCACGGGGGAGGGGTCGCGCGCCTCGTAACTCACACCCCGGTCAATGACGACCTGCTGTTCCGACCAGGTCTGGCCCCTGTCGGCGGAGCTTTTCATCACGCAGTGTGTTTCGCCCTGGACCTGGTTCAATTCCCATTCCCAGAGGCGGGAAAGGCGCATCCGTTTCGCCTCCGTAAAGGCGAGCAGGCGGCCGGCGGAGGTCATGCAGAGAGACGGCAGCCGGTAAGTGTTGTATCCGCCGGTATTAAAGTGCCAGGCATCCGCGGTCGGGAAAACCGGTTCGGGAAAGCGGCCCTCGGCCCAAAAATCATGAATCTTGAGCGCAGAGCGGCCCGGCAGAAAACCGATGTTGATGGGCCAGCCGCCGTTTTCACAGCCGCGCCCGGGAGTAATCCGAAGCCCCTCGCCCAGGCAGATGCGGAACGCTTCCCGGCCGTTGATCTCAAAGCTCAGGTCTTCCCCCCGCCGGTAAATGTCAACCGTGAACGGCTCGCCGGGGCGGAAAAAATCCCGGCACGCGCCGACCACCTGTCTTTCCAAAGAGTCATACCAGGTCCACCATGGCTTGATTGCCTGGGTGGGCGACATATCGCTTATAGGGGTCCGGCCGTGAACGATGTGCATTTGCTTGTCGGGGCTTTTGTTGGCCGGGTACAGGACTTCGTCGAGGCAGACGCGGAAGGCCGTATGGCCTTCCGGCCGGGAACTCTGGTAATGATAGTGCCCGCCCAGCAGCACCGAGGCGCCTGATCCGGTTAGTCGGTCAAGCGTCAGCCGGGTGTGGATGTGGAAGTCGCTTTCATCCAGGCAGGCGTCGGCGAAGAGCGGGTTGCCCCAGCGCTCGTCCGGCAGCACGACCAGGGCGTCGCCTTCCCGGCGGCACCGCCCGTCGTCGCTGCCAATGATCCCGATTGCTTCCCCGGCCCTCACAAATACCTTACGGCTGGTTTTCTCTGTCATTGTTCATTCTCCCTTTTTTCCGTCACCTCTGACAATTCTTTTTTCATGGCCGGACCATTCCAGGCGGCGGTCCATGGCGTGCGTGTTGAACAGCAATCGAGCGGGGAACCGTCAATTTGAATTTTCCTTCGTAACATTCGGCCTTAACATTGCCGCGCGGGGTGGGGAAAACGACCTCGTAGTTGAATTTCGTGCGGGCCGGGGCCAACCGGATTTTTTTACAGCCGGGCTCCAATATCCTCAGTCCGAGTATGTGCCGGATGAGGAAGTCGGCCGGGCAGGCCGACCAGGCATGTGAATGGGAATTCATGCTGCCGGTGAAAGAGCCTGAACTCCAGTGGCCGTTTTCATGCCAGGTCTCGAATACGGAAGTCGCGCCGATATCGAGCATGCGTTTGCCCCACCGCCGGCGGATGAGCTCCAGGGCCAGGTCCATGCGCCCGGCCCAGGCCAGGGCCGGCAAAACGACGGCCATGAAGAAGGGCTGGGCTTCCGTAAACTGCAGGCCCTTTTTGCCACCGCCCTCGAATACGGTTGCAATCAGCTTGCGCGCCTCGTCCCTGCCGCAGAGACCGGCCCAGACCGGGGTCATGTTGCCGTGCTCGCTGATCTTTTCAGAAAATTTACCGCCAAGGTTCGCGTCGGCATAGCACCCGCGCTTTTTATCATAGAGCGCAGCGTGAAAAGCCGGCCTCATGGCCCTTTGCAGCTTGCGGGTCAGACCGGCCGTGTAGCGGTCGTCTTTATACAGGGCCAGCTGATGCAGGCATGAGAGCGTGCGGAAGAAAATGGCGTTGTAAATGGCGCTGATCCCGCTCTTTTCCACATCGGCCCAGTCAATGAAAACCCAGTACGGCATGTTTTCAATTAGCATCCGGTCATTGAGGTAATCCAAATGAGTGTCCAGGATGCGCAGGGCCTGCGGATAAAGGCGGTGGAGCAA
>JBAYWJ010000163.1:0-8265 GCA_041674125.1 Kiritimatiellia bacterium
ACAGGATTCATAAGGCAGGAGAAGAACAAGAAGAAGAGGTCTCTCACAGAGCCCGCAGAGTGCACAGGGAAGGGGAAAAGCCTCATCTCTCTGTGAACTTCTTTGTCGAGTCTTGAAAGCGGGCTTGCCTCGCCATAGCTCCCGCGGAGCGACGGGCGGTGAGAGATAATCCGAAAAAACGGATAAGCATGAAAGGATAATTGAAGTCAGTTGAGGCAGTCAGCGATGTGCATAAGAAACAATTATTGACATATTTAAAGTTGGCCCGGAAGCCGTTAGGTCTTCTCGTAAATTTCAATGTGAAGTTGTTGAAGGAAGGTTTGACCAGGATTGCTAATTAAGAGAGAGGAAAGATGTTTCTCACAGAGCGCACAGAGTTCACAGAGAGAAAAGAAAAAGAGCAGAAGGAAAAGATGTCTCTCAAAGAGCCCACAGAGAGGGAGAAGGAAGAGCAGGGGGTTGGTTTTGTTTTTTTTAGAAAGCTGAAAAAAATAAAACCAGCGTCTTTCTCCGTGAGCTCTGTGAACTCTGTGAGATCTCCTTATGCTTCCTCTGTGTTCTCTGTGGGCTCCAGCGCGCCATGTAAGCGGGTGAGAGCAACTCCGGACTCCGGAATCGCCCTCATCATGGTGCTCGGGCTTTTGACCGTGATGGTCCTGATGGCCGTCACCTTCGCCATCTCCATGCGCACCGAGCGCCTTGCCGCCGGCAACGCCGCCGACACCGTCCGCGCCCGGGAGATGGTCCACGCGGCCCTGGCGCGCGCGCTCAGCGACCTGGCCGTCACGCTCGGCACGAACGGGCTCAACAGCCACGCGTCTGGAGTCCGGGTCGGCCGGGCCTATCCCATCTGGAGCGTGACCAACTCGCACACAAACGTTGACGGCATTGCGCGCGCGCGCTGGGCTTACACGAACGCGCTGGTAAAGGGCGATGCAACAAACTATGTGCCCGGGGCGCTGCTGGCCGCCGCGATGAATGCCGACTATGCGAACAATTCAAACCACTGGCTGCCGGTTGAAAGCCTGGCGTATAACATTTTCGGGCAGGTTATCGAAACGAACCTTATGGGGCGGGTGGCGTATGTGATACTCAACTGCTCGGGCTTGCTGGATGCAAATTATGCGGGAAGTGGATCTGCTCCACGCGGGATGGGAACTAATCCTTCCGAGATTGCCATTGCCAACCTGGATGAAATCGGGGCGGGCAGGCTGGGCAATTTTATCGATAAGAGGGATGATGCCGTCCGGTTTGAAACCATGGCGCATTTGAACAGCATTGGAAGCACGGCCATTGATGCGCCGGCCAGCAACCTGTTCGTGTATTCCCGCGCTTTGCCTGGATACTGGGATAACGCCCTCGCTTGCGTCGGCACGCAGGTCAACCTGGCCGGAGAGGCTACCAATTTGATCGCGCACCAGAGTTACATAACAAACGCTTTCGTCAGCATCGGCTTCGGCCAGTTTGAGGCGGGCGTCCTTTACAGCAATCTGATTGATTATGTCGACGATGATTTAACGCCTTCAAATTTCGAATATTGCGTCGAAGCCATCCCGATGATCAACGAGATAGTGGTCAGCAATGGCGTTGAAGTTACAGCTGGAAGCCTCGCCACGACAAGGAAATACAGGGTGTTTACTGACATTTTTATCGAAACATTTTTTCCTTTTGTCAAAAGCGAAATCGCATTTTTTACTTTGAATGTAACTAATACTTTTTCGGGCACGGCGGGTTTTTTGCATCCGCAGACCCCGTTCACTCAAAACAATGTGCCGGTCAGTGCCGGTAACTATAAATATCGTATTCACATTGAAAAGCCCCAATTTGAAGCGGGCACTGTAAATTCCATTACCTTGATAGCTGCCATCGATCCGAAAATTCAGTTGGGCACCCCCACCGTGAACGGCGACATACTGCGGTCGTCCGTTTCCCTGACAACCACGCATGACGGAAGCAGTATTGGCCGCGACAATAAAGCGGCGTCATATGAGTGCCTGGACCCGCGGTTCAATTACAATCCGGCTGACGCCCAGCAGTGGCGGGCGCGGGTGCCCGCGATCACGGCATCGGATGCTCCTTTGCATGATGTCAATCCGTGGATTTTTGAGTGGTGGGCGGCCCATCCTGACGGTGACCTGGATTTTGCGATGCACGTTGCCAATGAGCCCCTTGAATCTGTTGCGGAGCTGGGATGTTTGGTATACACGCCGGCCTCGCCCTGGCAGACGGTAAAGCTGTATGGCCCCGCGCGGCAGCGCGTGCTAGACGTATTCGGGATTAAAAAACACTCCAGCGATGCCTTCATCACGAACATCATTTACCGCGGCCTGGTGAATCCCAGCCCGAATGTGGCGACGGATGCCACCGCAATTGTCTTGGCCGATATGCCGGTCAATGAGTATCCTGGGCAGTCCACGTTTATCAAGCTTTCAATGGATGATGACGCGCGGCCATTTGTGTCTAGGCTGTATGCCGGCGGTTCTTTCACCAACCTCTCGGACGTTTCTTTAAACCTCACTTCCAATGATTTCACCAAGGCCGATTCTGAAATAAAGCGCGAATCCTATTTCCGCAACGCCTTCAACCTTTTCAACCTGCGCCAGAACATGTTCACGATTATCCTCGAGGCCCAGGCGGCCTCCGGCGGCAACTTGCCCAGGAACCCGGCCCGGCAGCGCGCGGTGGTCATCGTCTGGCGCGACCCGTACACCGGCGAGATGTTCGTGCGGCATATCAAGTGGCTGGAAGATTGAAGAGAAGATGTCTCTCACAGAGCACACAGAGTCCACAGAGAAGTGGCAGGAAGAGCAGAGAGATGGTTTTATTTTCAGTCCAAGCACTGAAAAAAAATAAAACCAACGTCCTTCTCGGTGAGCTCCGTGAACTCTAGTGAGCCTTGTGAACGGGTGAGAGAATCTTATGCTTTTCCTGTGGTCGCGACCCGTACACCGGCGAGATGTTCGTGCGGCATATCAAGTGGCTGGAAGATTGATTAAAGAAGGCACAAAGGCACATCCAGCTTCGCCAAAGCTACGCTGGACACAAAGGCAGAAGGCACAAAGTCTGATAAGCGAGTAACAGAGGAAGAGCGGCACCTGCCGTCGCCAAGGCTTTGGCGGGCAGGCAAAGGCACATAGCCAGAAGCCAGTAGTCAGAAGACAGAATTCATTAAGATTTGATACTCTGCGAAGTCAGCGAAGTTTGCCTTCGCTATGTAGCACGAGTCGTCGCAAACATGTTTTTGAATGTTTTCACAGCTTCTCGCGGGGAGTAAAAAAGAGCCGGGCGTTGGTATAGGAAAATATTGACACATATGCATCAAAAGAGCATATTATATGCATGAGAACAACGTTGAACATTGATGACAAGTTGCTGGCAAAGGCCTCGCGCCTCACGGGGGTCAGTGAAAAGACCGCCCTGGTCCGCCTGGGCCTGGAGACGGTCGTGGCCCGTGAAAGCAGTAAAAAACTGGCTGTTTTGGGCGGAACCGAGAAGCGGCTGGGCATCATGCCAAGACGGCGGCTTGCATTATGATTCTCGTGGATACTTCCATTTGGGTCGATCACCTCCGTTATGGAAACCGCGAGCTGGCTGCTCTTCTCGAAGAGGGAGATGCTGCTGTTCATCCGTTTGTGATAGGTGAGCTTGCGTGCGGCAGCATGAGAAACAGGCGGGAAATTATCGCCCTTCTCCAGGAGCTGCCTTCTGTCCCGGAAATGGAGCACGGCGGATTTATGGTGTTTGTTGACCGCCATCATTTATGGGGGCTTGGCCTCGGTTTTGTTGACGTACATTTACTGGCTTCTTCCAGCCTGGCAGGGATCCCGCTCTGGACTGCGGACAAAATGCTTTTTAGCGCAGCGTTTAAACTGGGGCTTTCCAGGTGAAGATCATTCCGGGCTGTTGCGAAAAATAGGGATAAAATCAGGATAATATGTTTGACTTATCATCCGGTAGATTTAAAATGCCGTGGATTGTTTAATGAGTCGGTGTTTTCCGTCAGCTTATAACCGTGCACTCATGGCGCATATCAAAGTGTCCCCGGGGAGGAATGAAATGAAAGGCAATCTTATCCGTGACGCGGCAATCGTTGTTCTTTGCATCATGTTAACCGGCATGTTCATTGGAGAGGCTTCCGCCCAGGCGCGCCGGGCAGGCGGCACCGCCGCGGCCGGCACGGCCTCCGCGAAAGACACGATCTCGGTCAAGGCCATAGAGGTCACTTCCAACAACAGGACTCCCGATTACAGCTACAGCGGCAGCTCGAGCGAGGCCAACATCACCCCGGGCAACTGGGCGAAAATACTGGTGAAGTTCGATACGGACGCCGAGTGGACCGACCAGCTCGAGATGAAGTTTTACATCGTCGTCAAGAACCAGAAGAATTCCGCCTTCACCATGTTCACCGGCTCTTACGTCTACTCGGATATTCCCAAGGGGCGCGGGCGCCAGGTGGCGGTGTTCCTGAGGCCGCGGACGCTCGAGCGCTACGGCAGCGTGGTCGAGCGGGCGGCGGTGGAGGTGTATTCCGGCGGCCAGGTGGTCGCCCTGCGCAGCTTCCCGGAGAGCAGCCAGCCCTGGTGGCGTACGGCCAACGTGCGCTCGATAGACGGCATGATCCTGGACCGCTCCCTGACGCCCTTTGCCTTTATTGCCGTGGATAATTACGAAATTCCCGTGAAAGGAAGATAATTTTTTATCGCAGGGTTTACAGAAAGAGGGCAGGAAGAGCAGAGAACGGAAAAAGAGAAGATGTCTCTCACAGAGCACACAGAGCACACAGAGAAGAACGTTGGTTTTATTTTTTTTAGAAAGCTAAAAAAAATAAAACCAACCCTCTGTTCTTCCTGTACTCCCTCTGTGCCCTCTGTGGCCTCTGTGAGAGATTCTTTCTTCTCCGTGAGAGCTTAAATCATGCAACTGTTCGGGCCAAAACGGGTATTGGCGGTTGACGTAGGCGCCAGCCAGATAAAACTGGGCGAGTTCGTCTTCGGGCGCTCCGGGATGGAGCTGCTCAGCATCCACCAGATGCCGCTCGGCGTGGATTCCACCACCGAGGCCGACGCCACCCTCGCGATCGTCAACGCCCTCCAGTCTATCATCCGCGACAAGCGCGTGCGCCCCGCCCCGGTGGTGATGTCCGTCACCGGCCAGTCGGCCTTCCTGCGCCTGGTGAAGCTGCCCCCGGTGAAGCGCAGCAAGATTTACCAGACCATCCTTTACGAGGCCCAGCAGAACGTGCCTTTCCCGATCGACGAGGTCGTCTGGGACTACCAGCTCATGGGCTCTTCCGAGACCGAGCTCAACGTCATGCTGGTGGTCATAAAGAAGGACATCGTCGAAAACCTCACCGACTGCGTCGAGGCGGTCGGGCTCGACGTGGAGCTGGTGGACGTGGCGCCGATGGCGCTTTACAATGCCGTCTGCTACAACTACGGCGAGCTCGGCGACTGCACCCTCGTGATAGACATCGGCGCCAGGAGCACCAACCTGGTCTTCATGGAAACCGGCCAGTTCTGGAGCCGGAACCTGCCGCTCCTCGGCTCCGGCAACATGATCACCCAGCAGCTGATGAAGGAGTTCGATCTCCCCTTCAAGGAGGCCGAGGAGCTCAAGTTTGCCCACGCTTCAGTCGCCTTCGGCGGGGCCTACGAGGATTATTCGGACAAGGTGATTTCCAAGGTTTCCAAGACCATCCGCGGCGTGATGACCCGCCTGCACATCGAGGTCGAGCGCTCGATCAACCTTTACCGCCACCAGCAGGGCGGCCGCAGCCCCTCGCGCCTGCTGCTCGCCGGCGGCGGCTCGGTCATAGCCCGCACGGACGAATTCTTCAAGGAAAAGATGAAGATCGAGGTGGAGTATTTCAATCCCTTCAAGAACGTGATCATCAACGATGCCATAACCGAGGAAACGATCGGGCAGTGCGCCCACCTCATGGGGGAGATGGTCGGCGTAGGCCTGCGCCATGCCCTTTCCTGCCCGCTCGAGGTCAACCTCGTGCCGCCCAAGATCCTGGCCGAGCGCTCCTTCCGCCGCAAGCAGCCCTTCCTCGTGGCCGCCGCCTTCGGCGTGGTGCTCCTGGCCTTTCTCTGGCTCATGTATTTTTCGGTCACCACCGATATCCTCCGCAGTAAAAAATTGAAGGCGGCCGAGAAGGTCTCCCAGCTCGAGCTCGTCGAAAACAGCCTGGCGCCGGCGGAAAAAAAGCAAAAGCTGATCAGGCAGCAGATTGACGGCCTGACGCGCCTGGCCGGCCAGAGGACGCGCTGGCTTGAAATCATTGACAATATCCACGCCTGCATGCCCGACGGCATGTGGATCGTGTCCCTCACGCCGGCGCAAAAGTCCCTGAAAGCCGCCGCCGGCGGCAGGGCAGCCCCGCGCACCCAGCCGGCGGGGCAGGGGCAGGGTCCGGCCGCGGACGACTTCGGCTCGATCATGGTCAAGGGGCTTATTTTCGCCGACAAGGCCACCGACAAGTCCGTCGCCCAGTTCCGTGACAACCTGCGCGAGTCGCCCATCTTCGGCCCGGGCACCGAAATCCGCCTTGCACCCATGCCGGCCCAGAGCGATTTTGCGCGCCAGTTTGAGATTGAAATTGACCTGGACGGCCATGCGGCAAAAAAGGATAAAAAGAAATAAAGTGTTTTGGCAGGAGTTAATTGCAAAACTCGCGTTTTGCTGGAATTCAGAAGTCAGTAGTCAGAATGGCGGCATATGTTGAATTGATTACTGTTTAAGGCGGCCTTTGGACGCAAATTGTTGTAGGCCCGCATAAAATGCGGGCAAGAATGTCATATGTTTTAATCGGACGATTTAACGCGATTCGGTGGCGGGTATCAAATGCAGAAAATCCTGGAGTTCATTAAAAAATATGTCTGGCTGACGGCCGCCCTGGCCCTGGCCCTGGTCCTGCTGCTGGCGGCCGGCGGCCGGCTTTTCTTTGTCTATAAGAGCCACAAAAAGGAAAAGCAGGAGCTGGATGGCTCAAAGTCCCGCCTGGACGGCCTTTACCAGCGCGCCGTTTTCCCTTCCGCCGCGAACATCGCCCGCGAGAAGGAAAAGCTGGACGACCTTATTGATGACTTCAACGAGCTCCGCGGCTGGATGGCCGGCGAGCAGGTCGAGCAGGACCCGATGGAGGCGGCCGAATTCATGACATTCTTTGAAAACACCCTGCGCCGCATCCGCGAGCGGCTCCAGACCGGGCGCGTGGCCTTCCCCGACAAATACGCTTTCGGTTTTGAGAAATACGCGGGCGGCATGCTGCCCGCTCCGGACGATATTCCCCGCCTGGTCCAGCAGGTGAAGATAACCGAGAGCCTCTGCCAGATACTGCCGGACGCCGCCGTGTCCCAGCTTGTCTCCATTTCGCGGGATGAATTCGAGTCCGCTGCGGATAAAGCCGCGCCGGCCGCCGCGCGCGGGCGCGGCCCGGCGGCCCCTGCGCCCGCCAAAACTCCCGCCGCCGGGGGCGAGGCCCTGCATTCGTGCCAGCACTTCAAGCTCGCTTTCCGCGCCACGGAGGGCTCGGTTCTCGACCTCCTGAACCGCCTGGCCCGCCTGCCGATGTTCACGGTGGTCACCAGGGTTGAGATAACCAATCCCCGCAAGGAAACCAGCGTGGGCCCGGGCGGCTGGCAGCAGGGCGCGGGCAAGGACGGCGCCGCCGGAAAATTGCCGGCGGAGGAAACTTCGCGCGATAAGCGCATCGTTCTCGGGCGCGAGGAGATCGAGGCCGTCCTGGAAATGGATGTCTACAATTTCGGCCCTCCGATTGATTTCAAGGAGGACAGGAAATCTAAAGGCACAAGGGCAGCCGGCTCATAGTTTATTCAGATCAATTCATAAAATTATCATGAAAAAAGACGAAATAGTTGCCTGGATGAAGGCCTATTACGACAAGCTCCTGCTGGTGCTGGTGCTGGCCGCGATCGTCTCCTCCGTCTTCCTGCTGATTTATTCGACCGGCCGGGAGAAAAAAATGCTGGCAGACGACCAGTGGCTCCAGCCGCCCCCGGCCAGGTCCAGGCAGGCTGTTCGCGAAGTCAACCCCGTTTATGACGCCATCGAAAAAATAGGCGCCCCGTTCCAGATCGCCGGCTGGACAACCCGCATGCTGGTGGCCGAGCTGCGCGTGTATTGCGTCAAGTGCAACCGGCCGATCCCGATCAATGCCGAGGCCTGCCCGTTCCGCAGCTGCCGCGCCCCGCAGCCGAAGATTGTGTCTCCCCAGAAAAAGGACAGCGATTTCGACGGCAT
>JBAYWJ010000164.1:0-8147 GCA_041674125.1 Kiritimatiellia bacterium
ATGGGCAAGCGCGCGGCTTCTTCGCGGTTGTGGCAGCGTTCCGGTTTTACCCGGGCCACAAGCAGCATGTAGGGCGAAGGGCATGCAAGGTCAAAATATTCCCCTTTTTTTTCCTCTAGGCAGGCCGGCGCGAAAGGGCGGAAGGATTCGCGGTATTTGATCTTGAGGTTCATGACCGACTGCATCCGGGGAGAACGCGCGTCGCCAATAATGGAGCGGTTGCCGAGGGCGCGCGGGCCGAATTCCATGCGGCCGTTCAGGAGCCCTACGACGCTTTCGCCCGCGATGAGGCCGGCAATTGCCCGCTGCCATTCACGCGCGTCTGCTATGCGCCTGGCCGGGTAATGCCTTGCCTCAAGGAATTGCGCAATTTCTTCCGGGCTGAACTCCGGGCCCAGGTATGAGCCGCGCATGGCGTCGTGTTCGCCATCGGGCGACCTCGGCTTGTTCATGGCGGCGTGCCAGACCGCGAGGGCGGCCCCGAGCGCGCCGCCGGCATCGCCCGCCGCCGGCTGGATCCATATTTTTTTAAACGGACCTTCGCGCAGGAGGCGGCCGTTGGCCACGCAGTTGAGCGCCACCCCGCCGGCCAGGCACAGGTTGCTTTCGCCCGTCAGGTCAAAGGCAAATCGGGCCATTTTGAGGACAATTTCCTCCGTGACAGCCTGGATCGAGCTGGCGATATCCATTTCGCGCTGGGTAATTTCGGATTCTGCCTTGCGCGGCGGACCATTGAAGAGCTCCGCAAATTTATGGTTGGTCATGGTCAGCCCGTCAAGGTAGCCGAAATATTCCAGGTTGAGGCGGAAGGAGCCGTCGGGTTTCAGGTCAAGCAGGTTGTCCTTGATGGCGTTCACATAAACAGGATTGCCATAAGGCGCAAGGCCCATGAGCTTGTATTCGCCGGAATTGACCCGGAAACCGGTAAAATAAGTAAAGGCGGAGTAAAGCAGGCCGAGGGAGTGGGGGAAGCGCAGCTCGCGCAATATGTCAATTCTGTTCCCGGTGCCTTTCCCGACGGTGCTGGTGGCCCATTCGCCCACGCCATCCAGGGTCATGACGGCCGCGCTGTCAAAAGGGGATGGATAAAAGGCGCTGGCGGCGTGTGATTGATGGTGCTCGGGAAAATATAAGGGCTCTTTAATCCGGATGCCCAGCTTGTTGAATTCCGATTCAATTATCAACGGAATCCACAGCTTCTGTTTCAGCCAGAGAGGGGTTGCCATCATGAACGAGCGCAGGCCGCGCGGCGCCACGCTGAAGTAGGTTTGCAGAATGCGGTCGAACTTGGAAATGGGCTTGTCGTAAAAAGCCACGGCATCAATTTCATCCTTGATGCCGCCCTCGGCCAGGCAGTATTCCAGCGCCCCGGATGGAAAGTCGGAGTCGTGCTTTTTGCGGGAAAACCTTTCTTCCTGAGCCGCGGCCACAATCTCGCCATCGCGCACGAGGGCTGCGGCTGAATCGTGGTAATATGCGCTGATGCCGATAATGTTCATTGATAAATAGTAAGGATTTTAGACTGCAGGCTGTAGACTGTTAGGAGTTGCGCATGGACCGAATCAAGGCGCTTAGCACCTTCTCGGTCTCCATCATTTTTGATTCGCATTCAGGAACGTCCATCTTATTTGTATAATCCAAGCGACTGGCCAGGCCGAACTGGTAATGCAGTTCCCTTGCCGAACCGAAGGCTATTTCAAGAAAGCGGAGGTATTCGGACTGACTCTCTCTCGCACATCCCTCAACGATATTTGACGGCACCGAAACCGCCGACCTTCGCATCTGGGAAGTCAACCCATATATCTCCTCTTTTGGAAATCCTCTGGTTGCCCGATAGATCAAGACCGCCACTTCATCGGCCAGTTCGAACGCCCTGAGTTCAGAACCTATCTCAAAATTGGCATGGAGCATGGTGCGAGCGTCGCGCTGGCAGAGCAATGCGTGCAAGCGGGTGGCATAGCAGCCGCTATGGCCCCGTTTGCAGAACGCCGCTCTGCCAGATGTGCCGCCGCATTCCATTGGAACAGAGCGCATTTCGTGCCTGGCGGCGTTGGGCGCGCGGGAGATATACCTTTCAGGTATACCCACCCACGCGCCCGCCTTGCCAGACGCGAAATTCGCTGCTGCCATGCCCAAGCGAATTTTGAGATAGGTTCTAGTATGGTCGCGCATGATTTTCTCCTACAGGCTAACAGCCTACAGTCTATTCATCTTGTAGCTTAATATTGCTTTGTTATTCTTTCCTTATCTTGAATATCTTGTTTTTTATCCCAGTATGTCGGCGCAGATGTATCCCATGTCCGTTTCATCGGGTCGCGGCCGGCGAGCGCCAGGATAAGCCTGGCCGGCAGGAAACACAGGTAATAAAATGGGACCAGCAGCATCCAGGTGATGCACTGCCCGACCAGGAAAGCGAAGAGCGCCGCATATTTTTCGATCTTGGCGTGGGCGCGGGGCAGAAACAGGCCGCAAAACAGGTTGATTAATCCGATCCCGGCCGCGATTTCAGCAAGCAAGATCCGATGGAAAATAAATGCCAGGACAGAGGCGGCCGTAAAGGCGATGGCGGTCTGGATGATCAGCCTGATAGCCCTGTAATTCTTTCCGGCTGCCGGCCGGTTGAGATTGTAGTGCCATTTCCAGGCCGGTTCGGACAATATGACTTGTTTGTCAGGCATCTTGCAGGAAGCGCGCCATCCGGATTTTGCTCTCAGGTTTAAAATGTCCCCATTAATATACGATAAATCTGCTTGTAACAAGCATAATGAATTTGCTAAATGGTGCATCATTTCTGAAAGGAAATTAAAATGATAAAATATATAAAATGGCAGTTCCGTGAAATAGCCAGGTATATTGTTGTAAGTATTTTGGTTCCTTTATTCCGTCCAGTTGTATGGTACATCGTTTTCCACGATCTATTGCGCCGGCCGGATCACATTAATTATATACGTGAGCGCTTGGCGTTTTGCGATAAATACAAGGATTTTTTTCGTGGTGCCGTTGAATGTAAATCCCGGCATGAGATATATAATAGAGCGGTTGATGAGGTTTTAAAATCAGGGCATGATGGTCTGTGGGTGGAATTCGGTGTTTGGCGCGGTGAATCCATAAACTATATTGCCAAGCTTGCGCCTCATAAGACCATATACGGCTTGGATTCTTTTGAAGGATTGCCGGTTGATTGGAGTCAAGGGCAAACAAAAGATGCGGTGATATCCGCCGATTACTTTAAAATGTATCGTTTGCCGCGTGTGCGAAAAAACGTGCGTTTAATTAAAGGATGGTTTGATAAAACTTTGCCGGTTCTGATGCAAGATAGCCGAAAGCATCTGTCTTTTATTCACATTGATTCTGATGTTTATAAATCTGCGAAAACAATCTTTGATATCGGAGGCAAACACATCGCGCCGGGCACGGTGATCGTGTTTGACGAGTACTATAATTATCCTTGTTGGCAGGAAGGTGAATATAAGGCTTTTCAAGAATTTGTGCGTAAATATGATGTTAAATATGATTTTATAGCCTTTAATTCCCATGGCGAGCAGGCGGCGCTTGTAATAAGATCATTGAATGTTGATTCTACCGCCGCTGTATCATGAAAGCGCACTGCGCATCCAATCCGCTGCTGCTCAAATGTTTTTTAGTTTTTCTTGGTCCGGCGCAAATTTATCTTTTTGCGTCAATCAATGCTTCGAGTTACAGTAAAATCTCTGTTAAGTTATAAACATGGAGATGCCATTTAAATCCAGTTGGAATACGCCGCCCATCTTTCAGTCAAGGCATATTGGTCTCCGATGTGAGTTGGTATTATTATTGTTTATAATATGCGCGGGTGTTTTTTTCAGGCTGCACTGCCTCGGAGAGCCTGCCTTCAGGGCTGATACCATGATTTTCATGGACTTTGCCCACCAGCCGATTGGCCCTGGTGACGTTTTTGCCAAGTGGACAACCACGCTTGGCATGAATAAGACCGGTCAGTTCCCCTTTTCTGTGGCATGGATGAAATTATTTTTGAATTTTACCGGTTTGCCGGTGACTCCGTTCAGCGTGAGGGTGCCTTCGGCTATATTGGGAATTATGACTTTATTGGCTGTGTACGGCTGTAGTCGCAGCGTGGCGGGCAATGCTTTTGCGCTGTTTGTGACAGCCATGTTTGCGCTTAATCCATTTCATATTGGCATAAGCCGCGAGGCATATTTTTATCCGCCCCTTGTTTTAGGCAGTGTTCTTATGCTTTGGGCGTTATGTTTTTTAATAAAAGCTTTTGATCGGAAGCATTCTTTGCTTCCTGAATATTATATTTTATTGGGATGCGGTTTCTTTCTGACAACATACTCCCAGCCGTCTGCCTGGTCTTATGCATTCATTGTGCTATTGATCTTGCTGGTCTTGCATTACAAAATTCTACAACGCGAAAAAAGTCTGTTGATCAATGTGTTTCCTGTGCTTGCCATTTTGACGGTAATAGGAGCTCCTTTGCTCTTTGCTGATTGGGCCCTGCCGCATATGCGCAGCATCTCATCGCCGGAACACACAAAATATGTTGGCCGGGTTTTTGGCACCCAGTTTGAATCGCCATTCTTCATGTTCGCGCGAACATTGTTTTCGTTTTCCTGGGGACTGTCTGGATGGAGAGCTTGTTTAACTGTTGTTGTTGTCATTTTGGGGTTAATTGCAACATATCGTTTATGGCGTCGTTCTTTATTCATGCTGGTTATAATTTTATTGTCTGGAGGGGGTTTAATATTTTATCTGGCAGCGAGAATATTTTTAGTGTCCGCCCCAGATCCAAGATATTTGTTGTCTTATATGCCGCTTTATCAAATTTGGTTGGCGCTGGGCGCTTGGTTCGCTGTCGACTGGTTGTTGGCGCGTTATCGACTGATCAGTAAATATTCTATATTGGTTTATATTATTTTTGCATCTATTGCTCTTTGTCCTAATATCTGGCCGGCGTATCTGGCAACCCAGTTGACCGGCAAGCCGACGCCTTACTGGGATATCGTCCGCTGGTGCGATAACAATCTGCCTCGCCATTCGCTCGTCCTGGTCGAGCGCTGGTTTGATCCATGGAATGAACTGCGGATCCATAACTCGACCAATGTTTATTTTACCTTCCCGGTTCCTTCCGAGCCGCCTGACGTTTTCAGTCAGATGGACTGGCCCCGTCATGCGCGCCTTTTTATGGAAAAATATCCGGACGCGGCCTACGTGGAATATTTTGCTTCAGAAAGGCAAACGAAAGGCCTTGTTACAAACTGGCACTTCGCCAGGTCGGTTTCTTTTACCAACGCCGCGGCGCTCAAGCTGGCGAAACTTGGATTGGCGCATCGCGAGGAGTTTAATGATCCCCATACCAACAAGCTGGTTGTGACGATATTTTACAACACGCGCGAAGACGTCCTTGCAAACGCCCGCGCGTCCGGGAAGGACTGCCTTGTCTTGTATGGCCCGGAATGGGGATATATAAAGCTTTGGCAGCAGCTCAGGGATTTCCGCGACTGGCGCGTGCTGGAAAGGGAAGCATCGCTGGAGGTGTTTAATCTTACCCGCACCACCAATACTGTGGCAATATCCGTGACCGGGATGGCGTTGAATGGTGTCAAGCGCGTTGCCTTGCGCGGCATTGCCGATGGACAGGATGCGGATTTGAACGATGGCTCTCCGCGCCCGGCTTATGATTTTCGCCACCTGCAGCTGGCTGAATGGAGCCTCGGGGAATTAACTTTAAAACCCGGGCTTAACCGGATCGTTTTGTCGGATCCCATGTGGAACATTTCTAAAGTTCCGGCCCTGATAGACCGGGTTGAAGTGCGTCCGAAACCGTAGGTAATCCCGCTCATGCGAATGCCTTTGCCAGCTCCGGTTGATTATGTGGCGGAGAACAGCCGTTCTTATCTGCAATATACGGAATTCAATAAAAGCCCGGTGCACAGGGTCAGGCTGGCATGTATAATAAGCATGCTTGAAAAATCAGTTGCGCCGTCCGGGGGAAAAGTCCTTGAGGTCAGATGCGGGACCGGCAATATAGCCATCCCCATTGCCAGCCTTGGATACGAGATGACGGCCTGTGATATTCATGCCCCTTCGATCGGCGAGGCGTTCGGTAGAAATCCATTTCCCTATCTCAGATTTCTATGCGGTTCGTTGGGTGCAGTCCATCCCGCGGAATATAAGGCAATTGTTTTGACCGAAGTGCTTGAACATGTGCCCGCATGCCGGGATATGCTCGCGGCTATATCCGGCTCCATGCGGAGCGATGCCGTTCTCATCGTGACGGTGCCGAATGGATGGGGCGTAACCGAGCTGCTGTGCCGGCCGAGCTATGCCCTTAAAAAAATTCCCGGCGGCAGCATCCTTGTCAAGCGTGTCAAAGCCATGCTTAAAACCGAGGACCTGACCACCGGGAATTTATGCACGCCGCATGTTAATTATTTCACCCTCGGGCGCCTGGCGCTGCTGTTTCATGCTTGCGGAATGGAGGTGGCATCTTTCAGCCGCTGCTTTTTTCTCTGGCCGTTATGGGAAACTTTCCTTTCCAAGCGCGGGTGCCCGTCCGACTGGCCTGAAAGTGATTTTCAATATTCACAGCGGCTGCCGCCGGGCGCATGCGCATTCTGGGCCTTTGCCTTGCGGAAAAAACAATGAAGATACTTCTTGTAACCAATTACCAGCCGCCGCATATGGGCGGAATTGAGTATGCCGCTATGTCGCTCAAGAGCTCCTGGATGCGCCTCGGGCACGAGGTAGCCTGGCTGACGACCGATATTCCGCGGGGGGCAGCGCCGTCAACGCCGGATAATATCCGCATCCCTTCCGCTAATTTTCCGGAACGTCTCTGGCAGATCAATTCTCCCGTGATAGACCCTTTCCGGATCCCGGCCATCAATCGCGCGCTCGACTGGTGCGATGTTGTGAATATCCACAGCCTGGCGCCCGGGCTTTCGGCGGTTGTCCTTTTTATGGCCTTGCTCAGGCGCAAGCCGGTGGTCGCCACGCAGCATGTCGGCGTGATCCCTCTTTCAAACCGGATGCTTGATGCCGTCCAGAAAGAATTCCTTTGCCGGGTTGCGAAATGGGGGGTAGGCAAGGGGATGAAATTGACTTTTGTCGGGCAGGCTGTCCAGGACTGGTTCATTGAAAACGCCGGCCTGGATGCCGGCCAAATCGCCATGACTCCAGCCGGCTATGATCACGATGTTTATTTCTTTGTTCACGATGATGAGAGGAGAGCCTTGCGTGCGAAATGGCAGGTTGACTCTGCTCGGTTGAACATCCTGTTCGTCGGCCGCTTTTACGAAAAGAAAGGTCTTGCGCTTATCAGGCAGGCGGCCCGGGATTGCCCGGATGCCAGGTTTACCCTGGTAGGGCGGGGGCCGGTTGTCCCGGCAGCATGGAACCTTGAAAATATCAGGGTAATAGATTTTGTCAGCAATGCTGAATTGCGTGAACTGTATGGCGTTCACGACCTGTTCATAATGCCTTCCATTGGCGAGGGTTGGCCGGCGGTTGTGCTCCAGGCCATGGCCTGCGGCCTGCCGTGCTTGATTTCAGAAGAAACATTCGCCGGCTATGGTAAAGACCGTGAAATGTTTATTGTGTGCCAGCGCGATCCTGAAATCCTCAGGCAGGCTCTCTTGGCGTGTGTGGATGATTTAGGAGCGCTTTATAAACGCCGCGAATCAGTGGCGCAGTATGCACGGGCGACCTGGGACTGGGAGCGCACGGCGGTAATTTACATCGAGCTTTTCAAGCAGTTGAAAGGGTGAAAAAAGTATTTTCAAATTATTTTATTTACAAACAAAAAAAATCTTATATCATTATGTATAAATTGCTTAGTTATTGTTGCCAATTGAAGGAGATTGTCATGCATAGAATCATAATGGCAGTGATATGTGTTCAGATGTCCGCGTCATTGGCCATGGCATCAGAGCGTTACGTCTCATTGTCCGGCGGACACGTCAGTCCCTATGCTTCATGGGAAACCGCGGCGACAAACATCCAAAGCGCGATATCTGCATGTGTGTCAGGCGATGTTGTCTGGGTTACAAATGGAGTTTACGACACAGGAGAGTTTGTAAATACTTATCCTGATGATGGAATAAAAAGTCGTGTTGCGATCACCAACCCGGTGACCGTAAGAAGCG
>JBAYWJ010000165.1:0-8128 GCA_041674125.1 Kiritimatiellia bacterium
GCCTACGCGGTCGGGGCTGTCGCCGCCCTGGTTCACGACGTGCTCGTCGCGGCCGGGGTCTATTGCATGCTCGGCAGGCAGATCGACATGACCATCATCGCGGCCCTCCTGACGATCATCGGCTTCTCGGTCAACGATACGATCGTCATATTCGACCGCATCCGCGAAAAGAGCAAGGCCTTCCCGAACAGGTCCTTCCTTGAAATATGCAACCTGAGCATCAACGAGACGCTTTCCAGGACAATCCTGACCTCGACCACCGTGTTCCTGGCGGTGATGATGCTTCTGATTTTCGGCGGAGGCGCCATCAACAACTTCGCGGTGCTGTTCGTGATCGGCATCATCACCGGAACTTATTCCACCGTCTTCATCGCCACGCCGGTCATGATGCTCGTGCGCCGCGAGAAAAAGAACTGATTGCGCCGGTAGTCTCCTGGCGCAGGCCGGAGGGATGGCGGTTTTAAGCTTCAAGCCTGACCGCCCGGGGCCAGCTTGCACTTTGCCCGCGCCCGGGCTGCTGCGCTGTGAGGATGGCCCCATGACGGAAAATATCGGTTTCATATCAACCAGGCTCGCCGGGACGGACGGGGTGTCGCTTGAGGCGGCCAAGTGGGCAAGCGTCCTGGAATCCGAAGGGCACAATTGCTACTGGTATGCCGGCCGGCTTGACTGCCCCGCCGAAAGGAGCATGTGCGTCCCGGAGGCATTTTTCAACCACCCCGAAAATGCATGGATCAACGAGCGTATCTGGGGCAAGACCGCGCGCACGCACCAGATCAGCCACCGCATCCGGGAAATGCGGACATACCTCAAGCAGACCCTTTATGATTTCCTGGAAAAGTTCGACATTAAAATCATGGTGCTGGAAAACGTGCTGGCGATCCCGATGCATATACCGCTCGGGCTGGCGCTGGCCGAGCTGATGTCTGAAACACATGTGCCGGCCATCGGCCACCACCATGATTTTTACTGGGAGCGGACCAGGTTTTCGGTAAGCGCCGTGAACGACTACCTCGACATGGCCTTCCCGCCGCGCGACCACGACCTGCAGCACGTTGTCATCAACCAGGCGGCCCAGGAGGAGCTGGCGCGGCGCAAGTCCATTTCGTCAATGGTCATCCCAAACGTCCTTGATTACGAAAGCCCCCCGGCAACAGCGGGGGCGCCCGCCGCGGATGTCCGCGCCAGCCTGGGCCTGGCGCCGGACGACAGGCTGATCCTGCAGCCGACCCGCGTGATACCGCGCAAGGGCATCGGGCACGCCATCAACCTGGTCCAGATGCTTGGCAACCCGAAATACAAGCTCGTTGTCTCGCACGAAGCCGGCGACGAGGGCTTCGAGTACAAGGCCATGCTGACCGGATTTGCGAAGCGCTCCGGCGTGGATTTGCGCTTTATTGACATCCAGGCCGCCGGCGCGCGCCCCGCGGCTGAAAAGGACCAGAAGTCTTTCACCCTCTGGGACATCTACCCGCACGCGGATTTTGTAACTTACCCCAGCATGTACGAGGGATTCGGCAACGCCTTCCTCGAGGCGGTCTATTTTAAAAAGCCGATCCTGGTGAACCGCTACGAGGTCTTCAGCCGGGATATTGAGCCGAAGGGATTCCGCGCGCCGATCATCGAGGGCTTCCTCACCCGCGAAATAGTCGAAGAGGTCCGCCGCATCATCTCCGATGCCGATTACCGGCGGGCCATGGTCGAGCACAATTTCAAGGTTGCCAGCCGGTATTTCAGCTACGCGGTGCTGCGGCGCAGCCTGCGCACGCTCATCACTAACATCCGCGGACTTACGCCATGAAACACTACTATGCCAGCCCGGTTATGCAGCGCATCCGCGAGCGCCTGGAGCGGCTCTACGGCCGGGAGGCTGAGAGCCTCGTGGCGCGCGCCGCGATGATGGTAGGCCGCTACGGCGTCGAGGCCGAATCACGGCCGGCCCCGCACGCCTGCGACCAGCGCAGCGCGCTGCTCATTACCTATCCGGACTCAATCCAGGTCCAGGGCAAGCCCTCGCTTCCGGTACTGCAAAAGGCGCTTGAAACACACGTCGGCGACGCCTTTTCCCACCTTCACATCCTGCCTTTCTTCCCGGCTTCGTCCGATGACGGGTTTTCCATAATCCATTTCCGTTCGGTCGAAGCAGCCTTCGGCCAATGGCCTGACCTGCAGGCGTTGGGGAAATCGTATTCCCTGGTTTTTGACCTGGTGCTTAACCATGTTTCCGCCCGGAGCGGCTGGTTTCAGGATTACATTGGCGGGATCGCCCCCGGCCGGCATTATTTCATCGAAGCCGATCCCGCCGAAGCAACCCTGAAGCAAGTCGTGCGCCCGCGCAGCAGCCCGCTCCTGACGCCCGTCCGCACATATTCCGGCGAGAGACATGTCTGGACAACATTCAGCGCCGACCAGGTTGACTTGAATTACGCCAACCCTGATGTTTTCTTTGAAGTGCTGGACATCATCATGCTCTATATTTCGATGGGCGCGCGCGTGCTGCGGCTCGATGCCATCGCCTACCTGTGGAAAAAGGCGGGGACCGCCTGCCTGAACCTGCCGGAAACGCACGAAATCATCGCCCTCCTGCGCGATTTGCTCATCCTGATCGCCCCGGACGTGCGGCTGCTGGCGGAAACAAACCTGCCCCACAGCGAGAACATTTCTTACTTCGGCAGCGGCGACGAAGCCCACTGGATCTACCAGTTCAGCCTGCCGCCGCTCATCCTGCACGCCCTGCTCGGCGGGACCGCCCGGCATCTTGCCGCGTGGGCCCAAGAACTTCCGGAACCGCCCTCAGGCTGCGCATACCTCAACATAACCGGCACTCATGACGGCATCGGCGTCCGGCCTTTGGAGGGATTAATTCCTGAACCGGAAATCAAGGGGCTGGTTGATCACGTCGCAGGTGCCGGCGGGCGCGTTTCAACGCGCCGGGCAGCGAACGGGGAGGAGGTGCCCTACGAGCTGAACAGCACCTGGTTTGACGCGCTGGGAGGTTTGCCCGGCGACGATCCGGAGCTGCACCTGGCCCGCTTCCTTTGCGCCCAGGCCATTCTGTTCTCCTTCAAGGGCATCCCGGCCGTTTATTTTAACACTCTTTTAGCCGCCCGCAACGACCAGGATCTGGCCCGGCAGACCGGGATGAGCCGCTCGCTCAACCGCACCAAGTGGCAGCGCGCCGCATTCCAGTCAGTCGCCGAAAATCCCGGCTCTGTCGCGGGGCGCGCCTTTGCAGCCCAGCTGCGCATGCTTAAGATACGCTCCGGGCACGCTGCTTTTCACCCGGAAGGGCCCCAACGCGTCGCCGCCGTAACGGACTCTGTGCTCGGCATTGAGCGCATTTCGCCTGATGGCACCGAAAAAATACTTGCGCTGGCCAACCTTTCCGGAAAGCCGGCCCGCGTGGAAGGCAATCAGCTGAAAGCCTGCGGCTGGCAGGAAATTGCGTCAAAAGACCTGCTGGCGGGAAATGATGCCTGCGCCGACGGCGCCGTGGCGTTGGCGCCCTACGCCGTGGTCTGGCTGCCTCTGGGCTGACGTCTGCTCATGCGTTTGCCAACGCCAGGAACAACTCTATCAGCTTCAAGACCAGCACCATCGCCGCGAAGTAGCCGGCCAGGATCCACATGTAAACGCGCCAGTTGCGGCGATAATTGAATTGCTGCGCCGCGCCGGCGCGGAACAGAAGTCCCTCTATTTCCGCCTCCGGCCGGGCGCGGAAGAACAAGCTCGCGCCGTATCCGGTCGCGAATGTCACCAGGCAGCCGCTGACGTTCCACCAGAGCCAGGAAACCCCTGGCAGAAAAAGCCAGGTTGCCAGGTTGGCGCCAAATCCTGCCAGAATGCCGAAGACCACCCCCGGATCGTTCGCGCGCCGGGTGAGGATGGCCAGCAGGAAGGTGGCGAGGATGGGTCCGTTTACCAGGGAGCCAATCTTGTTTATGGCCTCGATGATAGAAGGGGATATGTCGCCCACGAAGAATGAAAACGTCATGCAGAGCGCGCCCCAGCAGATGGTGATCAGCCGCCCCCAGCGTATCATGGCGCGCGCGCCGAGCGGCTCGCGCCGGAACCGCTCGATAACGTCACGGATCGTCAGGGCGGAGAGGGAATTGAGGGTGGAGTCGAGCGAGGACATGGCCGCCGCGAACATGGCCACCATGATGAGCCCGATGGCCCCGTGGGGCAGGGCATGCAGGCAGAAAGAGGGGACCGCCAGGTTGTAGTTCACCTCCCCTGTAGAGGGATCGGTCAAAATCCGCACGAAGTCAGGATGCTTGATCATGTAAGCCCCGATCGCCACTCCGATCAGGCAGTAGGTCAGGGTCAGTGGAAAGCGCAGCAGGCCGTTGATAAACAGCGCCATGTTGGCCCCGTCCGGGTCGCGCGTGGAAAGGCCGCGCTGGACCTGGGTCTGGTCGCAGCCGTAATAGCTCATGTAAAGGAAAAAACCTCCCAGCAGCATTGGCCAGAACCCAAACGGGTTCGAGCCGTCCAGGCCCGTGCTGCCGAAATCGAGCGTGCGCGCCTTATCGGCCGGGAAAACCGCGATTATCTCGCTCCAGCCGCCGGCCAGGTGAACGGCGTAGAACAGGCAAAGCGCGATACCGGCATAGAGGACGACCATCTGGATGACGTCGGAATAAATATCCGCCCGGATCCCGCCCAGGAATTCGTAAACCATGGCGACCACGCCGATCAGGAGCACCGAGGCCCAGAAGGGCAGGCCGACCAGCTGCTGGATGACAATCGAGATCCCGTAGACCGTCACCCCGGTTGAAAAGGCCCTCAGGAACTGGAAAAGGAGCGACAGCATCGTCCGGCTCCCGGGCCCGAAGCGCCGCCCGAGGTACTCGTAGACCGAGACGATTCCCTGCCTCCTGAAAAACGGCATGAGGAACATCATCACGCCGATCATGGCCAGCGGCACCGCCAGCTCGTACTGCAGCCACAGCAGCCCGCCCACGGCGATGACGAAGGCCGGTGCGCCCAGGAGGCTGTTGGTGGAACACTGGGTGGCCAGGATGGAGGTGCCGACCGCCCAGTGGCCGATCCGGTTGCCGCCCAGGAAGTAATCCTGGCCGGTGCGCTGGGTCCTCCCGATCCAGAGCGAGAGGCCTATCATGCCGGCCATGTAGGCGGCAACTATGCTCCAATCCAGTGCATTCATGTCTTTCCTGCCGGGAGTTGTTCCCGGGCTTGCAAGGAAGAGCGCCGCCGCGGCTTCACTTCTGACGCGGCGCTGACCCGGCAATATATATAAGCTGCCGCCAGCTGGTTATTGTAAGCCATGCGCCCTGCGCGCCGGCGCGCAAACCTTTTCCCGGCCGGCAGGAGCGCCGGTCGCCGGCGAAAAGGACTGCACGGAAACCGCAGTCCAGCGCCGGCAGGACGTCATGCTCAAAGTCATTGCCGATCATTATGACTTCCCGCGGCCTGACCGCGCGGCATTTATTCAGTTTTCGCGCCGCGCGGCGGAACAGGAAGCGCCCGGGCTTGGCCTGGCCGTATTCGTGGGACCAGAAGCACAGCTCCGGCCGGAACCAGCGCTTCCACCGGGGACCGAAGAGCGCGCTCAGGGTAAGGGTCGTATAAAACTGGGCGTTGGAAACAATGCCCAGCATGAAGCCCCGCGCCGAAAGCTCCTCCAGAATCCCGGCCGCACCCGGCATGGGCCAGACCGGGTTGATGCGGTTTTCGTATTCTACCGCCACCCTGGCAGCCATGGGCGCGGTTGCCTTAAAGTTGATAAGCGCGCGGGAGCGCAGTTCCGCCAGTACCCCTTGCCACACTGCCAGGATGTCAACCTCGGGATGCCGGATGCCGGAGCGTTTAAGGCCGGCATGGCTGGCGGAGAGCATCGCGTTGAAAAGCCTGATGCCCTCGCGCGCGGCCGGCGCGCGCCTTTGGCCGCCGACCGCTGCCAGCGCCTTGCGCAGGGCGGCCGTCTGCGAGCCAATGTTATCCCCGGAGTGTTTCCCGGCGCCGGAGACGAGCAGGGTGCCGTAGACATCAAAAAGGACCGCCTTCAGTCAGCCGATCGGCTCGATGCACGGGGCAATCTTCGAAGGCAGCGGGGCCAGCGGCGCGTTCAATTTCCGGATGCGCCTGATTAATACTGATTCAAATGATTTCGATAGCATGGCGGCACGTCAGGGGGATTTTATCAACTCAAGTCCGCAGGAGATTAAAGCGCGCGGGCTGCAGGGCCTGGTCCAGGATGGCTTCCGCCGGCAGGGCTTTTACTAGCCCCGGCGTCGAGCGCAAGACGGCCTGGTAGGTTGCCATAAGGCGTTCCCCGTATGATTGCGGGCCGAAGCGGCTTTGAACACAGGCTGTGTTTCTGGCCGCGACGCGGCGCGCAGGCTCCAGCGGCAGGCAGGTGGGGCGCAGGTCTCCCGCCAGTGCGGAATTTTCCCGGAGCCGGCGGATGACGGCTTCCTGTGCCTCCTCGTCCAATTTCCGAAATCAAACGCGTCGCCCGCGGCGGACGACTGCCACGCCAGTTCGGGCGCATCGGCCGGCAGTTCACGCCCGTAGGCCTTCCAGGTCTCGAGCAGGCGCGCGTTGAAGCGCTCCCTGAAAGCGGCCGCATCCAGCCATTTGAGGGGAACATCCAGCCGGGCATAGAGCATCGAAAAATCCATTCCGGCGGACTTGAGGTCGCCGGTTATTTCGGGCAGGTCGCGCCCGACCAGGGGCAGCGCAGCCATCCACGGCTCGAGAAAGGCCAGGCCGAATCCCTCCGCCACGCTCGTGGTCACGGCACAGTCGCATTGCTGCCACCACGGGGGCGCGCCGGACTTCAGGCCTGTTTCAAATTCCACCGGGAGCTTGAGCTCGGCGGCAAATTCTTTCCAGCGTTCGTAGCGGGCGCAGTCGGAGGGGCTCGTAGGGGCCAGGGTGACGGCGAATTGCTCGCCGCTCTTGGCCGCGGCCGCCCACAGCAAAAATTCGCCGATATTCTTCCTGCGGATGGCGCGCGCCGGGTAAACCCAGCGCCGGCCGGCGGCCGGGGGGGCGGGCCGGGCGGCGCTTATTCCGGCCGGGATGGAGTTCGGGAGCCAGTGCACCCGTGCCTGGTCGGCGCCGGCGCCGCAGAGCCATGACTGGTCCCTGCGATTTAGGACCGCGTAGTGCACGTGGTCCGCCTGGGGATACAGCGGGTATGACTGCATTGCGCCGGCCGCTCCAAAGGCGGCGCGCAGGCGGGCATAATTGGCGGGGCAGCCGTCCTCGGCGAAATCATGGATTTGCAGGAGGATGCGGTGGCCGTCCCTGGCCAGGCTGGTTACAGATGCGGAGAGGAGGATGTTCTTGCCCAGGGCATGGTTGTGGATGTGCCAGAGATCAGGCGAGCCGCCCAGCGCATTTCCGGCCGCGCCCGCCATTTCCCGGGCCAGGTCCTCGGGCGTTCCCACCTGGCCGGACGCGCTGTAATCGAGGCCCGGGAGGCACACGCAGGGCAACTGGCCCTGGTTGCCCTCCGGCGGCCGGCCTGTAAGCACAACCGCCCTTGCATCCAGGGCGCGCAGCGACTCCAGCGCGCGGCCGATGACGCTGCTCACGCCTCCGGGGCGCAGGTGGTAGTGGACTATGGCGACTTTCAGGGCTGGATTCATGGGCGGCGGTTGAAGCGCTGCTGGTATTCGGGAACGGTTATCATGGGCGGGCGTTCGAATTCCGGGATGGAAAGCTCGATCGGCTCATACCCGTTTTCGTGCCACTGGAACTGGCGCATGATCGTGCTTATTTCCGGCAGGCCGGAGATGATGTTCAGTTCGCGGCAGCGGTGCAGGAAAGTCTCGAGTATGCCGAAGGACATTTTCCCAAGGGCCTGGGTGGACTGGTTACGGTGCACGCGCTGGTCCAGGTCGGTCTGGGCCAGCGCCCCCATGCCGAATTTGCGGTAGATGTCTATCAGGTGCGAGGTTTCCACCCCGTAACCGATCGGGAAGGGGATGCGCTCCAGGACTTCGCGCCGGGCGGCGTATTCCCCGGAAAGGGGCTGGATGACGGCCGAAAGCTCCGGGAAGAAAAGTGAGAAAAGGGGGCGGATCAGGATTTCCGTTACGCGGCCGCCTCCCGCCATGCGGACGTTTTTCGAGGGCGTAAGGGGGCGGTCGTA